>NZ_VLSR01000002.1:0-256595 GCF_007558235.1 Acinetobacter sp. RF15B | reverse complement strand
TCAGCCCATTGTTATGGGCTTTTTTATACTTCTAAGATTTATAAATTTCAGGCGAAAAAAAACAAGGTCATCGCCTTGTCTTTTTTGATGGTGGGGACGGAGAGACTCGAACTCTCACACCTCGCGGCGCTGGAACCTAAATCCAGTGCGTCTACCAATTTCGCCACGTCCCCATCAGGGTACCAACTCAAGGTTGGATTTTTATAAACTTTGGCAGAGGATCAAGGATTCGAACCTTGACGAACGGTTTTGGAGACCGTCATGCTACCATTACACCAATCCTCTACTTCCACCCAGTATCTCGTTACCTAAATACTGTTGGTGGGGACGGAGAGACTCGAACTCTCACACCTCGCGGCGCTGGAACCTAAATCCAGTGCGTCTACCAATTTCGCCACGTCCCCAATGGCTGTGTATACTATAGGGATCACACACTGTTGACAAGTGTTTTTGCAGTAAAAGGTAATCTAACCTGCTATAAATTAAGCAGTTAACTTTATTTTTCACATTCGATAAAATTTGAGAAATTTAAAAGCCACTCTAAACGTCTGGCCTTTATTTTTGTTTCAACCTTACTGATCTCATTAATATAAAAACGATGCCAATGCCCTACTTACGGGTTGCTATGCTTTTTATCCTATTATTTTAATGGTTTCTTAACGCAGTAATTCACGATATTTCTATCCGAAATCTCAAACAAAATTGAGAAGCCAAGGAAATAGAAAGCATCCTGCTAAATTCCAGGCAAAAAAAAACAAGGTATTCACCTTGCTTCTTTTATATATGGTGGGGATAGAGAGACTCGAACTCTCACACCTAGAAGGCGCTGCGACCTGAACACAGTGCGTCTACCAATTCCGCCATATCCCCGTGGCTGTGTATATTATAGAGATCGACTCGTATTGACAAGCACTCATCTAGAAAAATAAGTACTGTTATATCAAAAATTAATCAATTAACCCGGATTTTATTTTACAGCCCTTATTTTTGAACGAATTCACTTCATTTTATGAAAAAAATAAATACTGAATGGCTAGGCAGTCTCTAATACAGGTTTAGAGCTGATGGAGTTTGAAGTGGGGAAAATATCATCAGCCCATTGTTATGGGCTTTTTTATACTTCTAAGATTTATAAATTTCAGGCGAAAAAAAACAAGGTCATCGCCTTGTCTTTTTTGATGGTGGGGACGGAGAGACTCGAACTCTCACACCTCGCGGCGCTGGAACCTAAATCCAGTGCGTCTACCAATTTCGCCACGTCCCCATCAGGGTACCAACTCAAGGTTGGATTTTTATAAACTTTGGCAGAGGATCAAGGATTCGAACCTTGACGAACGGTTTTGGAGACCGTCATGCTACCATTACACCAATCCTCTACTTCCACCCAGTATCTCGTTACCTAAATACTGTTGGTGGGGACGGAGAGACTCGAACTCTCACACCTCGCGGCGCTGGAACCTAAATCCAGTGCGTCTACCAATTTCGCCACGTCCCCAATGGCTGTGTATACTATAGAGATCACTTTGCCCTGACAAGAGCTTTTTAAGAAAAACCCACCCATTTGATTAAATAAAAAACAATCTGCAATTTATTGTATTTTTCTCATTCAATTTCAGTCATCAAGCTGTATTTGACCACTTTGAAATCAGCCAGTCTATTCTGCTGCTGCCTGCATAGCATTCCCTCCAACAGTTTTTGAAAGGCTTTTAAACCCGTCGGAAGCTCAAGTTTGAAACGCTGGCAATGTATATATGCCCAATCTTCATAGTTGGCCGCTTGCAGACGCTGTCCGGACAGCCATTCATAAAAAATGATTCCCAAAGCATAGACCTCACTTTGCAGAGACTTAGGCTTGCCATGAAATAACTCAGGTGCCATATAACGCGGTGTTGCATTCATTTCTTTTATTACTGATTCGGACAGGGAGTGTACCTGTTCAAAATCGATTAGATAGACCCTGCCCTGATCATGCACAAAATGTTCACGCTTTAAATCGGCATGAAAATAGCCCAATTCCTGTAATTCAATTAAGGGTTCTAAGACGCGCAGCAAATATTGCTGAATTTCCAGAATAGATAGCGTTTCTGGTGTACCGTCAAAATAAGCAGGAAAATCTGGCAGAATCAAAGCCTGCTGAAAAGTTTCATGAGCAATTTTAACAGGTTGCTGAATGATCCAAGCGGGCAATAGGCATTGCAAACCTGCATGCTGATAAGCACGGTAAAATTCCAGCTCATGCTGAAAACCCTGTTGAACCTGTTGCCATACAGAACTGGAAGAATCAGCAAGCTGGGTCTTCAGCCAGTAAGGCCCTGGTTCATTTAAATAATAGAGACGGCGACCAAAGCCCAGGCTACGGGCTTTGGTTTTTAGCTGCCAGTTTAAAGAAGAGAGCGTGTCTGGATTAAGTTGCAATATATTCGTGCTGTAGATCTGGTGTCTTCTGATAATTTAACAGTTCCAGACAATGCTGAATAGTTTTACCTACCCGCTCCTGCATTTCGATCAGGGAAATTTTAGGCCAGGTCGCCCGTTCGCCCTCGCGCTGTAAGACTTTAAACAGATGCGGCCGCGGATTCTGGAGCATATAAGTATAATGACGTAAGCCATATTTTCCGACGATGTTTACATCGCCATAATAACGCTGATTGACCACCCCATGACCATGGTCCAGCAGACGGCGGACTGGTGGCACCCGACCGGCATGCTCACGGGCAAAGTCCATCATGCCTTTGGTAATGACCGCACCTTGACGGCGTACAATACGTTGTGGCCAGCTTAAGGTCCCTTTGCGGAAACGTGCTACATCATCCTGCATAAATGGCACGATATGCGGGTTCACCTGACTGGCGATGGTGTAATTGATATTATAAAGCCGCGCCATTTTCTCTTGCGGAAAATCACTGCGCACACTGCCATCGACCCAGCGCGTGGCTCCCATATACGGGGTATATTGACCATCATAGCGTTTACTGGTCAGACGTACGGGTGGAAACAGAATTGGCACCGCACAAGAGGCCAGCACTGCACTCCAGACCAGCACATCTGGTGAGGTATAGGCATTCATAATCCGGGCCTCCTGCGCAGCATCATAAGGAGCAACCGCAATATTAATATGTAGACCGGAAATTTTTAAGGCTTCTGCAAAAGTGACATCTCCCAGATTCTCAATCAGAAACTTTTTCAGGTATTTGACATCGGCCAGTCCACCATTACCTTTGAGCAGTTCATTCAGCTTACGAAAGTGAAAGGCTTCATGAAAAAAGTTATGTCCCTTCAACAGTTCTACATAAGTGGAAGGCTTGGACACGCCCAGCATGGCAGTCATAATAGCGCCGGCACTGGAGCCGGACATGACTTTGGGCAGCAAGTCTTGCTCCATTAAAGCCTTACATACACCAGTATGAAATAACCCCAAAGTGGAACCGCCGGAAAACATCAAAGCTGGCTGGCCATAAGCACGCTGACAATGTTCAAAGTATTCGATCTTTTCTTCAAATTTCAAGCACTGACATTCATCTGAGGCGATATAGGCCAGACCCAGACTGACTTCTTCTACATATTCTTCAATAATTCTTTTGGTGCCGACATAAGTCTCGGTAAAAAGCAAAGGATGTGCAATATTGGCAACATCATAGCTCAGCCCTTCACACAGGATATGCATCAGATCCCGGGTACGCTTTTGCTGGCGGTAACGTCTTAATTTCCCTAAGCGATGCGCAATCACTTCAGCATCAAAATACGGCGAGCTATTATCAAACTTCCACTCTTGTGCACCTGATTCCTCATCAATCTTTAACGCAATATGTTTCCACTCCTCATAAGTCTCAGCAAGCTGTAACTGCTGTTTCAGCTTTTTGATCCGATAGGCCTGATGTGGATTAATATCCTGGGTAAAATCTTTGAATAGCATCTGTCATTTTCCCTATATATTTCTCATTCAGCCCGTAGTCTTAAATATGGAAAACGCCCTTTTCCTCCTTCTAGACTAAAGGAGCAAAACTCTCTGCTTTAAGTAAATTATCACACTTTTCAGACTTTGACTGTGAATTTTACAGTGATAGTATGCTAGACATAATTTTAAATCTGCATTATTTCATCATGGCGAAAATCGACTTACCTGACAATATTTTAAATGCGCTTTCTACTGTACTTTTGCAGCTTCAACACAGCTTGCCTGAGCTGAAGCAGACACCGGATTTTTCTGCGTATGCTTATAAATGGCAAAACGGGGAACTAAAGCCAATTTATCAGCTTAAACAGATTGCGCTGGAAGATTTAAAAGGAATCGAGAAACAAAAAGAAAAAGTGATTCAGAACACTTTACAGTTTTTAAAAGACCTGCCTGCCAATGATGTGCTGCTGACCGGCTCGCGTGGCACAGGCAAGTCGTCAATTGTCCGCGCCTTGTTGACTGAATACGCAGATCAGGGTTTACGCCTGATTGAAATTGAACGTGATGACCTGTCAGATCTGCCTCAAATTCAGCAACTGATCGCTGGCCGTCCAGAAAAATTTATAGTCTATTGTGATGATCTGGCCTTTAATGCAGAAGATGAAAATTATCGCAGTTTAAAAAGTGTTCTGGATGGCTCATTGCAATCTGGTTCCAACAATTTTGTGATTTATGCGACGAGTAACCGTCGCCATTTATTGCCAGAATTTATGCATGAAAATACGCCGGTCACCAAAGTCGATGTACCGCAATATACAGAGTTACATCCTCAGGAAGCGATCGAAGAAAAAATTTCCTTATCTGATCGTTTCGGATTATGGCTGTCTTTTTACCCGATGGATCAAAACTTATATTTAGAAATTGTTGAACACTATTTGACTAAAGCTTCCATGCCATGGACAAACGAAGCGCATGCTGAAGCACTGCGTTGGTGCCAGGCACGTGGGCAACGTTCAGGTCGTGCTGCTTATCAGTTTTCGAAGCATTGGATTGGGTCAGAGCAACTTAAAAAAGCTTAAAGTAGAACCATCATGATAAAAAAAGAACCGCAAATGCGGTTCTTTTTTTGAATATAATAAACGAGGCGTTAACTCTTAATCCTGACAAATTGGTGGTAATACAGAACGAATACCTAAACCATTGGCAATTTTCTGCACCGTTTTTACCACATTAACATCATTCGCTTGATATGAAACCAACTGAATACCCATCGGCAATCCGCTATCACTCAGAGCTATAGGGAAAGCATAACTTGGTGCATCTAAATAGTTAAATGGACGTGTATATTCACCCACATGACTAAACTCGGCATCTTCTGAACTTGACACAGCTCCAAGAAATGGGCTCACTGGAAACAACAAACATTGACCATCTAAAGAGGCTTTAAACGATTGCTGAAACTCAGTTCGCTCTGCAATCAATGTCTCATATTTTTGCTGTGAGATGGTCTTACCACGTAGCACACGCTGACGTACCAATTCCCACATTTTTACTTCAGCATTTTCAGCTGTATCACCATGATACAAATAGCTTTCATAGGCAATAATGTCAGATGTTCGATCTGATAGATCATGAAAATCAAAATGTGCAGGTGGTTGCCAGTTTTTAATTTCAATTCCTAAAGCCTCTATGCGTTTTAGCCCTTCGCGCCAAAGCGTTAATACCTCATGCTCAAGCGGATATGGAAATGCAGACTCATCTAAAGCATAAATTACATTTTCACTTGATGTCACTTCAACATTTGTATCCATCAATAAATTAATTAACGCACTAATGTCATCTGCAAAACGCGCAAACGGACCTAAAGTATCTAATGTTTTAGATAATGGCACTGCACCCATGTCAGCAATTTTATGAGCTGAGGGTTTAAATCCAAATATGCCATTCAATGCTGCTGGTGTACGAATTGAACCACCAGTATCACCACCAAATGCTAAAGGACTTAGATTACATGCAACTGCGACTGCTGAACCTGAAGAAGATCCACCTGGCGCGAATTGCTGTTCTGCCCAAGGGTTTTTAGGTGTACCCTGCATTGGATTTTGCCCTGACAAACCAAAGGCCAACTCGGTCATTTTAGTTTTACCTAAGATTACAAAACCTAAATTTTGTAACTGATCAGCCAGTTCGCAGTTTGCTAACGCTTTTTGATCTAGATAAACTGTACCGGCATACGTTATATGACCCGCTACATCCAGATTATCTTTTAGTAAAATTGGAACACCATGAAATGGACTTAAACGTGTTCCTTGCTGAAGCAACTCATCTAAGTACTTAGCATGTTGCAAAGCCTCGGTTTCAAATAGTTCCGAAATGCAATCTAGATGTTTAAATGTCTGGTTTCGATCAATATAAAATTGAACTGTCTCTACTGAAGTTATCTTTTTGCAAGCAATCTGTCGACCTAACTCAAGTGCAGATAAATTCACAATATTCATTTTATATCTTCCAAACCTTTTCCTGCCGTTTCAGGCATCTTAATAAATGTGATTAATGTTAATAAAGCGCCAACCAGTACCATAAAGTAGAAGTAATCTTGTTTACCAATACTTTGTAACCAAGTCAGTACATATGGGGTCGTGCCGCCGAGTAAAGCCACCATCAAATTGTAAGGTGCACCAATACCGACCGCTCTAACTTCTGTCGGAAACTGCTCAGACATGACCGCGGGGCCAATGGCTGTATATAAAGCATATAAAACCAATCCAAAAAGCTCGACCAACAAAATCGATGCAAAAGTCCCATCCATCCACTTAATGATTGGATAAAAGAAAACTAAATATCCCGCAGCAAATACGATCAACTGCGGTTTGCGACCAATTTTGTCTGATAGCCAGCCAAATACAGGCTGACACAGCATGAAAATAATTAAGCCAACAGTATTCGCAGCAAAGGCTGTTTGTGGCTCTGCACCTAAAACTTTAATGGCATAAGTTGGGACATAAACTACAAAAATATAAAATGCAAATGTCGTTAAGATAGAAATACCGACAATACGGAGCGTTTCTTTCGGATGACGTTTAATCAATACAGCCAAAGGATTTTTTACGGATTCTTTTTTATGGGTCATTTCACTATCAGGTACGGATTTACGAATCCACATACCCACCAAGCCGCCAATCGCACCCAAAATAAACGGAATACGCCAACCGTATTCACTCATTTGCGTTTCAGTCAAAGCACTTGTTAAAGCCCAAGCAAGACCTGAGGCCATCAAAATACCAATTGCTGAACTAAAAAACATAAAGCTCGAATAGAATCCACGTTTATGTTTTGGTGCCATCTCTGAAAGATAGGTTGCAGCTGAAGCGAACTCGCCGCCTAACGATAAACCCTGAAGTAATCGTGCCAATACCAAAATAATTGGTGCAAAAATACCAATTGATTCATAGGTTGGTGAAAGACCAATCATCAAAGATCCACCTGCCATCATAATGATGGTGGCGGCCAAAGCGGCTTTTCGACCATAGCGGTCCGAAAAGATGCCCAATACGATTCCACCTAATGGGCGCATGAAGAAACCAACAGCAAAAATTGCGAAGGTCGCCAGCAACGATGCCGTTGGATCATCTGAGGGGAAAAACTGTTTCGCGAAAAATACCGCAAATGTGGCATAAATCGTCCAATCAAACCATTCAATCGCATTTCCTACAGTTCCTGCAAGAATAACTTTCTTTTGTGATACATTTCCTTGAGCGGAAATTGAGTTTTGCATTTTTGACTCATCCATAAGCGTCTCATTTAATATTTAGACATATATACAGGTTGTATTTTATTTTCTAGACTTTAATTAAGACTATAATTAGTTATTAGACAAGTCAATCATCATGAGTGAATCTTTTAGTTTCGACGAAATCGATACCGCATGCATCAAAGCTCTCATCTCTAATCCGAGAGGATCATGGAGAGAACTGAGTCAGATTAGTGATGTTCCGGAAAAAAAGCTGTCTCGGCGTCTGGTTAAATTGCTAAATGACCAAGTTATACGTACTGCGATTGAGTTAAATCCACTGGTTACCAATAAGGGTTACACAGTTCATGTATGGATCAGTGTGAAATTTGGGAAGGAAAAAGAAATTGCACAATTTTTTGCAAACCGCCCAGAAGTGCGTATTGTTTTTCTAACTACAGGACTTGCAGATATTTTCTTAGAGATTGGACTAGAAAAAGCAGCGGATCTCTCCATTTGGATGCATGACTTTGTTACGCAAATTCCAGATATTAAAACTGTAGAAACACAAGCGGTCTTAAAACCCTTTACATGGGCCAGTAAACCTAAAGCATTAGATGGCATCAGCGTTAAAAATGTTAATGTTAGAAACTTGACTGAAACTGAATTAAAGTTAATTCATGCTCTATCTATTGATGGCCGTTCATCTATTAAAAGTTTGGCAGAACAAATTGAGCTCAGTGAACATAAAACTCAGAAATTATTGAGTGACTTATTGGAAGAAGGTATTTTCAACATTCGTGTCGATGTAGAACCTAGTTTGATGGGCTATAAATCCGAAGCAATTATTTTGATTAAAGCTCGTCCAGATTCAGCGAATCATATTGCCAAGACCTTGTCTGAACTCAAATATACACGTTGTCTATTTGGAATTAGTGGTGATTCGCAATTTTTCTGGCATGTACTATGTAATGATTTAAGTGATTTATGGAAATTAATTACCGAAGATCTTGGTAATTTTGAAGGTATTCAATCCTGTAATACCAACATGGTGACTTTAGCTTTAAAGCGTGCAGGATTTATGCGAAAAATCAGCAGTGCACAGTTATTTTCAAATTTGGAATAAAAAAAGAACCGCAAATGCGGTTCTTTTTTAAACGATTGTCACGCTTCGTTTGGATTACTCAATTCCGTCATCGGCCAGCGTGGTGTGGTAGTAACCGCCAGACCATCTTGCTGCCCGGCTTTTAAACGCTGGTAACCTGCAAACGCAATCATTGCACCATTATCGGTACACAGTGCAGGTTCGGCATAGTATACAGAGGCTCTGATCTTGGTTAAGTCCGCTTCCAGTCGTTCACGCAAACGCTTGTTGGCACTTACCCCACCGGCAATCACCAGACGTTTTAAGCCAGTCTGTTTCAATGCCTTGACAGATTTTTTTACCAAAGTATCCACAATGGCTTCCTGGAAGCTGGCAGCAATATCGGCATCCCGGTTTTCATCCCCCAGCTTTTTCATTTGTACAGACACCGCAGTTTTTAAACCGCTAAATGAAAACTCCAGCCCCTGATGCAGCATCGGACGCGGGAAAGCAAAAGCGTTTGGATCGCCCTGCTCGGCCAGTTTTGAAATATTCGGCCCCCCCGGATATGGCAGGCCCATCATTTTGGCGACTTTATCGAAAGCTTCACCAGCCGCATCATCAATCGACTCGCCCAGCAGTTCATACTGGCCAATGCCATAAGCAGCCATCAACTGTGAATGACCACCCGAAACCAGCAGCGCAACAAATGGAAATTCTGGCGGCGTTTTTGAAAGTAAAGGGGCCAGCATATGACCTTCCATATGATGCACACCAATTGCCGGCTTGTTGAGGGCAAATGCCAAGGTACGACCAAAAAGTGCACCGGTCATCAGTGCGCCCATCAGACCCGGACCACGAGTATAAGCCACTGCATCAATTTCAGATTTTTTCACGCCGCTTTGTTCGAGCAGTTCATTCATTAAGGGAATGAGCTTGCGCACATGGTCACGTGAAGCCAGTTCTGGCACCACCCCGCCATACTCTGCATGCAGTTTAATCTGACTGTACAACACCTGTCCGCGCAACCCCAGCTCGCTATCATACAGTGCCAGTCCTGTTTCATCACACGACGTTTCCAAGCCCAAAACGATCATTAAACTGCCTATAACCTGTATCAAATCTATTGCAGCAACTATTATAGACTTGTGGTATGAGATGTAAATGAGTAAAATACTGACCTTCACTTGTGATCAAGGGCAATTCGGCCCTGATCTTATCCATAACTTAATGAGGATTCTTCATGCCACAAGTTAAATTGAAAGAAGGCGAACCAGTAGACGTAGCTATCCGTCGTTTCAAACGTTCATGTGAAAAAGCGGGTGTTTTAGCTGACGTACGTAAGCGCGAATTCTACGAGAAACCAACTCAAGAACGTAAGCGCAAAAAAGCTGCTGCTGTTAAACGCTACCAAAAGAAATTGGCGCGTGAATCAGTACGTACAACTCGCCTTTACTAAGATTAATTTGTGATTGACCGCTTGGAATAAATAATGACTATTTTAAAAAACCAGATTACTGACATTTTGAAAGCCACCATGCGTGCTAAAGAAATGGACAAGTTAACGGTCATTCGTAGTCTCCAAGCCGCAATTAAGCAAATCGAAGTCGATGAGCGTAAAGAACTTGACGACGCTCAAGTTCTTGCGGTCATTGAAAAACAAATTAAACAACGTAAAGAATCGATCAAAGCCTTTACAGGTGCTGGTCGAGAAGATTTAGCTAGTAAGGAACAAGCCGAAGTTGAGGTTCTCTCTCAATTTCTACCAGAAGCTATGACTGAGGAAGAACTTGATTCCGTGATTGCGCAAACGATTGCAGCGCAACAAGCTACTAGCATGAAAGATATGGGTAAGGTGATGAATTCTCTGCGTCCGCTCATAGCCGGGCGCGCCGATCCTGCACAGGTTTCAGCCAAAATCAAAGCCAAGCTTGCTTAATCCCCTATTCAATTCAGCTCTAAATCCGTGCTGAACTGCCTCACTTTTTAGACAGTTCTCGCCATATTCTCATTTTTTTGTTTTATTGCAAATTACAATTCACATGATGACGTTTTAGCAACTGCATCTCTTTAGAAGATTTGACCTGCAATATCACCTCCTGTTTGCCTACATTTTGAAACTGACGATCCAGATAGGCCCGGTTCTGATCTGCTGCTTGATATAAACGGTCAACATAACGCTGCACAATAGCGCAAAACTGCTGCTGCTGCGACGCCGTAAAACCCTGCTGCTGTGGATTTAACGCTTTTAAAAACTGACGTGATTCTTTTTGATAATCAGTATTAATCTGCTCAACCGCTTCTACATATTCGACTGCACTTGCAGCAAAACCATTCACACCACACCCCAATAGCAATACCGCTAATAATATTTTTTTCATACAATGATTTAAATAAACAATTCTCTTTGGCCCGATTGTAGCGTGATTTACCCGGATTGGGATACATCTTCTACCCACAAAATCCGCATAAAACTATTTTCAGATTTTATCTTGTCGTTCCCGCTGCATCTGCTTTAAACGCTGATTAATGGTAGCCGATAAAGACTGATTACTTTTACTGACCCGCTGTGCATGTAATAAAGATTTAATCGCTGTTTCCTCATGACCTGACCAGTATTCCACTTCAGCCCGATAGCGCAGAACAGTCGCGGCTTTAATCTCGGAGGCGGACTGAGCATTTGCAGCCATTTGCATAAGACGCCAACCACTGACATCTCGCGGATTCGCATTTAAAAAGCGCTGTACAATAGTTCTAGCATGATCAGGCTGTTTGGCACGAATCAGCGCCTCAGCATGCTTATAATTCAATGCCCGGTTTTCCGGCATAATGCGTGCTGCTGAACTCACACTTTTTAAAGCCTCATTAACATGATTTTGGCCCAGATAAACATCCGTCTGACTTAATATCCATAAAGGATGCTTCTGGTGCTTCTGACTCACCTGATCAAGCACAGCCTGTGCAGCCTGAAAGTCGCCCTGTTGCAGATGATACGTCGCCAAGGCCAATTGACCAGCAAAACTATTGCGCCCTGCCAGCAAACTTAACTGCTTTTCACTGGCCTGACGGGACACTACCCGGCTATACCATTTGATAATTTCAAAATCCTGATCATTCAGCTTCGGTTTGACTGCCGGAAGCTGACCAGCACGCAGTCGCGCTTCGCTCATCCTTTCGGTCGTCAAAGGGTGAGTAAGCCAGAAATCCGGTAAAAAACTTAAACGGCTGGTAGATCGATGCATGACCTCGAAAAAATCTGCCATGCTATGCGGATTATAACCCGATGCGTACATGTACTGCATACCAATGCGATCCGCTTCACGTTCCTGATTACGGCTATAAGTGAGCTGCTGATCAAGTAAAGCTGCCTGAGAGCCCATCATGACCGCAGCACCTGCATCACCATCTGCCTGCGAAGCCACCAAGGCTCCCACCAGAATTCCTGCCAAAGCCAATAAACCTTGCCCCTTAAAGGCCTCCTGGGAACGGCTATAATGGCGCTGGGAAACGTGAGCAATTTCATGCGCCATCACCCCAGCCACTTCATCCATATTACGTGCAGAATTAATCAAACCTGCATTTAAAGCAAACAAGCCACCGGGCACGGCAAAGGCATTAATTTGTGCATCATTAATAACTAGCAGGCCAATCGGCTGGGATAACTGGGTTTGACTGAGAATATGGGAAAACACTGAGAGGAGCTGATCTTCAAGCCAGGGATCCTGCATCACTGGCATCTGCCTATGTACTTCGCGATAGACTTTTTCACCGATCATTTTTTCTTTTTGCTGATCCAGCAAGCCTATACCAGCCCCAATATCGGGCACAGTAAATGATGCTGTGGGTCGATCAAAATAAGTGCTGTCGGTATGTCCTGCAGACATACATATACTTAAACTACAAGCCAGTAGCAAACGTTTCAATGAAAATTCTCTGAGCCTAATGTTTCCAACTCCCAAGAATATAGCATTGAAGCTTGAGCATAGATGCAAGAAAATGTTATTTAATATTAACTTCGTATAAATCTAAAACTGCGGATTAACCACATAGCGTGGCACTTTCCCCTCCAGTGCATCCACCAGATTCTGATAGGCCAGTTCTGCCATTTTCTTCCGTGTCGCTGCTGTCGCCGAACCCACATGAGGCAAAGTGACTACATTCTCCAGCTTAAACAGCTCTGACTCTTTTAAAGGTTCTTTCTGATAAACATCTAGCCCTGCTGCAAATATCTGCCTGGCTTTTAGGGCATCAATCAAGGCCTGCTCATCAATTACTGAACCACGGGCAATATTTACCAGCACAGCATGAGGCTGCATTTGGGCCAGTTCTGCTGCGGCTATCAGGGATTTTGATTCTGCATTTAAATCTACCGCAATCACCACAAAATCCGAACGCTGTAAAAGCTGACTTAAAGTACAATATTCTGCACGAAGGCTTTGGGCCAACTCCGGTTTTTCGTGGCGGTTATGGTAAAGAATATTCATATTAAAACCATAAAAACCACGGCGTGCGATTGCAGCACCAATATGACCAAGGCCAATAATCCCAAGCGTTTTTCCAAAAACATCTACACCAAATTGTGCTTCGCCTACAGTACGCTGCCATTGTTCCTGTTTGGTCCATTGGTCCAGATAAGGAACTTTTCGGGCAGCGGACATCAATAAGCAAAAAGCCAGGTCAGCCGTAGTTTCAGTCAATACATGTGGCGTATGAGCAAGATAAATCTGCTTTTCATTTAAATAATCCAGCTCATAGTTGTCATAACCCACACTGACACTGGAAATAATTTTTAATCGGTTTGCAGTGGCCAGATTATGACGATTCAACCACCGTCCTGCACCGATCATGCCCTCTGCATCCTGTACATGCGTCAAGAGCTGTTCATTGACATCACCCAACTTTGGCTGTAAACAGACCACCTGATAACGCTGTTCGAGTTTTTCCTGAATGTCTGGATCAATCTGACTGAATACTACAACTTTCTGTTTCATACTTCTTATTCCAATTCCTTTTGGTCTTAACGGATATTAATCCACACTATCCGGTTTATTTTGCATAAATTGCCATAAACGTTTTTTCAGAATGGGCTGTTCCAGCATCTCCCGCAAGGAAGCCAGCTGAATCATTTTTACGGGATGGACATAGGGAACAGAGCCCAGAAAAATTATATTTTTCTCCATACTCATCATATCCAGAAAGCCCTGAATATAAGACTCTACCCCACGGCCGTCCTGCATATTCACCCATGGAAATGGCCAGTTTAACTCATAAAATTCACCTTGCATGGCGCGCTGGATATTACTCCACAAATGCTGGGTCTCTTCTGTCATCTCTGTGGCATTCATCACAATGACACAATGCGGCAAATTAAGGGCCTGTAAACTGAATGGCGGAATATGCTGTATTTGCCGCTCTTCCTGAACTGGAGCGGCGGTTACTGGAGCTTCGACAACTTCCTTAACTTCATCAAGCTCAACGATGCGAACTGGTACAGGTACAATTTCTTGTGGCAGCGGCTCATGACGCGCAGTTTGCGGTAAAATAATCTCGCTATGAAGCTCAGGAGTTGCCTGATCCCGCCAGATGGAAACCTGATGCTGCTGACATGCCTCATCTCTAGGAATCCATATATCAATTCCCAATGCTGCCAGTATGCCACGCTGATGCCCTATCATTTTTTCATCATCACCCATTTCAGGCCAAACATTTTAGCCGGATTCGCCTTACTCTGCCGAACTTTTTCCAGTTTTAGGATTCTATCTTGCCTATTTTCTACACTGTTATGTCTATAACATCAGACCTGAAATTTGAATGCCTATCTTAGCATGAAGATGGGTCCACTTCGTCTCAGCGACCCAAAGAGAAACCTAGACAATCATCAGGCTATTTTTTTTCAGCATTTGCTCAATAATCTCATCCGTTTCAAACCCTAGACGCCAGTATAGCAATTCCATCACATCCAGCTCATCCTGAGTCACAATCCGGTCGCTCCACAAACAGGCTTCCGCAATCCCCAATATGCTTAAACGGTCACGCAACAATAACCCGGCAATATCATTCAAAATTTCAGCCAGATCAATTGGTTCATCAGAAATTTCAGCATACATCTCCTGCTCTTTTAAGGTCAAAATACGGTTTAAAATCCGCTCCCGGACTTCGAGCTGGTTCTCGCTGTTAATCTGCTGGACATGTAGTAAAGCATCAATCAAACGCACAATCTGGGACTTAACTTCTTCCAGTGAAGTGGGCGTATGTACAGGCAATAAATTCAATTCATGCTTGACTCGCTCCAGCAGCAAAGCATCCAGCAAGCCAATTTCTCCATCTTCCTGAATAATCCGTGCCAGCTTCATCAGAAACTGCCGGGCAACAGTCATCGGCATGCCACCAATATTTTTGCAAGCCTGTAGAAAGATGGGAGTATGAACACGACCATCCAGATTCAACAATGAGTCCACAATCGCACGGCTGACCTCGGCTTCAGTCGGTATAAATTCACGATATTGCCGGATCATTAAAATAGCAACCATGACTTCACGAGAACCCGTCGAAGTCTGCAAAGCCCGTTCAATCAGATCCGGACGTGGCATATTGGTGCGAAATTCCGGATTCAGCGGCTTGATCGCATCTTTAATTGCAAAGCTAATGGGTGACAGGCGCAGCAAAGGTAACGGCTGTGGCGAGCTCCAGGTGGTTGTGCTTTGAGGCACCACATCCTCTAAAGAGCGGAACAGGCTAAATAAGGGCTGATTTTTCAACTTTTTCAGATTTTCGAGTTGCAGCTCCTGAATCAACCCAGGATTTAACTCATAAATACGCTGATTAATATCTGGATGAATATTCAACCAGTTCTGCTGGCTCAGGGAGTTGGCAAAACACATATGTGAAATTGATTCAGCATATTCACTATAGATTTGCGAACCGGAATGATGCACATAAATCCTTAATAAGGTCTGAATGTTGGCATCGTTTTGAATCAGGCGTCTGGTTTTTTGGTCATTCTTGAAAGTTCGCCCGCTTAGCGATATATATTTGATAAAACGAGAAATGAGTACCCCTAAACTGCCAACCAGCCAGATGACTGCACCCAGCGCCACATATAGCGTTTCAAACCGGTTTTCACGCGGAATACCATGACGGTAAAATCCGGACTTGGCCAACTTACTGCCCCACTGGCTAAAAGTCACCAGACTGCTATACAGGATTTTTAACCGGGTATTTTCAGCCGCCTCACCAGACAGAATTTTATTAAATTCATGGCTTAGCAGACCATACAATTCCATTTCATCTAGCGTCTGTAGAGCGCCCCAAGTCAGAATAATTGCGGTATCTGCCGGGCCGAAACCTGCTGTCAGGGCATTGACTCCGACTTCATCGGGTAGTACATAAACCGCTGGAGCCTCAATCAAAAAAGTTTCCGCAAGCTGTTCGGTAATCCGTAATGCCGCGCTTTCTTCAGGAATACTTTCTATCTGGCTCAGCCGGCGTGCGCCCATTTGCTTGGCAAGCGAATAGCCACCGGCACGGAGTACATAAAATTCATGTGATACCGAAACTGCCATTAAAAACAGGACAAACGCAATCAGATAAGGACTGAAGCTATGCCAAACTAAAGACTGGGTGGGATCAATATAGAAGGCAAATAAGCCGGCAATTATATTTATAATAAATATTGTTAATAATACTGCAATCAGGCAAAAGCTCGCTGGCAGCCACATATTTTTATTCTTTATAAACGTATAACTTACGCTTCTCAATGTACCACCCTAAGTCACATGATCTGCAATGCGCTCATCATAAAACAAAAAAGCGGGAAGTTCCCGCTTTTTCATTATGATTTTTATCGCTTTAATCGCTTAGGATTCACGTACACCCGTCAGGTCGACTGAAGCTGCATCAATATTAACATCGATATAGTTTTCACCTTTTTTGGCACTTTCCTTACGTTTTTTCTGTAAGTTATCGAGATATTCTCTATCAATACCACCTGTGACATAGATACCATCAAATACCGAACAATCAAACTCACGTAATTTCGGTACCTTGGTCGTACGTACTGCTTCTTTCAGGTCTTCCAGATCCTGAAACACCAGGCGGTCTGCACCAATAATCTCGCGGATTTCTTCTACACTACGTTCAGAAGCAATCAGTTCTGATTTTGCCGGCATATCAATACCATAGACGTTTGGATATTTCACCATGGGTGCAGCTGAAGCAAAGAAAACTTTTTTTGCCCCTGCATCACGCGCCATCTGAATAATTTCATTACAGGTGGTACCGCGTACAATCGAATCATCAACCAATAAAACATTTTTACCCTGAAATTCCAGCTCAACCGGGTTAAGTTTCTGGCGGACCGATTTTTTACGCTGTTGCTGACCTGGCATAATGAAAGTACGGCCGATATAGCGGTTTTTCATAAAGCCTTCACGGAATTTCACGCCCAGCGTATTCGCCAGCTCTAGCGCTGAAGTCCGTGATGTATCCGGAATCGGGATGACCACATCAATATCATGCTCCTCACTCCATTCACGCAGAATTTTATGAGCCAGTTTCTCACCCATTTTCAGACGGGCTTTATACACTGAAATACCATCAATGATTGCATCCGGGCGGGCAAAGTACACATATTCAAAGATACATGGACGATATACCGGCTTACTCGCACATTGCTGGGTAAAGAAATTACCCTGGAGGTCAATAAATATTGCTTCCCCCGGCTCAATATCACGTTCAACCTTAAAGCCCAGTGCTGTAATCGCAACCGACTCAGAAGCAATGATATATTCCATGCCTTCTTCAGTCTGACGTGAACCATAGATCAATGGACGGATACCGTTCGGATCACGGAACCCTACCAGACCTTGGCCAGTAATCATGGCAACTACCCCATAAGCACCTTTACAACGCTCATGAACACGCGTTACCGCATGAAATACATCTTCTGAAGTTGGCATCAGTTTGCCGCGTTTTTGCAGCTCATGTGCAAAAACGTTAAGCAAAACCTCCGAGTCTGAATCGGTATTCATATGACGCAAATCTGTTTTAAACAGATCTTCATGAATTTCAGCCGAATTGGTCAGGTTACCGTTATGTGCCAAGGTAATCCCGTATGGCGAGTTCACATAAAATGGCTGCGCTTCAGCACTGCTTGAAGAACCCGCAGTGGGATAACGCACATGACCAATGCCGTAGTTTCCTCTTAAGGCACGCATATGACGGGTATGAAATACGTCACGCACCATACCATTATCTTTGCGCAGGAACAGGCGTCCTTCATCGCATGTCACGATCCCAGCAGCATCTTGTCCACGATGTTGTAACATCGTTAATGCATCAAACAACATTTGGTTAACGGGCGTTTTACCAGCTATACCAACTACTCCACACATAGCAACCTCGCAGACAAGCTAGGGATTAATAAAAGGATTATTCGTAGATGCATCTGAAATTCCGTCTTTAGAAGATTCAGATGAAGAATCTGAAAGTCTCGGTGTACCTTCAGATTTGATGTGCTTTAAGGCACCGTTTGCAGCGTCTTTCGACAGCTCGGTTGCCCAAGGTGCATACGGAATTAAAGCCTGAATGAGCTTGGACTGTTTCCAGTGCGGGGAACTTTCTACCCATGGACCAATTCCCTGAAGCGTGATCAGGACAATCAGCAACCCTTTCAGGCTTCCAAAAACACCGCCTGCAAGACGATTGAGCGGGCCAAGTTTAAGTGTTTTTAAAATACGGTTCAGAAGAAAGGTGACGATCCAGGTCAAAACGACAATAATCAGTACAATAAAAGCAAAGGCCGCAATCTTCTGTACCACTGGATCAGTACTGAGAGCCACCATGGAAGGCGCAAGTAGTGTTGAATATTTCGCCGCAATAATTAAGGCGAAAATCCATCCCACCAAGTTCGCAAAGGCTTTGATAAATCCTTGACGCAAACCGTTTAACCCTCCAATAAGCAGGATAATCAGTATAAAGATGTCAATGGCATTCATAAGTTTTAAAGTGCGTCTACACAGTCTTTGACAAGTTTTGGTCCAGTATAGATAAGACCACTATAAACCTGTACCAAGCTGGCTCCTGCCTGCTTTTTGGCAACAGCATCTGCACCTGAAAGAATACCACCCACACCAATTAATGGAATTTGTCCTTTCAAAATCCCTGCAAACGCAGCGAGGCATGCCGTACTTTTCTCAAAGACCGGTGCACCCGATAAACCACCTGCTTCTTCCGCATACGCCAGACCTTCAACGCCTTCACGCGACAATGTGGTATTGGTCACGATCAGACCATCAATTTTATATTGCAATAACTGCTTGGCAATAAAGGCAATATCTTCTGATTCCAGATCTGGAGCTACTTTCAATACTAACGGCACATAGTGCTGATGTTCCTGCGCCAATTCCAGTTGACGATTTTTCAGCGTTTCTAACAATTCAGTCAACGCATCGCCACTTTGCAAGCTACGCAGGTTCTTGGTATTTGGAGAAGAGATATTTACAGTAATGTAGGAAGCATAATTATAGACTTTTTCTAAACAAATGAGATAGTCATCTACAGCTTTTTCTACCGGTGTATCGGCATTTTTACCGATATTAATACCCAAAACACCTTTAAATTTTGCCGCTTTAACATTTTCAACTAACTTGTCTACCCCATCGTTATTAAAACCCATCCGGTTAATAATTGCCTTGGCTTGTGGCAGACGGAATAAACGCGGGTGTGGATTACCAGCTTGCGGTCGTGGGGTAATCGTCCCAATTTCAATAAAACCAAAACCCTGGCTAGCCAGAGCATCAATATAGGCACCATTTTTATCCAGACCGGCAGCAAGACCGACCGGATTCGGAAATTCAATTCCCATACAGCTGACAGGTTTTGCAGCTACACGTTGATGCACCAAGCCCATTTTATGGGTTGATTGTAATAATGATAGTGTTAGCTCATGTGCACGCTCTGGTGCTAAAGAAAACAACAAAGGGCGGGCTAGAGAGTACAACATATCTAGAAAAGTCTGCTACTTTTTAAGTCGCCATATTATAGGCATAGGCAGCCCAAAAAACCATGCTTTGTAAATCTTTATTTTTAGCTGCTATTGCACAGTCGCTGCTAATTTAATCTGCTCTGCTTCCTTATTTAGCTCCATTTTTTCGATACTTAGCCCCATTTGGGTCAACTGGGTCAGGAAGTTTGCCAGCACTGCATAATTTTCATGCAGAACGACCAACTGAATTTTTCCATCTATGTGCTGGGAAGCAACAGACAAACCTTGCTGCTGAGCAACACGCTGGACTTTCTCCGCAGCATCCAGCTGTAAGTCTCCAGCGGGTTTCATGGTCACGGCATTACTCTGCATCCACACAATTGTATCTTTAAGCTGATTTAAACGCTTTTGCTGGGTATCCGCAGCTTGATGCATATACCAGAGTGCAGAGCCAATTGCTGCAACCAGCACAAATATAATGGTGAAAATGACCAGCACCCGCTCACGCACGGACAAGCTGTCCAAATAATCACTGAATCGTTCAAACTGCTGGTCAAGCCGGTTTTGTAATTGTTGCATCATTTTCATTATTGTATTTTCACCAGTCCTACCGCACCTGTAGCTGTTGCCTGTATATTGCCTAACTCCACCTTGAATCCCTGTTGATTCAACTGCTGGGAAAGCCCATTCAAGCTTTCCGAGGTTGCAGCTTGTAACTCCAGACTCAGTCCCGACGCATCATAATGAACGCGCTGCGCCACCATCTGATTCTGCATCAACACTGGCCCCACGCGGCTCATTAACTGTAAAGCATGCATATTGGCAGTCTGGCTCTGACGCAACTGCGCCTCAAACTGGCTTTCAATATTTTGCTCGGTCACCGGATAATTCTGCCCAAACCAGTATTTAAACTGGTCTATGGCCTGTATGGCCGTCTGATTGGCAACTTTTTTATATTGATACCAACGCACTGCATCATAACTAAACTGAACCAGCAGAATCCCCACGAAAACCGCAGCACAAGCCTTCCAGTAGCCTGAAATTACACCCTCCGATTTTGCCTTAGGCAGAATATTAAACGGGTGCTGCTTGGGTTTTTTAATGACTGGTAATGTGTACTGAAAAGATTCAATTTGCTCCCGCGTCGTCACCGCTTCCAAGCTATTTAACTGCTCAACATCCAGACCACTGACCTGGTATTGTAAATCTTTGGGTTGAAAATCCAGATATAAGCTTAGGTCATCCAGTGACTGGCCTATATACTCATCTTCTCGAACCAGCAATTGTCCGCCAATTTGTGTAATCACCCGCTGATTGGCATGCGCAGGCACAGGCACAATCAGAAAATCTGGCAATAATGCGGTAACTTTTACCGGAATCAAGTTTAGGGCATGCTGCAAGGTTTCTACCGTAGAGTTTGCAATTCCCATAAGCCTGATCTGGTCAGGCTGCTGAAAATGATGCAAGACCTTCATGGCATCGACCGGCAGCACCACATATTCTTCCAACAAATATTTAATGCCTTCATTGCCCATTTTCTTATATTGGCTGCGTGACAAAGTCTGCTGCAAGATTTGCACATGACGGCTTGGAAAAAAAACCACCGCCTCTTTGGCCTGATAAGCTTGTATGTCCTGAATCAGCTGCTCTAGTGTCGCTGCCTGGTTCCAGAACTCCCCCACTGACCATTGCCAAACTCCATTGGCTTCTGGCATCCATAAATACAACATCGATTGTGTTCTACCGTTTTTTTTAACTGGTTTTATACTGTTGGGCTAAAGCTTTTTATCTGGGTTGATAAACCCACTGCAATCACCGCCTGATCATAAATACGCGCTTCAGCCAGCGCATAAGGCTGAAAAGACTCACCCACCAGAATTGAAGCAATGTGTGCCACGACATTCATATGACAGACCACTGCAATCGACTCATAAGGCAGTTGCGATAACCATTCCACTGCTACTTTTGCATCATCATCTGGCTTGATGGCATTACAGATCACCACAGGCACATCTTTAAAATAATGCTGTAAATGTGCCAAAGTTTCCTGTGCACGCACCAAAGGACTGACCACAAAGACTTCAGGCTTGATCCTATCTTTTAAAAACTGCGCCGTCTGTTCTGCCTGCTGGTGCCCACGCTCCGTTAACGGACGTTTGCTGTCATGACCATTGACCGGAGGAGCAGCCTCGCCATGTCGTACTAAAGTCAGTTGCATCTTTCATTCCTTCATTTCTTGTATTTGTATGATAACGATCAGATATGACAGACATTATACAATTAGGGTACTAAATTAGACCTGATGATGGGGCAAAACAAATTCAACATCACTGCGATGACCGTTTTTCATCAGCGACAGCGCAATCGACAAGGGTGGCGCCCCCTGGAAAATCACCTCATATAATGCAGTGGTAATCGGCATATAAACTTCCAGCTCTTCCGAACGCATCTTAACCTGCACAATGGTATTAATCCCTTCTGCAGTTTGGCCCAGTTCGGTGGTGGCCTGTTCCAGAGTTTTACCCTTACCTAAGGCATAACCCACCTGATAGTTACGGCTCAGCGGGCTGTTACAAGTCGCAAACAGATCACCCACACCAGAAAGCCCCAAGAAGGTGAGCGGATTGGCACCGAGCTTTACGGCAAAGCGGCTCATTTCAGCCAATGCACGGGTCAGAATCATACTTTTGGTATTCTCACCCACGTTATAGGCAGCGGCCATTCCCATGGCAACCGCATAAATATTTTTCAAGGCTCCGCCCAGCTCCACGCCATGCACATCATCACTGGCAAAAACACGGAACAAGGCACTATGCAAGGCCTGCTGCACTGCATAACGCACCAGCTCAGATTCACTGGCGATCACTGTACCTGCCGGTTGCCCCGCCATAATCTCCTTGGCCAGATTAGGACCGGAAAGTACACCACAAGGCACTTCTGGTAAAACTTCACGAATAATATCACTCATAAAGCTAAATGTTTTCGCCTCAATCCCCTTGGTCAGGGAAATGACCGCCTGAGAACTAATAAAAGGCTTAATCTGCTGCAAGACATCACGGAAAGAATGACTTGGAATCGCAACCAGAATAATATCGCGATCACGCACAGCCAGCTCCAAATCAGATACAGCATGCAAATTGGACTCTAACTGAAAATCCGCCAGATAGCGCTTATTAATATGCGTCGCATTAATATCAGCTGCGACTTCCGGATCACGAATCCAGATCATGGTATTGCAACCATTACGCACTGCGGTATTGGCCATAGCAGTTCCAAAACTACCACCACCCAGCACCGTAACTCTTAAAGCAGTATTCTGATTTACTGCCACCGGTTCAACCAAATCGGAAAAATTCAACTCTGACATCTTGTTTTTAATATCCTGTTCTGCAGTACATTTTAATTATTTGGATGCCAGTAACTGACATAATTACTGGTCTGAATGTCTGCGCGTGATGCAATGGTTTTGGCCGCCGTACCAATATAAATAATGCCAGAAATCAGGTCATCTTTGGAGATTCCTAAAGCCTGCTTAAACAAAGTCGATTCCACCACTACTCCACTGCGCCACATGGTCGAAAAACCCTGTGCTTGCAAAGACAACAGGAAATTTTGAATCGCGGCCCCAGAACTCAGGATTTGTTCAAAATGCGGAACTTTGGGATGATCCTGCAAACGTGTCAATACCAGCACCAGCAATGGCGCACGAAAAGGATGGTTTTTAACTCGCTCAATCTGTGCCGTTTCAGTTTCACCCAGATCAATCAACGCCTGAGACAATAAAAGCCCAAAAGCTTCACGCTGCTCATCAGGCACCACCACAAAGCTGGTAGGCTTTAACCGGTGATGGTCCGGTGCAGTTAAGGCAGCCTGAAAAGCATACTCTAACTGTTCTGCATTGGGTGCAGGCGCTACTAGACTTCCAATAGACTGTCGCTGGTGAATATTTTGATGAACGATGTCGACCACTGATTCCGTCATTGCTTTCTAAATCTGTCACTTAAAAACTACTTTTAAGGTTAGCATATTCATAGCTGAATACTCTAGAAACTTCACCAGTATTCCCAGCATACACCAGATGCTGACAGCCATTATTTCCTGTTTTGAAGAGAATCGGCAACTATTGAAATTTCAGAAATGGATTGCGCCATAAGCTAAAACTGAGCAGATCAGGTATAAAACGAAGCGAATAGCAAGACCGGACTTATTAATAGCAAGCTTCATAACCAAATTTGAGATTGTTTTGGCCACATAAACGGAAACAAGGCATCGTTTTGTTTAACAAAGCAAAAGTATAAGCATGCTTAAGTGCACAGGGCTATACTAAAAATTGCTAAACTTATACATCAACCACAAAATTTGTAGTTCTTTCTGTGGTGAAATAACTTTTATTTAGCGGATTTATCAGGACAGCATCATGAAAAAAACAATGGCATTCGGCGGGCTAGCTCTTTCTACGCTCATTTTAACAGCATGTGCTTCCAACCCAACCTCTTCACTGGCGGTGCAAAAAGAAAACAATCTCTTTGAGGTAACCGGTTTAGGAAAAACCCAGTTAATTGCGAAAAACAATGCAATTGCGGCAGCCAATAAAGCCTGTGGGTCGCGTAGCACCACCATCGTTGTAGATGAGCAGACTGCCTATAATGGTGCATTAAAAGGTGTAGTGGATGAGCAGACAGGCCAAATTATTCAAGCCGCTGCAACGGTTTTAGGGAATATTGCCGGAACCAATACCGGGCTAAACCAGAAGGATGACTATCAAACCACCTTAACTTTCCGCTGTCAGGCTAAATAATTTTTTTAATAAATAAGCATAAAAAACCGCTCTTAAAGAGCGGTTTTTTATATTCATCCAATACGAATCTGATTAACAGTAACCTTCCAGACGGGTTAATGGCAGCTTTTGCCCAATTGCTTTTTCAATTTCAGGCAGATAGAACGCATCATCCTCAGAAAGAAAACTGATACTCACACCTCGACTTCCCGCACGTCCAGTACGACCAATACGGTGTACATAATCATCTGACTGTTCAGGTAAGGTGAAATTCACTACATGCGACACACCATCAACATGAATACCACGTCCTGCGACATCCGTTGCAATCATGATGTTATGGTTGCCATTTTTAAATTGATCCAACATCTTCAGACGTCTGTCCTGTGCAATTTCACCAGAAAGCATCACCACTTTATAACCATCACGTTTTAAATGATCATACAGTCTACGCACCTGATCACGACGGTTGGCGAAAATCATGACCTTCTCGATCGGCTCAACCCGCAACACCTCTTGCAGCAATTTATATTTATCCGCTTTAGCGACCATATAAACACGCTGCTCAACATCAGCATTGGTTTTCTTTTCCGGTTCAATCTCTACAGTAACAGGTTCAAAGAGCCATTGCTGCGCCAGATTTAGAACATCATAACTAAAGGTTGCAGAGAACATCAAAGTTTGGCGCTGCTCTTTACGCGGAGAGAAACGCACAATCCGCTTAACTGATGGAATAAAGCCCATGTCGAGTAAACGGTCCGCTTCGTCAATGACCAGAAACTCGATTTGATCCAACCAGACTTCTTTCTGGTCAACAAAGTCGATCAGACGACCTGGAGTCGCGACCATAATATCCACGGGTGCTTTATCCAGTTGTGCCTTCTGCTTGTCAAAATCAACACCACCCAGCAAAGTCACAACACTCAAACCACTGAACTTCGTCAGGTCCTGAGCATCACTTTCAATCTGCAAAGCCAGCTCGCGGGTAGGCGCCAAAATCAGGGCACGCGGCTCCCCACGATAACGCTGCTCCTTAATCGGATTATTCAGCAGGTCATTGATCACACTAATTAAAAAGGCTGCTGTTTTTCCGGTACCTGTTTGTGCACGACCAATCGCATCATGACCCGCCAGTGTGAATTTTAAAACCTTCTGCTGAATCGGCGTCATGGAGTTAAAGCCTAAGGCATCAATTGCTTTTTTCAGTTGGGGATGTAAATTTAAGGTTTCAAAACCAGATGACATAAAGCGCTGCTCTAATTCAATGATCACAAAGATGGGAATAGTATAAACAAAAAACGCCCCAATTTATATTGGAGCGCTTTTCAGATTAATCCGAAGATTAGTCTAAAGGTTGAACTTCTTCAGCTTGGAAGCCTTTTTGGCCTTTTACAACACTGAATTCAACACGCTGGCCGTCACGAAGTGAACGATGACCGTCACCTTGGATAGCACGGAAATGAACAAATACGTCATCACCGCCATTGCGTTGAATAAAGCCGAAGCCTTTAGTGTCGTTGAACCATTTTACTACGCCTTGTTCACGAGCAGCTGTCATTAGTTAATCCTCATTGATACTAAAAAAAGGACCACCCGGTGTTGCAAACAGCAGAGCAAACAAGTTTGAAAATATTATTTTTAAGCTTGTAATCATTCTGTAAAACTATTAACAAAATCCCGGTTACATCCATGGTGTTATAGGGTGAAAAACAACTAAGTTGTTTAACTGAAATCCTAATTACCCAACGAGCTTAGCACGGGTTTATGACAATTAATAGATATTTTTTAGCTTTGTTCTTTTTGATTTAGTTATTTTTTTCACAAAATATGTCAAATAGCAGATAAGTGTGAGTTGATGTATCTTTTTGCTCAAAAATTTGGGTTTTGGCATCCTATTTGCTATTATTTATGGTCTTTTTTAAAGGTGGTACGGATAAAGCAGTCATGGGGCAAAATAGCGACCAAATCAGTATCATAGATGCGATGGGCAAACCCTGTCCAATGCCGCTACTTATGTTGAAGCGTGCGTTAAAAGCCCAACCTGGTCTGACATTTTTACTAAAGTCTTCTGATCCGCATAGCCAGACTGATGTGACACGCTATTGTCAAATCCATCATTTAACATATGAATTTAGACAGATTTCGGCCACAGAGTTTCACTACCTGATTGAATCTTAAAAAAATTCAATTAGACTGGATAGCTTCACAAACGTATAAAACTTTACATTTCTCTACCCAAATATCCATTATTTGCGGAGAGTTTGGATTAAGATTAAACCTAGTTAAGGGTTAAATCCCCCGCACTTCAAGGAGAACACATGAGTGACAGCCGCAATCAATTGATGCCCCTGTCATTATCGGCGCCAGGTGTCAATCTCGGTGCTTATATTAGTACTGTCAATCAAATTCCTATTTTAACAGCCGAACAAGAAAAAGAGTTGGCTGAACGCTATTACTATGACCAAGATCTCGATGCAGCAAAAATGCTGGTCATGTCACACTTGCGTTTTGTGGTGCATATTGCACGTAGTTATGCAGGCTACGGCCTGCCTCAGGGTGACCTGATTCAGGAAGGTAACTTGGGTCTGATGAAAGCAGTAAAACGCTTTGACCCGAACATGGGTGTGCGTCTGGTGTCATTTGCAGTGCACTGGATTAAAGCTGAAATTCATGAATATGTGATTCGTAACTGGCGTATTGTCAAAATTGCCACCACCAAGGCACAACGTAAACTCTTCTTTAATTTACGCAGCCTGAAAAAGTCATCAAAAAAACTGACGCTTGAAGAAGCAAAATCAATTGCGAATGACTTGAATGTCACACCAGAACAAGTACTGGAAATGGAAGGCCGTCTGACGGCATATGATGCTGCTTTTGATGCCTCAGGCGATGACGATGACGAAGGTTCAACCCATGTTGCACCGGCTTTGTATCTTGAAGATAACCGCTACGATCCGGCGCGTTTGATTGAAAATGAGGACTATGAGGAACAAAGTACCTCTGCCCTGCACGACGCCATGGAACAACTGGATGACCGTTCACGTAATATCTTGCAGCGCCGCTGGCTCGATGATGAAAAATCGACTCTGCATGAACTGGCAGCCGAATACAATGTTTCTGCCGAACGTATTCGCCAGCTGGAAAAAAATGCCATGGAAAAAATTAAAGTTGCAATGTCATCTAACTGATATTTTGAATTTGCATGATTTGATATTGTCAAAAAAAGCCTTCCCCCCAGAAGGCTTTTTTATGCCGGCAATTTGACTTTTATGCTAAAGTTAAGCGCAAACTTTATGGGGAAGATCAATTCAAATGTGGATTGCGATTTCAGCACTCAATCTTGCACTTGCAGTCCTGCTCGGTGCATTTGGTGCACATGGTTTAAAGGCACGGGCAACTGAAGCGCAATTGGCCTGGTGGCAGACAGCGACAGATTATTTTTTCTATCATGCGCTGGGTTTACTGCTTCTGGCCATCATGAGCCGAGTCATTCCAGAGTTGCCGATCAAGTGGAGCTTTGTCCTGATTCAGGCTGGAATTTTCTTCTTTTGTGGTTCTCTTTATATTATGGCACTAGGCCTGCCACGTGGTTTAGCTGTTATTACGCCCATTGGCGGTGCTTTAATGATTGCCGGCTGGTTAATTCTGGCCTGGAATGCCGTAAAATATATCAAATAAGTCTGAAGCTTTAATCAATCATGGAGGGTTGCCAATGCTGGTTTATATCAATGGCGAACAACAAGATACTCAATGCAAAAACCTGCTGGAACTGGTTCAAAGTCTTGCACTTGAAGGCAAGCGCTTTGCAGTTGAGGTCAATGAAATGATTATTTCTAAAAGCAGATTAGGTGAAACATTAATTTGCGAAGCAGACAAGATAGAAATTATTCATGCAGTCGGTGGCGGCTAATACTTGGGATAACTATGCAAGATTTATTACAGATTGGTTCACGCCAATTCCAGTCTCGCCTTTTAGTAGGTACAGGCAAATACAAAGATTTAAATGAAACGGATCAGGCAATTCAGGGCAGTGGTGCAGAAATTGTGACCGTTGCGATTCGTCGTGTAAATATTGGCCAGCATCCGGATCAACCAAATTTACTTTCAGTGATTCCCCCTGAAAAATATACGATCTTGCCCAATACAGCGGGTTGTTTTGATGCCAATAGTGCAGTACGGACCTGCATGCTGGCACGGGAACTACTCGACGGACATAATCTGGTCAAACTGGAAGTCTTAGGTGATGAAAAAACACTTTATCCGAATGTGACTGAGACCTTAAAAGCAGCTCGCACTCTGATTGACGATGGTTTTGAAATCATGGTTTATACTTCAGATGATCCAATCGTGGCTCAGGAGCTTGAAAGCATGGGCTGCGTGGCGATCATGCCATTGGGCAGTCTGATCGGCTCAGGCCTTGGTATCCTCAACCCGCATACGCTTTCCATTATTAAGGAAAATGCCAAAGTTCCGGTACTGGTCGATGCTGGTGTCGGTACAGCCAGTGATGCCGCCATTGCGATGGAACTGGGCTGTGACGGCGTGCTGATGAATACTGCAATTGCAGCTGCACAGAATCCGATTCTGATGGCCTCTGCGATGCGTAAAGCAGTAGAAGCAGGCCGTGAAGCCTTCCTGGCAGGTCGCATGCCGCGTAAGCGTATGGCCAATGCCAGTTCGCCGGAAACTGGTTACTTCTTTAAATAAATCTCATTATAGTCAAAGAGTTGTATGATTCTTTGACTATAATTTAGCTTTTACTCATCCTAAATTATCTATTTTTATAAATCAGCTCGACGGATTCAAGCTTTAATAAAGCATCAGGAAAAAGCAACTCCCCCTGCAAGCCTGGTAATTCAACCTTACTCCAGACCAGTTTATTACGTAAAGATAATGGAAGTTTCTCCGCAATAATCGTAGTGCAATAACGATGCGTCTCACCTCTTGATCCTAAAATAAATTGCTCTCCTACCTGCCTTGCCACGGCCCTAGCAATATCTTTTCTTTTATCTGGCTCTAAACTGCTTTCTCTATAAACCGCCCACTTTTTTGCTCGTTTTGAGTCAATAAAATCACTGATATCTGATTGAATCACTTGATTTAAATATGAGGGATCGTCATCTGTGGTCGCATGCACCACCCAAATTTTCGGTTGAGTCGCTGCAATCACGCCAATATGTGAATACTCACTCCCACTCAGCTTTTTGATTAAAAAACTTTCGTAACCCACCCCCTCCCGAACAATCCAATCACCCACTTGAAATGCATGCTCGGGCATATAAATCTGTTTATCTGGCTTTATAGTATCTTTGGAGGAGAACCCAATAAAAAGGCAGATTAGAATAACTAATCCGCCCAAAAACAAAATAAACCGATTATAAATCAACTTTCCATTTATCTTCATTTTTGATAAGTTTTACTCGATCTGTTACAGAATTAGAGCCTTCATTTTTAAAGCTGACTCCGATAGTCACCCGTCCTTTGCCATTTGCTTCATCGATATTTTTGTCTACCACACTAATTTCTTTGACTCCGCCTTTACGTTCAGCTTGCTCTTTAGCCTTTGCCGCGCCAGCTTTTATTTTGCCTTGAATCATTTCTTCAGAACCTGCTTGGGCTTTAACATTTTCAGGTATATAAATATAAGAAAGCATTTTTTCTGAATCGCCTTTATAGGCTGCTGTAACATATTCTTGAGCTACATTTTCTGGATTTTTAACATTACTACATGCAACCAACATGCCCGTTAAACCAAAACTTAATACTAAATTTAGTATTTTCTTCATCTTATTTATTCCAATAGCAATTATTAAATGAAAGTCAAAAAAAAGCATAATAATTATGCTTTTTTTAAAATTTTATGGAATTAGACCTTCATCTCGCATTGCAATCTGTACAGACTGCCGCGCCGCAACTTTGTTTCGAAGATGAATAATATTCTTATAGGGACTTAAATCATGCTCAATATGATTCGACCAATTGGTCAACACAAACAGGTAAGCATCGGCTGGGCCAAAGTTATCATCAACCAGATAGTCATTGTCTGATTCAGCAATCGCTTTGTCGATATAACTTAATAGACGATCGACTTCTGCATAGGCTTTTTTCTTTTCATCATCGGATAACTTGCCACCAAAGAACACCGCATAAGCATCATGCAATTCTGAATTGAGATAACCTAACCATTCCAGCACTTTGGCACGTCCCATGCCAGAGGGTGGAATCAGATCCTGCTTGGGATCATGTTGTGCAAGAAACGGTAAAATTGCCACATTCTCTGTCAGAATTAAACCCGGGTTAATTTCGAGTGCAGGTACATAGCCTTTGGGATTAATTTCGTAATAATCCGTACCTTTTTCTGTTGTATGGCTTTTTAAATCAACACGTTCTAAATCAAAGTCGACATTAATTTCATTTAAAATAATATGTGCTGCCAATGAGCAGGCACCCGGCGAATAGTAAAGCTTCATTTCTGATCCTTGTTCTACACTTCTCAATGTTTTAAAACGCTTCTGACAAACTTTCAAGCGAGCAAACCTGTAAATTGCAAAAAAGCGTAACTGTCATTCCAAGACATTTACTTCTTCAATATTGAGGAAATCACAAGCTTTTGCAAGCCTATCTTGTGTAGATTTTTATCTGCATCTGTTTAAGAGATACGGGCTTTCCTTATTGAGAAGCGATTTTGTGATACACCTTAAAAGTGGAAAGTTTTCTAGCCTCTGGAGAGTGTATTGACAGATCAGAGGATGAAGCCTGAATTACGAGCAAGCTTAAATATTCGGGACTGGATCTGACTCATGCATGGGTTTAAGAGATGGCTTCGGTGAATATACTGAATCACGTGGTTCAGAAATTTAAAGTCAAAAATATTTGAACATCTCATTTAATTTTATTGACAAATAGAGCCAAGAGTTCTTTTTATTTGACTTTGGGAATCCAACCGGCTTTTTATGGATAAATACCGAGAAAAGTTTGACTTGCTCCGCTCAGGACTTAAAATACCGCATTCTGAATTTTTAGTTTTGCCAAAATTATGTCGAACGATCAATTAGACCAGCACGTCGTAGAGCTGGACAATTTAAGCGAACACCGTGAAATTGTGACGTTTATGCGCCGTTCAGCGCCATTAAATACCTCTCAACGTACTGCGCTTGAACAATATGGTCACTTAATTTTGGAATATCCGGTAGGTGATTTACGTCAGCATTTTGAACATCCTGAACGTCCGTTAACGGTAGAAATCGGTTTCGGCATGGGTCGTTCCCTGGTATTAATGGCCAAAGCCAATCCTGAGCGCAACTTTATTGGGATTGAAGTACATGTTCCAGGAATTGCCCAATGTGTCTATGAGGCTGGAATTGAAGGCCTGACTAACCTACGTGTGCTAGATGCCGATGCAATTCAGGTATTGCGTGAAATGCCGGACAATAGCATTAATACAGTTCAGTTATACTTCCCTGATCCATGGCAGAAGAAACGTCACTTCAAACGCCGTTTTGTTTCGCATGACCGTATGCCACTGGTAGAGCAAAAGCTGGAGCTTGGCGGAACTTTCCATGCCGCAACGGACTGGGAACCGTATGCGGAATGGATGCTTGAAGTATTGGAGGAGCGTCCACGACTGGAAAATCTGGCGGGCAAAGGCAACAGCTACCCGCGCCCGGACTGGCGTCCACAAACCAAATTTGAGCGTCGCGGCATTGAAGCCGGCCACAAGATTAATGATTTTATCTTCAAGAAAATTTCTTAATCTAAGATTTAAAAAAGCGCTGACCTGATCAGCGCTTTTCTATTGGAAAAATTTATCTTTCAACCAGAAGATTAGTGCAAGTCCTGTGCCTATCATCGGGCTTAAAAAGACAAACAACGCTTCATCCCTATAGCATGTTCATTTTTATTATTTTTTTCTGCGCATTTTCACTTAAATTTAAAGAGTGAATGCAACCAAATTAGCTTATTCAATTAAAAATCAAACCATTCATTTTTGATGACGCTCTAAAATCTGCTGACTCAATAGCTGATAGACCTTGTATAAATCTGCTCGCTGCATAGTGGCCAACATCTGCTGATGCATATTCAAGATATTTTGATCACCACGCATCGCTGGGCCGGTCTGCATTTGTTTTGGATCATTCTGCGTGGCTTTATTGGCGGTTTCCAGCATCAAGGGATACAGCAGGCTAAAATCGACCTGCTCGGCATCGACCACCTGTTTGGCCATATCATAACAGTAATTACTAAAATTACAGGCAAATACCGCAGCTAAATGCAGGCTTAAACGTTGCTCAGAGCTGTAGAGATAGACCTTTTCGCTTAGGCTATTTGCCAGAGTATTAAGTTTTCCCTCGTCTTCATCATCATGTGCTTCAATAAACAAAGGGGTATTCAACCAGTCAATTTCACGCTCCAGACTGAAGGTTTGAAGAGGATAAAACACTCCGGATTTTGGGTGTACATCGCGCAGCACATTTAAGTGCGTACTGCCTGATGTATGTACTATCAATACGTCTGGCAGATAGTTATGTACCTGCTGGATGACTGTTTGGATCGATTGGTCACTGACTGCAATAATAACCAGATCTACATGACTATCCAGCTGTTCAGGGCTGGTGATGGCCTGAGCTGTGTATAGATCAGCCAGTTGCTGGGCTTTTTCAACAGTCCGACTATAGATCTGTACAATTTCATGCTTGCCTGACAATACACGGGCGAAGTGATAAGCCACGCGCCCTGCCCCGATGATACTTATCCGCATCTGCATATATTCCTGATAAATTGCACACAGCATGCCAATAAAAAAAGGACGAAGCAATTCGTCCTGATTTTTAAAGGGATGTTAAAATTTCCGAAGGGTCAAAATCTGCTCACTGCGTCCGAATGGCCCGTAAATATCATGCAGAATGCCGCTGGTCAAACCGACACCATCTTCGCCATATTGCTGCACCACTTCCAGCCCCAACCATTCACCCTGTGGCAGACGGTGCATGTGAATCTGCAAGTCCAGATTCGGGAATCCCCAGCCCGCACTTGGATCCTGACGTGGCACGATACCATTCGCCGTGTCGACCATACCGAGCAAACGGCTAAAGGCGGTCGTTGTCTGTCCCTCTACCATGTCCAAAGAGTTTTTGAGCCAGACAATCCCTTTGCCTGCCCGATGATCGGCATGCGCTCGCGTTTCAATACTCTGGATATAACCGCCTGGCCAGCAGCGCATGCCTTCCCACACGGGTAAAAACTCTGGACTTTCAATCGGAAAATCTTCTAGACCGGCGATGGCGCGGGTATCCGAAGTCAGCATTTTCCAGGCACGCGCAACGATACAGGTTTTTCCATTCGCACACATTTCTGCTTCAACCAGCTCAATGGTTTTACCCGGACGAAGCATGCGGGTGGTAATTGAAAACTCACCAAAAGCAATCAATCCAAAGATATCCAGTCCGACCCGACCAATTCGCATATCCTCTCGTGGCTGAAACTGTTCCAGCTCTACACAGAGGATACCTGTTGCTGGGGCCATATGCTGTTCATGAGGATTCCATGCGCCTTGGGCATGAATATTGGAACGGTAATAAGCTGTAGTACTACCATCTGCATGCTGCTCACGTTGAATTAAACTGTAATATGCCGACATTCTTCTCTCTACTTCCTTGAATAATCTCTTTAACTTTATCGCAAATATAATGCTTTATGATCTTTATTTTTTCAGAAAAAAGCCATAATAATTCATAATTTGACAATAAGTTTTGCAGTGCTTGAATCCGACTTTTGTCAAAAGGCCTTTGAAGTCTTCAGTCGAAATCAATGCAAAATCCTGCTGTAATCTGGCCAGCATGTTTTCACTTTGCCGGAGACTTAATCCCGTCTGCTGCGCCATTTTTTGCATGATCTGTAGTGCAGTTTCATTTTCTGGCTGCATCAGGTCATAAGTCAACATAATCCCGCCTGTTTTAAGACTTTCATAAATATGCTGAAAAAATTCGGTTTTCTGTGGCTCAGGAATAAAATGGGCGACCAGAATCGCCAGTGCTGCATCGAAAGTATCCTGCTCCAGTCCGTGGGTAGTGCTCTGTATAAACCGGACTCTCTGCTCGGCAGCAAAAGGAGCCAGATTTTTCCTTGCCTGTTCCAGCATGGTGACTGAAGGATCAATCGCCGTAAAAGTCCAGTGTGGATGCTGCTCTAACAGATAGGACAACTCATATCCTGTTCCGCAGCCCGCAATCAGAATATGTGCATTTTCTGGTAATTCCGTACTGAGAATAGCCTCAATCTGCTGATGCACCAGTTCATAAGCAGGAATTAATTTACGGATGTGATCATCATAACTGGCGACCACCACTTCACTGTGAAAGTTTTTTGCCATCTGTTTACTCTGATTTAGATAGTCGATATATGAAGTTTTATATTGAAATAAGACTTTATATAGAAATGCATTTTTATCTATTTAAAGAAATTGCTAAACGCATGACCTCAATTTGCACGATGGATTCTTCTTCCACTCTGCAGGTGCTTCGTTACTTTGACTGGGCAACGTAACCAAACCCCTCTGTTTCATTGATATGGCATCCTTGCCATACAATGAAACGGCGGCATCCATGCCGCCAGGTCATCTGATCAAATACTATTTAAACTTAACTTTAATTAATTTAAGCAATCTCTTTTAAATTTAATTCTTCCCGCATAAATTCACGCAATTTAAATTTCTGCGCCTTACCTGAAGCTGTCATCGGGAATTCATGAAAGAAACGAACATAACGTGGCACTTTGTTATGAGAAATATGCTCGATACAATACTGACGAATCGCCTCTTCAGTACATGAATCATTTTCATGCAGAATGATACAGGCACAGAGTTCTTCCCCATATTTATGGTCTGGGACACCAATGACCTGTACATCTGAGATCGCAGGATGGGTATAGAGAAAATCCTCAATTTCTTTCGGGAACAGGTTCTCGCCACCACGAATCACCACATCCTTAATACGCCCCTTGATTTTAATAAAGCCTGCATCATCCATTTCAGCAATATCACCGGTATGCATCCAGCGGGCTGCATCAATAACTTCGTGGGTCTTTTCCTGATCTTCCCAATAGCCGAGCATCACGGAATAACCTCGCACACAAAGCTCACCCAGTTGACCACGCGGAACCACTTTGCCCTGTTCATCTACAATTTTAACTTCCAGATGCGGATGGACGCGACCAACCGTACTGACTCGCTGCTCAACACTGTCTTCTGTCGAGCTTTGTGCACTCACAGGTGCGGTTTCAGTCATGCCATAACAGATGGTTATTTCAGACATATGCATGCGTTCAATCACACGCTGCATAATCTCCTGTGGACATGGACTGCCTGCCATAATGCCGGTACGCAAGCTGGACAGGTCAAACTCATCAAACCGTTCATGTTCCAATATGGCAATAAACATGGTCGGGACGCCATAAGCTGCCGTACATTTTTCTTGCTGGATGGCTTTTAAGGTTTCCAGCGGATTAAAGACTGCAGACGGATAAATCATGGCTGAACCGTGAGTAATACAAGCCAGATTCCCCATCACCATACCAAAGCAGTGGAATAGCGGCACTGAAATACAGACCCGGTCTTCCGGTGCAAGGTGAATTGCCTCACCCACAAAATAGCCATTATTCAGGATATTGTTATGGGTCAGCATGGTGCCTTTCGGATTACCAGTCGTGCCCGAGGTAAACTGGATATTAATGGTTTCATCGAACTGCAATTCACTGGAGATCTGTTGCAGTTGTTCCAGTTCTTGGGCACTTGGGGGAGGCAGTAAATCCTGAAAACGGTGAATCCCTGTATGCTGCTGGTCATCAATTTTGATTACATGCTTTAAATGCGGCAGGCGCTCTGCATTAAGTAACTTGTCTTCAGTCTCTTTTAACTCTGGTGCAATTTTGGTCAGAATTTCCTGGTAGTCCGTGGTTTTAAACTGGGAAGCAATGACCAAGCCCTTACAAGACACCTTATTCAGCACATATTCCAGTTCATTGCTTTTATAGGCCGGATTCAGGTTGACCAGAATAATGCCAGCCTTGAAAGCAGCAAACTGGGTAATGGTCCATTCCACACAGTTCGGCGACCAGATCGCCAGACGGTCACCTTTTTGCAGCCCCAGCTTCAGCAACTGACAGGCAAAAGCATTGACCTGTTCCTGTAGCTGCCGATAACTCAGGCGTACATTCTGGTGCAGACTTACCACTGCATCCCGATCCGCATACTGCTCGCAAGCCTGGTCAAATTTTTCACCAATTGTCATCCCCAATAAGGGCTGGCTGCTGGTTCCATAGGCATAGCTTAACCGTACTTGTGTCATTGAATCGATCTCCTTGATTCTTTGTAATTCTGATTTCAACTTTACTAATTGTTTTATGACCACGACGACCTTGTCTGTGTGCCTGTTTTTTGTGTATTTATGCTACTGAACTTCCCTCCTGTCGACGTACTGCGTTTACACAAAAATCGGCAATCTGTTTGACAAAGTGATCCTTATACTTCTGATCAAACATCATATTGCGAGATGGATTTAAAGGCTCGATTACGACAAAGGTCATGGCACCTACCACGCCTAGCGCCGCCGTGTTCAAGTCTTCAAATTCAAATTTTCCATTTACCTTTCCTTCGGCCAGAATCTCCTTAATACTCTGCTTGATCAGCTGTTTACTACGAAAACGCTCATGCTCCATCTCCGGATCGACCGGTTCAAACATAAGTGAATACGCCAGTTGAGGGCTATTCATGGCGCGTTTCACAAAAGTTGTAACAGATTTTTGCAATTTCAGTTCTGGCGATAAATCTGATCGAACAATGTGGTTCAAAATTCCCACCTCATGCTGAATCGCTGCCGACAAAACCTCAATCAAAATCTGGCTTTTGCTATCAAAGTACCGATATACCAGCCCTGTAGAAACGCCTGCACGCTCTGCAATGGCCTGAATCGACGCCTCTTTAAAGCCCCCCTGAGCAATCAGTTCACGAGCAGACTGTAAAATCGACAAGCGATTTTGTTCCATTCGCTCCTGCATCAGTGATGATCTTTTATAACTCATAATATTATTCTCAACAAGATAAAATGAATTGTAAATCATTTTGTGAATATAGGTTCACTTTTTTGTTTTTTCGTTGTATGTTAAAAAGCAAGCACAACAAAAATGCTTTTTTGGACACAACAAATATAACCTCAGGATGGATGAAGAATGAATTTACAAAGCTTGGATTTCGGTTTAGATGAAACTCTGATAGCGCTTCGTGATTCAGTGGCTGCCTTTTGCGCCAAGGAAATTGCCCCTATTGCCCAACAGGTTGACCGCGATAACGAGTTCCCAGCTCAACTCTGGAAAAAATTTGGTGATATGGGCCTGCTGGGTCTGACAGTTGGTGAAGAATATGGCGGCACCAATTTAGGTTATCTGGCACATATTATTGTCATGCAGGAAATTTCCCGGGCTTCAGCATCCATTGGTCTGTCCTATGGCGCACATTCTAACCTATGTGTGAACCAAATTAAGCGTAATGGTAATGAAGAACAAAAGCAGCGTTATCTGCCAAAACTGATTTCTGGCGAATATGTCGGTGCTTTGGCGATGTCTGAACCGAATGCCGGCTCGGATGTGGTCAGTATGAAACTCAAAGCTGAAGACAAAGGCGATCACTATCTGTTAAACGGCTCCAAAATGTGGATCACCAATGGCGGTGATGCCGATGTATTAGTGGTGTATGCCAAAACCGATTTACAGGCGGGCGCCAAAGGCATGACTGCTTTCTTGGTTGAAAAAAATATGCCAGGTTTCAGCCACGGCAGCCATTTGGACAAACTGGGTATGCGCGGTTCCAACACTTACCCGCTGTTCTTTGACAATGTCGAAGTCCCTAAAGAAAACGTCCTCGGTGGTGTCGGCAATGGCACCAAAGTGCTGATGAGTGGTCTGGACTATGAACGTGCGGTTCTCAGTGCTGGCCCATTGGGCATTATGGATGCCTGTATGGATACCGTGATTCCATATATTCATGACCGTAAACAGTTTGGTCAGGCGCTGGGTGAATTCCAGTTGATGCAAGGCAAAATGGCCGATATGTACTCGACCTGGCTGGCATGTAAGGCACTGGTTTATGCCGTCGGCGCTGAATGTGACAAGGCCGAGCATAGTCGCAGCCTGCGTAAAGATGCTGCCAGCGCAATTTTATATGCGGCCGAAAAAGCCACATGGATGGCCGGTGAAACCATTCAGACTTTAGGTGGAAACGGTTATATCAACGAGTTTGCAGCAGGCCGTCTATGGCGCGATGCCAAACTGTATGAAATTGGTGCCGGCACTTCAGAAATCCGCCGCATGCTCATTGGCCGTGAGCTTTTTAACGAAACAGCCTAAACCTTAATACTGAGAATAAAACAAGGATGTTCGTCATGAATCAGTTACAGAGCAAAATCAATATTCGTAGTGAAGAGTTTAAAGCCAACCAGACCGCCATGCTGCAACTGGTGGATGACCTGAAGCAGAAAGTTGAAAAAATTGCCTTGGGTGGTGGAGAAACTGCCCGCCAGAAACACCTTGACCGTGGCAAACTGTTACCACGTGACCGGATTAACCAGCTGATTGACCCGGGTAGCGCTTTTCTGGAAATCGGTCAGCTGGCTGCCTATCAAGTGTATCAGGATGACGTGCCTGCGGCAGGTGTGGTCGCTGGTGTGGGTCAGGTCAATGGTGTGACCTGCATGATCCTGGCCAATGATGCTACGGTGAAAGGCGGTACTTATTATCCGCTGACAGTGAAAAAGCATTTACGCGCACAGGAAATTGCCGAACAGAACCATTTGCCTTGTATTTATCTGGTGGATTCCGGTGGTGCGTACTTGCCTTTACAGGATGAAGTTTTTCCGGATCGTGATCACTTCGGCCGTATTTTCTACAATCAGGCGCGTATGTCCAGTCAGGGAATTGCCCAGATTGCAGTGGTGATGGGCAGCTGTACTGCTGGTGGTGCTTATGTGCCTGCCATGTCGGATGAAACCATTATTGTCCGTAATCAGGGCACCATTTTCCTGGGTGGCCCGCCACTGGTCAAAGCTGCAACCGGTGAAGTGGTGTCAAGTGAAGACCTCGGTGGCGGTGATGTACATACCCGTTTGTCTGGTGTTGCCGATCATCTGGCAGAAAGTGATGAGCATGCCCTTGCCATTGCCCGCAACATTGTGGCAAATCTGAACAAAAAGCCCAACAAGACCGCAGAGGAAATTGAAGCGCCGCGCTTTGACAGTTCAGAACTGTACGGCATTATCCCTTGTGATGCCCGCAAGCCTTTTGATGTGCGTGAAGTGATTGCACGTATTGTTGACGGTTCACGCTTTGACGAATTCAAGGCGCGTTTCGGCACGACTCTGGTGACCGGTTTTGCCAAGCTTTATGGGATGCCAGTCGGGATTATTGCCAATAATGGCATTCTGTTTTCCGAGTCTGCACAAAAAGGCGCACATTTTATTGAATTGTGTACCCAGCGCAATATTCCGCTGATTTTCATTCAGAACATTACCGGTTTTATGGTGGGTCGCCAGTATGAAAATGAAGGCATTGCCAAGAACGGTGCCAAACTGGTGATGGCGGTGGCCAATGCCAATGTGCCAAAACTGACCTTGGTGATTGGCGGTTCTTTTGGTGCCGGCAACTATGGCATGTGTGGCCGTGCTTATTCGCCACGCTTTATGTGGACCTGGCCTAATTCTCGAATCTCGGTCATGGGTGGTGAGCAGGCTTCAAGTGTACTTTCGACCCTCAAACGTGATCAGATTGAGCAAAAAGGCGGTAGCTGGTCAGCTGAAGAAGAAGATCAGTTTAAACAGCCTATTCGTGATCAATATGAACGTCAGGGTCATCCTTATTATGCTTCAGCCCGTTTATGGGATGACGGTGTGATTGATCCGGCACAATCGCGTGAGGTGCTGGCCTTAAGTCTGGCTGCAGCGATGAATGCGCCAATTCAGCCAACCAAGTTCGGCGTGTTCCGTATGTAAGAGGTGACGACAATGGATTATCAGTTTTTACAGCTCGAACAGCAGAATCAGGTGGCAACGGTTTGGATCAACCGTGCTGAACTGCACAATGCCTTTAATACTCAGGTCATTGAAGAATTATATGCCTGCTTTCAGTCTTTAAATGCACGTGATGATGTGCGCGTGGTGATTCTGGCCGGACGAGGCAAAAGTTTCTCGGCTGGCGCTGATCTGAACTGGATGAAACAGGCCGGTCAGGCCTCACAAGCCGACAATGAAGCCGATGCCTTAAAACTGGCGAAAATGCTGCAAAGTCTGGCGACCTTAAAACAGCCGACCATTGCCCGGGTACATGGGATTGCCTTTGGTGGCGGTATGGGTCTAGCCTCGGCCTGTGATATTTGTGTGGCTAGCACCGATGCCAAATTTGCCACCTCAGAAGTACGTTTAGGTCTGACCCCATCCACCATTAGTCCTTATGTCATTCGGGCGATTGGTGCCCGTCAGGCGTCACGCTATTTCCTGACTGCCGAGCGTATTTCAGCGGAACAGGCCAAAAATATTGGACTGGCACATGAAGTGACTACCCCAGAGCAGCTCGACAGCAAAATTGATGAAATTGCGGAAGCATTATTGCTCGGTGGGCCAGCAGCACAACATGCCTCTAAACAGCTGATCCAACTGGTTGACCAGCAAGTTTTGAGTGAAGATTTACTGCTTAAAACAGCACAGCATATTGCCCATGTTCGCCAAGGAGATGAGGCGAAAAATGGCCTGAATGCATTTTTGAACAAACAAAGCCCGGCCTGGATCAAGACCACGGCATAACAACAAGAAGGATCCTACAATGTTTGAAAAGATTTTAATTGCCAACCGTGGCGAAATTGCCTGCCGTATCATTCGTACAGCAAAAAAATTAGGGATTGCTACCGTTGCCGTCTACTCCGATGCCGATGCGCAGGCACAGCATGTGAAACTGGCAGATGAAGCGATCCATATTGGTGAATCACCGGCAGCACAAAGTTATTTGCAGATTGAGCGTATTATCGAGGCTGCAAAAACCACGGGTGCCCAAGCCATTCACCCGGGCTATGGTTTCCTGTCTGAAAATGACCAGTTTGCCCTGGCCTGTCAGGACAACAATATTGTTTTTATTGGTCCGCCAGTCGAGGCTATTTTGGCGATGGGCCTCAAAGCCACCTCTAAAGCCCTGATGGAAAAAGCCGGTGTGCCTTTAACTCCGGGTTATCATGGTACCAATCAAGATGCCGATTTTCTGAAGCAGCAGGCAGACAGTATTGGCTATCCGGTGCTGATTAAAGCCAGTGCCGGCGGTGGCGGTAAAGGCATGCGTCTGGTGGAACGCAGCGAAGATTTTCTTAGTTCGCTGGCTTCCTGTAAAAGTGAAGCACGTTCCAGTTTTGGCAATGACGATGTGCTGATTGAGCGTTATGTGGTACAGCCACGTCATATTGAAGTGCAGGTATTTGGGGATACCCACGGCAATTATGTACATCTGTTCGAGCGTGATTGCTCGGTACAACGCCGTCACCAGAAAGTGCTGGAAGAAGCGCCTGCACCGAAAATGCCGGAAGATAAGCTTGAAGCGATGCGTCAAGCTGCCATTGACGCTGCGCGCGCAGTCAACTATGTCGGTGCCGGTACAGTCGAGTTTATTGTCGAGCAAGACGGTACGGCCTATTTCATGGAAATGAACACCCGTCTACAGGTCGAGCACCCGGTCACAGAAATGATTACTGGTCAGGATCTGGTGGAATGGCAATTACGTGTGGCTTTCGGTGAGCCTTTACCAAAGCAGCAAGATGAATTGCAGATTCATGGTCATGCGCTTGAAGCGCGTGTCTATGCCGAAGAACCGGAAAAAGGCTTTATCCCGGCAATCGGCCAGATCAGCTATTTACATTATCCGGAGCAAAGTGACTGTGTACGTGTCGATAGCGGTATTGTCGAAGGCGATGAAATCAGCACTTATTATGATCCGATGATTGCCAAACTGATTGTCTGGGGCAAAAACCGTGAAGCAGCCCTAACCCAGATGCATCATGCACTGGGCCAATTCCATGTCGATGGTCTTGGCAATAATATCGCCTTTTTAGATCGCCTGGTGCTGTGCGACTCATTCAAAAATGCACATTTAGATACTGGTCTGATTCAGCGTGAAGAAGCATTCCTGCTCCCCCCTTCTGCAGAGATTGATGCCGAACTCGTGATCAGTGCTGCACTGATTGAACTCCTGTCACGTCAGGCGCAAAATCCGCTTCCAAACAATCCGGTCTGGCAGCACAGCTCATTCTGGCGCCTCAATCAGCAAAATACTCATTGCATCAAATTACAATGCAATGATCAATTGTGTGAGGTTCGCTTTACTACACAGGATGAAGGCTTTTTGGCCACTTATGCGGATCAATGTGTAGAGCTTAGAGGAAAACTGCTGGATAGGCATTTACTTCAGCTGAATCTTGGTGTGAGACAGCAAAAACTGGCTTTTAGCCGGACTGAACATGGCATTACCCTATTCCAGAATGGGCAAAGCCATAAGTTCAGTTATTTAAACACTGATTTTAATGGTCAAGATGAGCAAGGCACCGAAAACAACCTGACTGCGCCAATGCCGGGCGTCATTACCCAAGTTCTGGTTTCTGCCAATGATAAGGTAAAAAAAGACGATGTGCTGATGACGCTGGAAGCCATGAAAATCGAATATTCGATTCGTGCACCCCATGATGGCATTGTCGCAAGTTCATATTTCCAAAAAGGAGATCAGGTCAAGGCGGGTGATGAACTGGTAGAGTTCCAGCCACTGGCGGAGGAAGTCGCATGACAGATTTTGTCAAAATCGTAGAGGTCGGGCCACGCGATGGCCTGCAAAATGAAAAAACACCTTTGACATTGGATGACCGGAAAAACCTGATTCTGGATCTGATGAAAACCGGTTTACAGGCCATTGAAGTGGGTTCCTGTGTTTCAGCGAAATGGGTACCACAAATGGCAGACAGTGATGTGCTGTTTGCCAGCCTGCCTAAAGATCCGAATATTCAGTTCAGTTTGTTAACCCCAAATCTGAAAGGTTTTGAATCTGCCTTGGCTGTGGGTTGTAAAGAGGTTGCGGTATTTACCGCAGCTTCTGAAAGCTTTACCCGCAAGAACATCAACTGCTCGATTGATGAAAGCTTTGAAAAATTCAGCGACGTAATGAGTGCTGCCAAAGCCAATGATATTAAGGTACGTGGCTATGTGTCCTGCATGGTGGACTGCCCTTATGAAGGTGCGATTGATCCGAAGCAGGTGGTCAAAGTCACTCAGCGCTTACTCGATATGGGCTGCTATGAAGTGTCTTTGGGTGAAACCATTGGGACGGCCACGCCTGATCGGGTGAAAAAAGTCTGGGAGACTTGTCTGGCTGAACTTGATGCTAAAGTTTTGGCAGGACATTTTCATAATACTTATGGCATGGCGATTGCCAATATTTACCAGTCATTATTGCAAGGTATTCGGGTATTTGATTCCTCCATTGCTGGCCTCGGAGGATGTCCGTATGCCAAAGGGGCCTCAGGGAATGTCTCGACCGAAGATCTGTATTACCTACTCTCGAATATGGGCTTTGAAACCGGAATTCAACTGGATGCCCTGATGCAGGCCAGCCGTAATATTAGTGCAGTCTTGCAGCGCAATAATCCCTCCAATTATGCCAATGCCTATTGGCAAAAAACCTGTGCTTAAAGCAGCCTAATTTGGACCTAAAAAGTCCTCAAAGATATAAGTCCGCAGATCTTCTCAAACGAACTGCAAGAAAAAAATAAATCGAGGTAATAAATGGCAAATAAAGTATATGACAGTGCAGAAGCTGCTTTAGACGGCGTGGTTCAGGATGGACAGACCCTGGCCGTAGGTGGTTTTGGTTTATGCGGTATTCCGGAAGCACTGATCGCGGCCTTAAAAGAAACTGGGGCAAAAAACCTGACCTGTATTTCCAATAATGCTGGCGTGGATGGCTTTGGTCTGGGACTTCTACTGGAAACCAAACAGATTAAAAAAATGATCTCCTCTTATGTCGGTGAAAATAAGGAATTTGAACGTCAATACTTAAGCGGCGAACTGGAAGTGGAATTAACTCCGCAAGGCACCTTGGCCGAAAAATTACGCGCAGGTGGTGCAGGCATTCCAGCCTTTTATACCGCGACGGGTGTCGGCACAGTGATCGCTGAAGGTAAGGATGTCCGTGAGTTTCATGGCAAGTCTTATATTCTGGAAGAATCTCTAACTGCCGATGTTGCGCTAGTCAAAGCCTATAAAGCCGATAAAGCGGGTAATTTAATTTTCCGTAAAACCGCCCAAAACTTTAATCCGGTCTGTGCCATGGCTGGCAAAGTGACTATTGCTGAAGTGGAAGAAATTGTCGAAATTGGCGTACTGGATCCGGACGAAATTCATCTACCGGGAATTTATGTGAACCGGATAGTCCTGAACGCTCAACCGGAAAAACGTATTGAACAGATGACTTTAAAGGCGGAGGCTTGATCATGGCTTGGACACGTAATCAAATGGCGCAGCGCGCCGCTCAAGAGCTTGAAGATGGTTTCTATGTCAATCTCGGGATTGGCCTGCCCACGTTAGTTGCCAACTATATTCCGGAAAATATCAATGTCTGGCTGCAGTCGGAAAATGGCCTGCTGGGGATTGGTGAATTTCCAACGGCAGAGACTGTCGATGCCGACCTGATCAATGCCGGTAAACAAACCGTGACTGCACGTAAAGGGGCTTCATTTTTCTCCAGCGCTGACTCCTTTGCCATGATCCGTGGCGGTCATGTCAATATCGCCATTCTGGGAGCCATGGAAGTTTCAGCCCAAGGCGATCTAGCGAACTGGATGATTCCCGGTAAAAAAGTGAAAGGTATGGGTGGCGCCATGGATCTGGTCGCGGGTGTACAAAAAGTCGTGGTCCTGATGGAACACTGTGCCAAAGATGGCACACCAAAGATCGTCTCAGAATGCAGCCTGCCACTGACTGGCCAAGCAGTCGTCCACAGGATCATTACCGATCTGGGGGTACTGGATGTTACTCCTGATGGAATTCGTCTGGTTGAACTGGCACCGGAGGTAAGTTTTGAGGAAATCCAGCAAGTTACTGGCGTACCGCTACTGCGTAACGTTGCCTGATCTATCCAGCCCTTAAGAATACATTTTCTTAAGGGCTTTTTTTATATTCAACTGCTGCATTTCAAAATAATAATCGCAGAATAAATGGATTTTAATCATGTCGACACAACAAAATATCTTGCAGCGCTTCGCCTTGCGCGTCAGCGACTGGTCAGAAAAATGGTTTCCTGATTCTTATATTTTTGCCCTGCTTGGCGTGATCATTGTAGCGATTGCCGCAATCGGAATTGGTGCACCGGCACAGGATGTGGCGATTTCCTTTGGCGACGGCTTCTGGAGCCTGATTCCCTTTACCTTGCAAATGTGCATGCTGATCGTGGTCGGTTATGTAGTTTCAGTGTCCAAGCCGGTACAAATACTAATTCAGAAAATGGCACGCCTGCCGCATTCCGGACGTGGCGCGATTGTCTTGGTCGCCACCGTCAGCCTGCTCATCTCCCTGATTAACTGGGCCATGAGCACCGTACTGACTGCACTACTTGTCATTGCACTGGCACAGCGCAAAGAACTTAATATGGATTACCGCGCTGCAGCCGCAGCCGCGATTATCGGGATGGGAGCCACCTGGGCACTGGGCATCAGTTCCTCAGCAGCCCAGTTACAGGCCAATAAATCCAGTCTGCCTGAGCCAATTTATAACCTGACTGGGGTCATTCCGTTTACCGAGACTATTTTCTTGCCGCAATCCATGATCATGACGGCGGTACTGATTGTGGCTTCAATTGCGATTGCTTACTGGTCAGCACCTAAAGGGTCTGACATTAAAACTATAGAGCACTTCCCGATTCAGATTGAAGAAGAAAAACCGCAAGTATCTGCTGAAAAAAGACCGGGGGACTGGCTGGAAAATTCACCGATTTTGAGTATTCTGATTGTGATTCTGGGTGCAGTCTGGATGTTTAACGAATTTTCCAAAAGCAATCCGATTCTGGCCATTTCCAGCTTAAATACCTATAACTTTATTTTCCTGATTTTGGGCGTGGCCTTGCACGGTACGCCACGAAATTTTTTAAATGCAGTTTCCAAGGCTGTTCCGGCTATTTCAGGGGTACTGATCCAGTTTCCACTGTATGGCAGTATTGCCTTTATGATGACCAATGCGCTGAACCCGGCCGATCTGTCGCTGTCACATTATATTGCTGAATTTTTCGTTTCAATTGCCTCGCAGGAAACCTTTGCCATCGTGATGGGACTCTATTCAGCGATTCTGGGCTTCTTTATTCCATCTGGCGGCGGCAAATGGATTATTGAAGCACCATATGTGATGCAGGCCGCACATGACCTGAAAGTGCATCTGGGCTGGTCAGTACAGATTTATAATGCGGCAGAAGCCCTGCCCAATCTGATTAACCCTTTCTTTATGCTGCCGATGCTGGGCATCTTAAAGTTAAAAGCCAAAGACGTGATTGGATTTACGGTTACCCAGCTAATTTTCCACCTACCTTTGGTACTGTTCCTGCTCTGGTTCTTGGGCCGAACTTTAACTTATAGTCCGCCGGTATTTTCTTAATTCACACCTTGGATTCTCAGAACTGCAATAGAGATTCAAGTGTTGGAAGGAAGTAAGATGAGCGAACATTCTGCTTCCGACCAACCAAAGTCAAAATTGCATCATGACCTATACTCCTCTTGCTCAAGAAGAAAGACACCACATATATACCGTGTTAGGTGAAGGTTTTTTTAAACAGCATATCGCTCTTAAAGATTGCAACGATTGCTAGGGAAATTACAGGCAATCGAGCAAGAAATGATTGTTCTGCCAAGCAGGCCCATAAATTAGCGCAAAGATGTTATGTTTCAAATCCTAAAAAATCCATGCTGAAATGTGGGCATATATTATCTCTGGTCTTGAGCTTCGTCCAACAAGATGAAAATAAGGGTAAAGCCTGCATAACAGACGTATTGAAATTAAACAGCGAAGTCGCTTTGATGATCTAAAAATAGATACAGTGCTTGGTAAGGACCATCAACCCTTATTGATCTCGAGTGTTGATCGCAAGACCGGTTATGTATGGCTAAAAATGTAGCTCACCTAAGACAGAGGACATCTGCCAGACCAGCATCAGTCTGCTTAAGCCAATCTTAATCAGGCAATAAATTAAAAAGACAGTGATTAAATACCTAGATAGATGAATATCTCTCAGAAATCACTCAAGGTTTGAATCATCACCCAAGAAAAAGACTCGGCTTTAAAAGTCCGAGTCAGGTAGTATGGCAACAACATAGAATGGCATTTCAAATGCAACTCTCAGGGCTAAAAAAGGACGAAAATTCGTCCTTTTTCGTTTAGGCCGCGCTCTTAATTGGCTGTCTTCTCAACCACGCCTTCAGCATCTACTCCACGTACAACTCCCGTTTCGGTATTCACAACCTCAAAAGCCACGCGACGGTTCTGAAATTGCCCGGCACGTGTTGCATTCGATTCAACAGGCTGCTCCTGTCCCATCCCCATTGCACGCAGTTGAGCAGGATCTACCCCCTTCTGAACCAGATAAGTCACAATCGCTTGAGCGCGTCGTAAAGAAAGCGTTTCATTTGCTGCGGTACTTCCTTCAGCATCGGTATGGCCCTTCACGATCAGCTGCACATGAGGCGCTCGTTGCAATAATGCAGCAGCTTGATCCAGCACCAGTTTATTGACCTCTGGAACTTCAGTCGATGCGGTATCAAAATTGATGATCTGTAAATTCAGTGCAGTCGCCACATCCAGTGCTTTAACATTATCGGTCTTGATACTGGCCAAGGCTTGTTCTGCTTCGTTGTTAGCAGTATTAATCACATCGCTTCTATTGAGTGGCTGTTGGGTAACCACAGTGACATTTTTGGCCAGACTACGGATTTGTGCTGCCAGCCGCTCGGCTTCTGCATTGGTTGCTGCACGAACCGAAACCTGCTTGCCAATCCAGTCAAGTGACACATTTGGCATTCCCTGGATTGTTCTCAACACAGTCGGAATGGTATCCTGATCAATAAATTCCGAATGATAGACGTCACTGCTAAGTGCACCACAGCCAATATTATAATTAAAGATCTGCTTGATCTCGTCTTGCAGAATTTGCATATATTGCGGATTGTTGAGTTGCAACTTACAGCTAACCAGCTCACCATTGCTGCCTGTACTCAGCTGTAATGCCGCAGGCTGGGCAACAGCAGCCTCACTGACAGGAATCTGGCCATCCAGACCTACTTCAGGATCATCTTCACGCATGCAGCCGCGAAAGAAAAATAAAATAATAGCGGCAATAATCACGAAAATAATAAAAGGCCATAGCAAGGCGGCTTTTTTCTTTTCCTCTCGAACCTCTGCTACATGTTCCGCTTCCAGTATAGGTGCCTGATTCAGGCTCTGTGCGGCTAGCGTAGAAACCCCTAAGGAAGCCAGAAATGGCTTGGCCCATGCCGGTAAAGCCCTTTCAATTAAATCCGCATACATTTCCAGTAAATAACTGACCGCTTCAGCTCTGGGTGCTCCGGCTTCAGTCTGTAAAAAGCTAATAGTTGGAACAATTGATTTATTCAAGGTTTTTTCTATTTCAGCTTGCGGAGCATCCACAGCCAGCTGGTCAAAAAACTGTTGTTTTAGGGCCGGGTTGGTATTGAATAATTCATCAACTTTTGGATTTAACTGCTGGCTTAAGCTATCAATCCAGGCGGGGCGGGCCCGTAAAATACTTAAAAGTATCGGATAGAACTGAACCAATGCCTGATCTTTTGCATATAAATGTTCGGTTTCACCCTGCAAAACAATCGCACTAACTTCACTTTTGAGCTTTTCAATGAGATCTATATTCATCCTGTCGATCCTTTTATATTTTTATGTCTTTTTTAATGTGTAATATTCTCAACCAGTGTATCCAGCGATCCCCTTATAAATGTAAATAATTGTATTAATATCATAAAGCTTCACGATTTATCGTGAGCTATTTTTATCAGTAATTTTTATCCAGTCATTTAAAAAGCCAGCCGAAGCTGACTTTTTAAATCTCCATCCAAGCTCTAACTCGGCAATATTTATACAGCAATAAAACTCTGCACCACTTTTCCTTTTACCTGTTGCTGGATCAGGGGCGTATTTTTACCTTGAGATACGATGGTGTCTTTGCTGAGCGTCCATTCCTGTTCAGGATCTACCAGCACCCAGCCGGCTTCCTTTTTCCAGCGCTCAAGCATATGGGCAACTTTGGCGGGTGCAATAGTGACTTTTTCAACCCATTCTAGCGGTGTAAACAGGCCTTCATTCACCAATTGAATTCCAAACGGAATATAGGTATCAAAAGCAGTAAAACCTGGCTGTGTTTCTGCAAATGGCGCCATCTTTGCAGAGCTGCTCAGCGGTTCATGATGGGTACAAATCGCATCAATCACTCCTGATTTTACGCCCTGACGCAATAGTTCCTTATCCTGCTCAGAACGAAGCGGTGGACGCACATGAGCAATCGAGTTAAAGCCATCAATCAGCTGATCTGTCAGATGTAACTGATGCATCGCCACATCACAGGTCACCGGCAAGCCTTTTTCTTTGGCAGCACGAATCAATTCTACCGATGCACCGCAAGACAGTAAACCAAAGTGAGCATGTACCTTTGTAGCTTCAATCATCAGCAGATACTTGGCAATGGCGACTGTTTCTGCCAGCACCGGAATCATAGGTAAGCCCTGTCGTGAAGCAATAAAGCCTTCATGCACACAGCCATCTTTGGCAATTTGCGGCTCTTCTGCATAGAACACCACTGTCAGGTCTAAACCTGCGGCATATTCCAGAGTGCGCAGAACAACATCATCATTGGCAAAGGCTGCATTTGCATTGGAAACGGCTGTACAGCCACCCTTTTTCAAACCTGCCATATTGGCCGGCTGATTACCTTGCAGCCCTTGGGTTTGTGCCCCAATCACCTGCAGATAGATGCCGCCATCTAGCATGGCCTTTTCAACCAGACCATGAATCAGTGCGCCATTGTCTTGTACGATGGGTTTTGAATCTGGTGGGGTGAATACGTGTAAAATCCCGTTTGCACGAGCGGCCTTGCCTTCAGATTTCAGCGTTCCATGTTGCTGCTGGCCTGGCTCACGTAAACGTGCACATAAGTCCACCATGGTTGGCATCAGCCATTTACCTTGTCCATCCAGGGTTTCTGAAACATTTTCGCTTGCTGCAATGCGCTTGCCATTTTGCAGATAAACGGTTTCTACGGTATCAGTGTTTTGAATCGGATCAAGAACACGAACATTTTCAATTTTTACTATAGTCATGACTTATTCCTTATACCGCAAGCGCTTCAATCAAACCCTGCTCCTGCAATTGGCCTTGCATCGCCAGCGCTAATACTGCCATACGCACGGCAATCCCGTTGGTGACCTGATTTAAAATCACGGATTGCGGACCGTCTGCAATACTGGAATCAATTTCCACACCACGGTTCATCGGCCCTGGATGCATGACGATACAGTCCGGCTTGGCCAGGGCTAAACGCTCTTTGTTCAGACCGTACATTTTGTAGAATTCAGCCTGAGAAGACAGAGCCGGTGAATCAATCCGCTCGTTCTGAATGCGCAAGGTAATAATCACGTCACAGTCTTTGATGCCCGCTTCCATCTTATTGAACAGGCGAACGCCTTCACCATAATCATCGAAACCATAAGGCAGCAAGGTATTCGGTGCAATTACGCGAATATCTTTACAACCCAGCGTTTGTAATGCAGCCACATCTGAACGGGCTACCCGTGAGTGTTTAATATCACCAATAATCGCGATCGACATATCTTCAAATTTTTTGTTGGTCTCGCGGCGAATAGTCAGCATATCCAGCATAGCCTGCGTCGGATGGGCATGACGACCATCTCCGGCATTGATAATCGCGACATTTGGACACACATCTTTGGCAATAAAATGTGCTGCACCTGAAGAAGAATGACGCACCACGAAAATATCCGTTGCCATCGCTTCAAGGTTCCACAAAGTATCACGCAAGGTTTCACCCTTAGATGTACTGGAACGCGCAATGTCGATATTGAGCACGTTAGCCGACAGACGCTTGGCTGCCGCCTCAAAGGTCGTACGCGTACGCGTAGAATTCTCAAAGAAAAGGTTCATCACCGTCTTGCCTTCAAGCAAATTGTTGGTGATTAGCTGATTTTGGTCATTAAAAAAGGACAACGCAGTGTCCAATATTTTTGTAAGAGTTTCTTTAGAAAGACCTTCGATGGTCAGGAAATGTTTGAGATTTCCTGCTTTATTGAGTTGAATCTGGCTCGGTGTATGCAATGCCGCCAAGTGCATGAGAGATTCCTTATACGTTAAGTCAACGTATTATACAGAAACTGGCGAATCTTTATAGTTAGATGCCGGTTTAGTTGTACAAAAACCATCTTGATAATAAGAATAGAAATTGAAATTCCTCTATATTTTTTCAATAAGATCATCTCAATCAGCTTTTTATATGAATGTCTTTGTATACAAAAAAATAAATGTTTTAGCCTCGGGCATCCGCCCTCATTTCTTTTCAGCACCATGCCCTCATATTGTGAGAAAAAAGCTGAACACGAGAGCTATTATCCTGATTTAAGTTCTCAGTTCTCAGTTCTCAGTTCTTCTAGGCCGATTGTTTCAATTATTAACTCGATACTGGCGATCCATCCAGAATAGCTTGTAAACTCTAAAGTAGATGCAGTCATTCCGACTTTGCTGTCTATGCTGTGCAAGCCAATTAATCCTGTAGCTAGCGGCGATTTCAGGCCAGATCCATGATTCCCCTCACCCGATATCCACCTTAAACAGCTATAAACCAGAAATTGAAAAGATTTTATTTTTACATTATTCAATAGCTGTTATCTCTTCTTCCGATTGATTAAAACAAGCTCAATAACAACTGCCCGCACCTGCTTTACTTGACCGCTTGATCAGGTTAAAACAGGACAACATGTATCGCCATGCATCAGTTAAGCCATGAAGAGCGGCTTTTTTCTAACAACAGTCACCCGGCTTTTTCAGAATTTAAAAAGCTTTAAGACAGAAAATACGTTAAACTTGCTAGAGTTTTTTATTGTTTATTTTGGTCTCTCTATTTTATGAATACCTCTTCACGTTTAAGCACCTATTGGGTTACCTGTGCCGATGGACTCGAAACCCTCTTAGAAGAAGAATTACAAGGCTTAGGTGTTCAGAATATTGAACGTTTTCCAGGACGTCTTACTTTTAAAGGCAATCTGGAAAATGCGTATCGTATTTGCATGTGGTCACGTCTGGCTTCACGTGTCCTGATGCCAATCCACACCCATGAAATTGAGTTTTCACATGATGCTCGTGATGTTGCTGAAGAGCTGTATGAGGGCGCCATCAGTTTTGACTGGTCACTGATTTTTGCCCCACAAAGTACCTTTGCTATCCGTCTGCATGTAGAGCGTGACATCAAGGTCAATACCCAGTTCGCCACTTTGCGCGCCAAAGATGGTGTGGTTGATTCCTTTATGGAAGCGGTCGGCAAGCGCCCAAGTATTGATACCAAAGCCCCGGAAATCACCATGTATATTCTGGCGGGCAAGAAAGAACATACTTATTGCCTGGATCTGTCTGGCGACTCTTTACATAAACGCGGTTACCGCCGTTTCATGACGGATGCCCCGATCAAGGAAAACCTGGCGGCTGCGATTCTGCAAAAAGGTGGCTTAAAAGCGCTCAACCCAGACCTTATCGTCGATCCGATGTGTGGTTCAGGTACTTTTATTATTGAATCCTTGATGATTCTAACCGACCGTGCGCCTGGTCTGGTCCGCCGTTTCGGCTTCAATGGCTGGAGTGGTCACGACCATGAGCTGTGGATGGCCATTAAGGCCGAAGCTGCCGAGCGCCATCAAACTGCACTCGAAAATCCACTACCAAAGTTTTATGCCTTTGATGCGGACTGGGAAGCCATTAAAGCCACTCGCCAGAATATTATTGCTGCGGGCTTTGAAGGCTTACTGGATCGGATTCTCATTGAAGAGCGCACCCTGTCAGATTGGCCAGATTTCCAGGCAGAAGGCAAAAAAGTCTTCTTCGTAACCAACCCTCCTTATGGTGAGCGTCTGGGTGATAAGGCCTCGAACCGTGCCTTGTATCTGGGTTTATCCAACCTGTTACAGAAAAACTTCCCGAATCAGAAAGCCGCAGTCATTGCAGCACAAGTCGAACAGGCCGACGTACTGGCCTTTAATGAGCCGCAAATCCTGCGTTTGATGAATGGTAAATTACCCATTTATATCCGTTTCGGTACAGTCAAACCAGCCACAGTAGCGCGTCCATTTTTAGAAGGCTGGCAGCCACAACAGTTTGAGCCGATCGAAGGTGCTATGGAGTTTGCCAACCGTCTGACCAAAAACATGCAAACCCTGAAAAAATGGGCGGTTAAAGAAAATGTCCACTGTTTGCGCCTATACGATGCCGACCTGCCAGATTTTAATGTCGCGGTAGACCTGTATGGCGAGCGCTTACACGTTCAGGAATATGCACCACCGAAAAAAATTGATCCTGAAAAAGCGAAAAAACGTTTCAATCTGGCTTTACAGGCGATTCGTGCTGTCACGGGTCTGAACCGTGATGCAATCTTTATCAAGACCCGTGCCCGTCAGGAAGGTAAAAACCAGTACACCAAGCAAAGTACGGCATCGAAACGCTTTATCGTACAGGAAGGTCAGGCTAAAATTCTGGTTAACCTGACGGATTATCTGGATACTGGCCTGTTCCTGGATCACCGCCAAATCCGTTTACGTATTGCCAAAGAAGCCAAAGGCAAGCACTTCCTGAACCTGTACAGCTATACCTCGACGGCAAGCTTACATGCGGCTTTGGGCGGTGCAGCCAGTACCACCAGCGTGGATTTATCCAATACTTACCTGAACTGGTCAAAGGAAAATTTCGTACTGAATGGCCTCACCGTGGATCATGCTGACCAGCAGCATCAGTTCTTTGCTTCTGACTGTTTTGAATGGTTAAAAGAAGGGCATGAGCAATATGAACTGATCTTTATCGATCCGCCAACTTTCTCCAACTCAAAGAAATTCTACGGTACTTTCGATGTGCAGCGTGACCATATTTCATTGATCAAGCGTGCCATGAACCGTTTGACCACTGATGGAACCCTGTATTTCTCCAATAACTATCGCGGCTTTGAAATGGATGAGATGATTGAAGGTCTGTTTGATGTGGAAGAAATTACCCATGAAACTATTGGTCCTGATTTCAAGCGTAACCAGAAAATTCACCGTGCCTGGAAAATTACTCATCCACAAATGTAATTTGAGAGTGAATGAACTGTTTTTCGTATAAGAGGCATGCTGAAGTTAAAAACGACATTAGTGTGCCCGCCGGGGTATGAATGTTACGGTTTCACATCATGACAGGAACATTGTACTGATTGTCCTAAATCAGCTTCTTGCACTTCTTGCGGTATAATTTATCAAGCACTCGATATTTTCGTACAACATAAAAAAACCCCAGCCTAGGCTGGGGTTTTTTTATGTTAAGGGAAGTGAACTTAGCTCAGTTTCATTTTCTCAAAGATCAACTCATTGCCTTCAGCCCGAACGACAATGGTATCACCCGGGTTAAATTCCCCCGCAAGAATACTTTGTGCCAGACTATTTTCAATACGTTGCTGAATGGCACGTTTCAATGGACGCGCCCCATACAATGGATCGAAGCCAGCCTCGATCAGCTGATCGAAAGCACTGTCATCGACCGACAGACGCATATCGCGTTCTGCCAGACGCTGACGCAAGCGGTTCAACTGGATATCGGCAATACCGCGAATCTGGTCTTTTTCCAGCGAGTGGAAGACCACCAGCTCATCAATACGGTTAATAAATTCCGGACGGAAATGCTCCGATACTGCATTCATGACTACGTTACGAACTTCATCACGGGTTGCTCCTTCACCCAGCTCACGAACATCCTGTGAACCCAGGTTTGAAGTCATCACAATCACGGTATTTTTAAAATCTACTACACGGCCTTGAGAGTCAGTCAAACGGCCATCATCCAGCACCTGTAGCAGAATGTTAAATACATCCGGATGTGCTTTTTCGACCTCATCGAACAGCACCACGCTATATGGTTTACGGCGTACGGCTTCAGTCAATACTCCACCTTCTTCATAGCCCACATAGCCCGGAGGCGCACCGACCAAACGGCTGACCGAGTGTTTTTCCATAAATTCGGACATATCAATCCGGATCATGGCATCGTCACTGTCAAACAGGAAGTTGGCCAGCGCTTTGGTCAGCTCAGTTTTACCGACACCCGTTGGTCCAAGGAACAGGAATGAACCACTCGGACGGTTCGGATCAGACAGGCCGGCACGTGAACGGCGGACTGCATTAGACACAGCAATCACAGCTTCGTCCTGTCCGACCACACGATTGTGCAGGAATTCTTCCATATGCAGTAACTTGTCGCGCTCACCTTGCAGCATTTTTGCCACCGGAATACCGGTCGCTGCACTGACCACTTCGGCAATTTCATTATCAGTCACTTTGTCACGCAGCAGTTTCGGTGCTTCGCTCTCTTCAGCAGCTTCGATACGCTCCAGCTGTTTTTGCAACTCTGGAATAACACCATATTGATAACGTGCTGCTTCTGCCAGATCACCTTCACGCTGAGCCTTATCAAGGGCAATACGCGCCTGATCCAGTTTGACCTGAATGTCTTTATTTCCAGCCACCAGCGCCTTGTCTGCACGCCAGACCTCTTCAAGTTCGCTATATTCTTTCTCGACCGTTTCAATCTGTTGGGTCAGATGCTGGATCTCGGCTTTCGCGCCACTATCCTCATCTTTTTTCACAGCTTCAAGCTGCATTTTCAGCTGAATCAAACGGCGTTCAAGCTTATCCAGCGCTTCAGGTTTAGAGTCCAGCTCCATTTTAATCCGTGATGCCGCTTCATCAATCAGGTCAATGGCTTTATCCGGTAACTGACGATCTGTGATATAACGATGTGACATTTTCGCCGCAGCAATAATCGCCGAGTCTAAAATCTGTACCCCGTGGTGTGTTGCATAACGGTCTTTCAGACCACGTAGAATTGCAATGGTATCTTCTACACTAGGTTCATCGACCAGCACTTTCTGGAAACGGCGCTCCAGGGCAGCGTCTTTTTCAATATACTGACGGTACTCATCCAGAGTGGTTGCACCCACACAGCGCAGCTCACCACGTGCCAGCGCAGGTTTCAGCATATTCCCGGCATCCATTGCACCATCGCCCTTACCGGCACCTACCAGGGTGTGCAGTTCATCAATAAACAGGATGATTTCGCCTTCATGTTTGGCAAGATCTTTCAGAACCGCTTTTAGACGCTCCTCAAATTCACCTCGATATTTGGCACCTGCCAGCAAAGACCCCAAGTCTAAAGATAATACACGCTTACCTTTCAGACCCTCTGGAACTTCACCGTGAATAATACGCTGCGCCAGACCTTCAACAATCGCAGTCTTACCCACGCCTGGCTCCCCAATCAGTACCGGGTTGTTTTTGGTACGGCGTGACAAGACCTGAATGGTACGACGAATTTCATCATCACGGCCAATGACAGGATCCAGCTTGCCTGCCAAAGCACGTTCAGTTAAATCAATCGTATATTTATTTAATGAGTCCCGTTGATCTTCATGATTATTGCTCATGACTTTTTCATCGCCTCGAATTTGATTAATAAGCTGCTGTAAAGTGTCTTTCTGCACCCCAGCACTGTTTAATAGAGTTTTGGTTGTACCTGTTTCTGCCAGTGCCAATAATACCCAGTCGGTTGAGAGAAACTCATCACCGGCTTTTTGGGCAAAACTGTCGGCCAGATGCAGCATTCTGGCTGCTTCCTGACTGATATTAATATCAGCAGAAGGGTTGCCGAGCTTGGCTGTATCATTCAAGGCTGTCTGTATTTTGCTTTTCAATTCAGGCAGGTTCGCCCCCGCCTGTTGTAGCAGACTGGTATTCGATGCTTCTTCCATCAAGGCGGCCAAGATATGAATCCCGTCAATAGAAGCATGATCTTTGCTCATTGCCAGAGACTGTGCATCGGAGAGGGTTTGCTGCAGGCGATTGGTAAATTTCTCAAAACGCATTCTTGTTATTCCTCACAACAATTTTTTCACTTGATTGGTATATGGGTGCTCAGCAGAGAATTTCAAATAGTTTTTCGTATATTTTTCAAAAACTTAAAATATTAAAGTAGATAGATCTTAGTATTAATATCGGTATAGCAACATTTGATTTCAAGAGTATGAATTAAAATAATTTCTATGCAATGGCAGTTAGAAGCAGATAAAAAATACCCTCATGATGAGGGTATTTAAAAATAGTAGTTTTAAGGTGCAGGGTTTGGCTGCTGACGATGAATGGCATCAATGCCTTGCAACACCTCTTCGGACAGTTCAATTTCAAAAGCCTGAATGTTTTCTTTTAGCTGATCCAGATTGGTCGCGCCAATAATGGTACTGGTCACAAAGAACTGCTGCTTGATAAATGCAAGTGCCAGCTGAGTCAAAGTCAGGCCATGCTGTTCTGCCAGCTGCGCATATTGCTCGGTCGCCCACTCACTCTGTGGATTACTATAACGGCTAAAGCGTGAGTATAAAGTAACACGTGCCTGAGCTGGACGTGCACCGTTACGGAATTTACCGGTCAAATAACCAAAAGCAAGCGGAGAATATGCCAATAAACCGACACCTTCGTATTTGGCAATTTCTGACATGCCAATTTCATAGGTACGGTTCAGCAGGTTATAAGGATTTTGTACGCTGACAAATTTACTTAAGCCGAGCTTTTCTGCCAGATGTAAAAACTTCATCGTTCCCCAAGGAGTTTCATTAGACAGGCCAATATAACGGATCCGGCCTTTTTGAATCTCTGCTTGCAAGGCGCTCAGGGTTTCAGCCAGATCGGTGATTGCACGATCATCAACTGCTTCTGCATTGCCATAGCCGAGCTTGCCAAAGAAATTGGTTGGACGTTGCGGCCAGTGCAGCTGGTACAGGTCAATATAATCGGTTTGCAAACGAGCCAGTGACTGGTCAATAGCTGCTGCAATTTCATCTGCCACAAAACGGGTTTTTCCATCACGAAGATGACTGCCGCCTTGTGAAGGCCCAGCAATTTTCGAGGCTAAAAACAGTTTGTCGCGGCCACCACGTGAGGCAATCCAGTTACCAATGATTTGCTCGGTTGCCCCTTGAGTTTCTGGCTTTGGTGGCACCGGGTACATTTCAGCGGTATCCCAGAAATACAATCCCTGTTCCAGCGCATAGTCTAATTGTTGAAATGCCTCGTCCTGAGTATTTTGCTCACCAAAGGTCATAGTACCCAAACAGATTTCAGGCAATAAAATTCCAGTATCGGCCAAGGGTCTAAATTGCATAGTCGCATCCTAAGAATAAGTAAATGTTTATTAATATGAGTAAGGTCTAACCTATAGGAATTATAAGAAGGACTAAATCACCTTTTCCAAAAATTCTGTACTTAATTGTTATATTTTAAAGAAAAACAGCATTTAAAAGGAATAAAAAAAAGCAAATCCGGAGATTTGCTTTTTTTGGCTTTGGAATTATTCGTCTTCAAGCTCGTCCGTGTCCACGATTTCCGGCTCTTCCAAGGAAGCATCAAAAATCAGAATGGCCTTACCATCAGTTTCAATCATGCCCTGCTCTTCCAGGTTTTTCAGGACACGACCGACCATTTCACGGGAGCAGCCGACAATACGGCCAATTTCCTGGCGGGTAATACGGATCTGACGGCCATTCGGCAAAATCATTGCTTCAGGCTGTGATGACAGATCAATCAGACAGCGTGCAATACGGCCAGACACATCAATAAATGCCAGATCAGTCACTTTGCGTGTGGTATTTTTCAGACGGCGTACCAGCTGGGCAAATACGGCATAACTCAGGTCTGGATATTGCTTGCTAATTTCGTGAAAGTTGTCATAGGTAATTTCAGCAATTTCACAGACATCACGAGTACACACTTCCGCGGTACGCTGTGGATTTGCTTCAAATAAACCCATTTCCCCAAAAAAGTCACCCGCATTTAAATATGCAACGACAATTTCACGATCATCATCTTCTCGAAGAATGATAGATACAGACCCCTTCAGAATTAAATACAAAGATTTAGATTCTGATCCTGCATCCACGATCGTGGTACGTTTCGGATAACGATTAATATATGCACGTTTTAATAACGCCTTCACAGATTCCGGTAATTGCCCCGGAGAAAGTGCGTCTGTGCTTAATTGTGAAAAGTTTGAAGTCATGCTTACGGTTCCGAATATGGATAATTTATAGATCGCACAAGACCTAATGTGAACGTATCACACAGTGGGATGAAATTCCGTATCAACCCAATTTATGTTAGTGTACAGTTACTTTACAAATTTATAGCTTTTTTTAGGTAGTTGCAATGCAAACAAGTGTTCATTGGCTAGAGAATGTTGCTTTTGAGGCAAAAACCCAAAGTGGACATAGTATCATCATGGATGGCTCAGCAGAATATGGCGGTGAAAACCGTGGCCCGCGTCCAATGGAACTCATTTTAACCGGTTTAGGTGGTTGTGCTTCTTTTGATATTGTGACGATTTTAAAGAAAGCACGTCAGGATATTAGCGATGTATGCTGCGAACTGAAAGCTGAACGTGCTGATACGATTCCTGCTGTATTTACCAAAATTCACTTACACTTTGTGGTTAGTGGCAAAGGAATTAAAGACAAGCAAGTGGCCAAAGCAGTAGAATTGTCTGCGGAAAAATATTGTTCTGCCAGCAAAATGCTGTCTGACGGTGGTGTCGAAATTACCCATGATTATGAAATCATTGAAGTAGAGTAATCTTTTGATTTCACTAAAAAAGCAGTCTTTCAGGCTGCTTTTTTATGTTATTTCTGCGTCTGATACTGCCTGCCATTTTCAAAGATCAGACGTTGTTCAGGCAATCTCAAAGCGCCCAGATGTTGACTGAACTCAGCCTGCTGCTGTCAGTCGTGATAACGCTTACCAACTGAGTAGTCAACACAGAATACATTACTGTGCTGTCCGAACCACATCACCGCATCAATATCTTTAAACAGGCCAGACTTTTCTTCAGCACTTTTAAAGTTACGCCAGTAATGCCCGATTACGACTGGTACTCTATCTGCATAGTTTTCCCACCACGCCAGACGGTCGATCATGCGCCAGCGCCCGCCGGCATAAACCGGTTTCTGGGCAATTTTTTCCGCACCTGAACTCAAGGTTCGGATCGGATTCTGCATCTGGTCGCGCCACTCTTTTTCTGCAAGAGATTTTAATAAGGGAATGGTTGCGGTGGGATCCTTTAATTGCCCCTGATATTGCTGCTGTTCTGCCTGAATCTGTTCACTTATTCCCAGAGCCTGTAGCTCAAGCGCAGTTTGCTCCAGGAAATACTCATAAGCCTGACGCAGTGAGTAAAAAGAAGATGATCGCAACTGATCAACCGAGCGTTGATCCCAACAGGCATGTACCACTCTTAAATGCGGCGCGTCTAAAACCAGAGGCAGGCTGTTTAGAAAGTCCAGAATCCATTTTCGATGTCCTTCGGATGCTGGAACTGAATCAAAAGCTTTAAAATCATCCTGATGCGCTGAGCCAAAGAACCAGCCATTCCCCTCTCTAAACGTATCAGTGAGTAGATTAATTTCATGGTTTCCCAAGACGCATTGTGCCCGACCCGCTTCTACCAAGCATTTAACCCGTTTGAGTACCGCCACGCTATCCGGACCACGGTCACATAAATCTCCGACAAAGATCAGCCTGCGCTGTTCTGCTTGATTCCCCTCCTCATCATAGCCCAACACGTGTAGCAAACGATCCAGTGCCTCAATCTCTCCATGAATATCCCCTATAATATCAACTGGGCCTGTGAAAGTTGGCTGTATAAATGCATGACTCATGACAATATCCTCAATGAAATGAGAGCAGGTAGGTTCAGTGTAATGCAGGTTTTTTAAATCAATATGGCCAAAGTAAAAATATTTTTAAAATCAATTTTTGGCAGATTTTTGCTGACAGCATGTTGTATTGAAAAGATATTTTTCAATTATTCTTTAACAGCTTGAATACTCATCTTATTAAAATTTAGAAATAAAAAACAAAAAACCGGCGCCTAAGCACCGGTTCTTATCTGACTTGACTGACCCGAAGATCAGCACAGCTTGTACCTAAGCTTGTAGCGATCCAATGATCTGGTTCAATGTCTCACTTGGGCGCATCACGGCATTTACTTTCGCCGGATCTACCGCATAGTAACCACCGATGTCTGCAGGCTTACCTTGAACTTCGTTCAACTCAGCGACAATCTTCTCTTCATTTTCAGCTAAAGCTTGAGCAATCGGAGCAAATTTCGCTTTCAATTCTGTATCTTCATCTTGCGCAGCAAGTTCTTCAGACCAGAATTTAGCCAGGTAGAAGTGGCTGCCACGGTTGTCCAGCTCGCCAGTACGACGTGATGGAGACTTGTCATTGTCCAGCAATTTACCAGTTGCAGCATCTAGCGTTTTTGCAAGCAGTTTCGCACGCGGGTTATTCTCTTTAATACCCATTTCTTCAAGAGAAACAGCCAACGCCAAGAACTCGCCCAAAGAATCCCAACGTAAGTGGTTTTCTTCTACCAGTTGCTGTACGTGTTTAGGTGCAGAACCACCCGCACCTGTTTCGTACATACCGCCACCTGCCATTAACGGCACGATAGACAACATTTTCGCTGAAGTACCCAATTCCATGATCGGGAACAAGTCAGTCAGGTAGTCACGCAGAATATTACCGGTTACAGAAATCGTATCCAGACCGCGAGCAACACGTTCAAGTGTATAACGCATCGCACGAACCTGAGACATAATCTGGATGTCCAAGCCTTCAGTGTCGTGATCTTTCAGGTATTCCTGAACTTTCTTGATCAGTTCGTTTTCATGCGGGCGGTACGGGTCAAGCCAGAAGATTGCAGGCATGCCAGAGTTACGTGCACGCGTTACAGCCAGTTTTACCCAGTCACGGATCGGTGCGTCTTTCACCTGGCACATACGCCAGATATCACCTTCTTCCACGTTTTGAGACATCAACACTTCACCTGTTTCCAGGTCAGTGATGTTCGCAATACCCGCTTCAGGAATTTCGAAAGTCTTGTCGTGTGAACCGTATTCTTCGGCTTTTTGCGCCATCAGACCAACGTTAGGTACAGTACCCATCGTACGTGGATCGAAGTTACCATTCCACTTACAGAAGTTGATCATTTCCTGGTAAATACGCGCGAAAGTCGATTCCGGCATAACTGCTTTACAGTCATAAGGCTTGCCGTCAGCACCCCACATTTTACCGCCACCACGGATCATTGCAGGCATAGAAGCATCTACAATCACGTCGTTTGGTGAGTGGAAGTTGGTGATGCCTTTTGCAGAATCAACCATTGCCAGTGCTGGACGGTGTTCTTGGCAAGCGTGTAAATCTTCGATGATTTCTTCACGTAAAGATGTCGGTAGAGTTTCGATCTTCTCGTAAAGACCTGCCATACCGTTGTTTACGTTGATACCCAGCTCATCAAACAATTTACCGTGTTTTTCAAAAGCATCTTTGTAGTAAATTTTCACACAGTGACCGAATACGATCGGGTGTGAAACTTTCATCATGGTTGCTTTAACATGTAAAGAGAACAAAATGCCAGCTTCTTTACAATCATCTAGTTCTTTTTCATAGAAGTCGCAAAGCGCTTTTTTGCTCATGAACATGGAGTCGATGATTTCACCGTCTTGCAGCGCAACTTTTGGCTTCAGAACAATGGTTTCACCCGACTTGGTGATCAATTCCATTTTCACATTACGCGCACGATCCAAAGTCATTGACTTTTCACCGTGGTAGAAATCACCTTCATCCATGTGAGAAACGTGAGTTTGTGACCACTGTTTCCATTCATTCATTGAATGCGGGTGTTTTTTCGCATAGTTTTTCACTGCAGCTGGTGCACGACGGTCAGAGTTACCTTCACGTAATACAGGGTTTACTGCAGAACCCAGACATTTACTATAACGCGCCTTGATTGCTTTTTCTTCTTCAGTCACAGGATTTTCCGGATAGTCAGGAATTGCATAACCCTTAGATTGAAGCTCTTTAATACAAGACATCAACTGAGCCACAGAAGCACTGATGTTCGGAAGTTTGATAATATTCGTATCTGGATCTTGGGTAAGACGACCTAGCTCTGCAAGATTGTCTGCTACCTTTTGTTCTTCACTGAGGTAGTCTGAAAATTCAGCGAGCACGCGTGCAGCCACAGAGATGTCAGTTTTAACAACTTTAACACCAGCCGGCTTCGTAAAGGTCTCAATGATCGGCAGCAGCGAATAAGTCGCCAACAATGGCGCCTCGTCAGTCAGTGTGTAAATGATGGTTGACTTTCCACCAGCCATATATAGCCCCTTGCGTTAGATTGAGTTTTTAAGAACCGAGCTTTTGACCCAGTTCCTGCGAACCGATTTGCTTAAATAAACCCTGAGAGTATCGGGCCTGATTGCATTCCAGTCAACGAAATATCCTGTGATGATGACATTTCGAAACGAAATAGTACTTAACGACTCTTTTTTTCATTCCGTTTCTAGCTTTTTCCTCACGTAATCCCTTCTTTGCGCATATTTACGCTTTATTTATAGATATACATGGTTAAGTTTCCATGAAACTTACATAGGTTTAAAACTATTTTACTTGGCTGAATAGACATCTCAGTAGAGAAATGAATACCCTCACCATAAATAAACGAAATGATGCTTTAGCTCATGAAGCCAGCCTATAAGGATACAGATCTGATGGGATCACCTTATTTCTTTCATCATATTGAGATAAATGCTCGAACCGTACCATCAGATCAAAGATAGCGTTGCATGGTCTGGCTGCTCTTAACAGCAGTTGCAAAACTGAAGCCCTTACACTGACGTTAAAATCGGATTTTTTCCAAATCTGTACGACACAGCACAACCTGATATAGTTCATATGCTTTTCGTACGAAATAGCAGCTTATCGTCCTATTGCGTAAACCAACAATAGAATAAGAGTTGGTGTTTCTTATCTTAGACATTTTAAGTCTAAAACAGGAAGCCTTTCCCCCTGCTGCTCATCCTATTTTCTCATAATTTGACTTAAATAGCTAAAGCTAAAATGCTCAATAAAATCTTAAATTTATAGGAATATTTTAAGGTTGGAAATTCGGAATATTTACACTTTTTACTTATTGGTAAATTCACTCTATAAAAACCATATGGCAAACTTAAAATAAACCAAACAAAATCAATAATATATTTTTTTAATAAGTTTTATTTGTTTGTTAGATGGTTAGTTTTTAGCTTTCTATAAAACGCTGGGAAATAAATATGAATTTTAAAGCTCGACAAAACACTCAATAAGAATAAATGATAATAATCAACAATACATATCACATTTAATGATGAAGATAATTTTGTGTCTTTCAACTTAAGAGCTTTATCCTGAATAAAGGAGTCTTCATTTGAGAATCAACAGATTCAACATGGGAGTTTGTCCACACTCGACAACTATTAATTTCCTCCAAAGATATCCCAAAACAAAAAATCCACCTGATAAGGTGGGTTTTAAGCAACTGATTACTCAGTAAATATGGTAGGCATATCCAGACTCGAACTGGAGACCTCTACGATGTCAACGTAGCGCTCTAACCAACTGAGCTATACGCCTATATGCCACGCATCTTATAAATTTTTTCTGACAAAGACAAGCATTTTTATTTAGCTCTTAAAACAGATGCACAAGTTTTAAGCAAATCCTTGAATCTGCTTAATTCTTGGGCGTCTACTTGCAGACCTGAATAGGCCTGTTTCTCAAAAATTTGAATGGCATCAGAAAATAAAGCCGGGTCCGTATCATCTGCCTGTTTCGACAAGCGCAACATCCACTGGCGAAAGGTTTCAGCAGACTGCTGCTTTAAAGGCTGGCTTAAAGATTGGTTTAACTGCTGTATGCTGCGTGCTAAAGGTGACTGTGCCTGCCGAAGTTTCCAATAAATGCTGAGCGCATACAGTAAAGCAAGAATGACGATACCAGCAACCATAAGCATAATACTGGCATAAACCGAATTCAGACCGAGTTTAGACATCCAGCTTTGCTGAGATTCTGTATTATAACCCACCACCTTGCTTTGCCATTGATAACTCGCATAATCACTCCAGACCCGCATTGTAGTAAGCCAGAGATGATGCTGGGTAGGCCAGCCGGATGAATTGGCCCGAACTCGCTCATCCTCAGTCATCAGATTTTGCATTCCGTCATCAATGCGTTGTGGCGCGACCATTGCAGTGGGATCGAAACGCTGCCATGTGTCATCTATCCAGACTTCGGCCCAAGCATGTGCATCCAGTTGCCGTACCTCCCAGCTGCGTCCATCCGGCGCGGCTTGCCCACCCTGATAACCTGTCACTACTCTGGCCGGAATTCCTGCGTAGCGCATCAGCATGACAAAACTGGAAGCATAGTGCTCGCAAAAACCTTGCCGGGATTTAAATAAAAACTCATCAATCCGATTCTTTCCCATGACGCCGGGCTTGAGGGTATAGACAAAACCATTCTGTTGATACCAGTTCAGCACATTGTGTATATAACGGCGTGGCTCGGCACCACTTTGCTGATATAAGCGCTGAGCCAGTCGCTGGGCCTCAGGATCTAAACCGGACTGTATTTGGGTATTGATACGCTGCATATAGTGGGGTACCAACGCCTGGCCTGCATTTGGCTGGTCTATCCACTGTAAATGAATCGGCTCTACCCTCTGGGTCAGGCGTCTTGGAACAATGCTCCAGTCCTGACGATTATAATAACGGTGTTCCAAGGGGATGGATTTTTCCAGCCCCATGATCCAGAACACTGAAGGGTCAGCTGCCAGATACTGATAATCCCAGCGATGATTCATTGCAGCAAGGTTCCGCGACTGCTGAATTAAAGGCTGCTGATTCACAGGATGGCTGGTCCAGCGCTGGCCGTCATAATCATCCAGTACCAAGGCTCGCCAATATAATTCTGAACGCGGCGGCAACTTGCTCATGTCCCCGATGATCCGGAATGCTAACGCACTGGACTGCGACAGTTCGGCAATATCACCGGGCGACATGCTGTCACTAATGCCGGTTATGCCTTTATTTTCAGGAATAGGAATATGCCAGAGCGGTGGCAAACGCGGGAAAAAAATAAAAAGCAGCAGAAAAAATGGAATGGCATAGACGATAAATTTACCGACATATTTGGCATCTTGCTGCAAAGCTTGGCGCTGGGAGCTTTGGTCTTGCTCAAACTCGCTGGTCTGGATTCGGTACAACCCAATTAGACAGCTGAGTAGACACAATAGAATGGCCAATGCCATCATAAACGACTGGCTAAATAAAAATGAACTGGCAGCCACAAATAGTGCAAAATTAAAAACAATAATCAGATCACGTCTGTTTCGGGTTTCCAGGGATTTGGCATACAGAAAAGTTGTCAGTACCGCTACGCCTGCCTCTACACCTAAAAAACTCTGATAATCCAGATAAATGCTGGCTAATGCCAAGACTGTCAGGGAAAAGGTCCATTTTTTAGAAAAGGCCCTCTGTCTTTTTAGTGAAATCCAGATACAGATCAAACTAATGGCAAAAATCAGACTCAATAAAACGGGTAAAAAGGCGATCTGGGCCAACAGGATGAATCCCAAACTTAACACGACCGATACTCGTAGTTTTGTATTGATTATCTCCATTGCCCGTACCCTTATGCCTGTGCCAAAAGCTGCTTAGCTTTGCGTAGTTGTTCATCGCCAGCACCTTTGGGCAATACTTCCTGCGGTAAATGCAGCATATAGGCGCATTGCTGCTGCTCACACTGCTCAATCAGCCCCATGACAAATTCCAGCTTTTCCTCATGCGACTGACTGGGCATATGCTCATAATGAATTTCAATACTGTGCTCATCCTGATACTGCTCAAAGACTTTGACGTATAAGCCCTGTCCACGCGCAAACTGCTTCCAGGAGACGGCTTGCAAAGAATCTCCAGACTGATAGTTACGCAGTTCGCGAAACTCATCCATATCTGGTTCAAAACGGTTTTGATAAGCACGATGTTCTGCACTGAAAGCTTTGGCTTGAGGCGCAACCCAGGCAAAATTCTGATGATATAAATAGGTCCAGGCCCGCACCAGCCCAAAAGGATAAACTGAATAAATCCGAATTGGAGGATAGTCAAATTTCCCACGTTGTTCGGCATAAAAAGGGAGAATCCAGTGCTGCCTGGACTCCTCCAGATATACCTTATGTAATTGCTCACCTGCCTGAATATACAGATAACGTGGTCGTGGTGGCTGTTGCTGAAAATAAAAATGCAGATTCATATCATGCCCTACCTGCCCCACTTCATCTGCAACCAGTTCAATCTGTAAGCCATGTAACTGTTTAAAAGTTAAATAAAAGCTGATACACAATATGGCGCTGATTAAAAAGCAGAATCCCAAAATCAGGTTATTGGCATAGTTCACACCAGCAATAAAAGTAATCAGGATCAAAATCAGGTACAGATAACCCTGCCGATAAATAAAGACCAGAATATCGCGCTGTGAAAACTGTTTTTGCTGTCTAAACTGAAAGCGTTTGGTGAGCCAGTTTCGCCAGGTTTTATCCAAAAGAAAACTCCTTTAGCTCACTGCAACCTGTTGCATTAGGTTTAAAGTCTCTGCTTCACTTAAACCCAGACGATGTGAGGCGACCGCCACAAATACCGCCTGTATATCATCAGGCGTGACAAAGGTCCGCTGCTGGATCAAGGCATGGGCCTGTGCTGCGCGCTTGAGCGCCAATAAGCCGCGGGTAGACAGTCCATGCTGTTTTTGCGGGTTTCTTCTGCCAGATCTAGCATATACTCCTGTACCGCCTCACTGATAAAAATCTGCTGGGTCAGCTGTTGTAATGCCAATACTTCATATTCTGTAAAGACATGCGCCAGACTGGCAATTAGGGCAAAACGTGATTCCTGCTGTAGTAGCATTTTCTCTGCATGTCGGGATGGATAGCCCAAAGACAACCGCATTAAAAAGCGGTCTAATTGCGATTCAGGCAAAGCATAGGTGCCACTCTGGAAAAGTGGATTTTGGGTGGCAATTACCCAAAATGGTTTCGGCAAGGCATAACGTACAGCATCGACAGTGACATAGCCTTCCTCCATGGCTTCAAGCAAGGCACTTTGAGTTTTAGGGCTGGAACGGTTAATTTCATCTGCCAGCAAAATCTGAGTAAAAATAGGCCCCTGCTTAAACTCAAACTGATGTTCTTTCTGATTAAACATATTAATCCCAATCACATCACTGGCCAGCATGTCATTAGTAAACTGGATACGCTGAAATTGCAGCCCTGTCAGATGCGCCAGACTGCTTGCTAAAGTGGTTTTTCCCAGACCAGGCAAATCTTCAAATAGTACGTGCCCCCCTGCAATCAGGCAGCACAGCGCCAATCGGGTTTTTGCCTGTTTATCTAAAATAATGGCATTAATTTCTTCAAAAAATTGCTGGATTTTGGGTGCATAACTGACCACCTTCTGCTCAAGCGCATCATTAACGTGTGCAATATCTAATTTTTCTTTTTGTTTCATGCCCCAGATCACAATATTTTTCCTAATAAAACATGGCTTAAGAGTAACATACACTCTTTTTTAATATTCCCCCAAATGTCCGCTCTTCTTTCCAGATCACTAACCTGTCAGATAACAATTTTTTAAACTCTCACGCCATAAATCCATAGACTTCTGTAAACCATTTTCTTCGATAAACCAATCAAAAAAATTGTTTAAAATGCTCTATGTTTTACTGAAAAACCATCTTTCCAAGGTTTACCCAGATAACCTAATAACTGAAAATATAAGGGCTTAAATGTCAAAATTAATGACTATTTTTTATCTTGTTTAAGCATTAAATCACCTGCATAAAAAAGCGCCCCGAAAGGCGCTTATTTTTCAACCGACTAACATGGACATTTTTTCATCTCTCCGCCAGCGGATGGATAGCGAGAATCCACACAATGACGGTAAAAGGTTTTAGGATCCATTGGCTCCAGATCAGGATGATGCTGCTGCATATGCGCCAGATAAGTCTGGTAATCTGGCACGCCCACCATCAGGCGGAAGCTCTGCTGCAAACGCTGCCACAAAGTTGCAATCCGTGACCAGTTTTTCGGGTTCAGAATTAACTCCTTCTGGGCCATCACCGTCATCTTGATAATTTTATACATCACTGTTTTACCCGCTTTGGCAAACTTCAGATTCATCAGTCATACCCCTCTTAATGTGTTTTTACAGGCTGAATGTCTTCGGGATCGCGATAAACCGCTTCTGCTTCGTTGACAGTCGGTACAGGACTTGCAAGTGCACGACGGATAACTCCAATTGCGGCAAACAGCATGACAAAAGCCACAATCATGAAGAAGGCACACAATACCGCATTGATCTGGTTGGACATTGCGACTGTCTGCATTTCAGCCATTGTTTTGGCAGGTGCCAGAATTTCGTTCTTGGCAATAGCAGTATTAAAGCGCTCTGCTTGCGCCAGAAAGCCGATTTTTGGATTGTCATGGAAAATCTTCTGCCAGCCCGCAGTCATCGAAGTAATAAATAGGAAAATGGTGGGAACAATAGTGACCCATACATATTTTTCTTTCTTCATTTTGAACAGGATGACAGTACCTAGAATGAGTGCCATTGCAGCCAGAATCTGGTTACCAATACCGAATAGCGGCCATAAGCTGTTAATTCCGCCCAATGGATCGACTACGCCCTGATAGACAAAGAAGCCCCAACCGGCAACAGCCACAGCTGTACCAAGCAGGTTACCAAAAAAATTATGCGATTTTTTTACCGCAGGAATCACGATTCCGACTGTATCCTGAACCATGAAACGGCAGGCACGCGTACCAGCATCAACGGCAGTCAGAATGAAAAGTGCTTCAAACAGGATGGCAAAGTGATACCAGAAGGCCATCATTTCACGGCTATTGAAGATTTCAGTAATGATATGCGCCATACCAATGGCAAAAGTTGGTGCCCCCCCGGTACGCGACAGGATCGAGCTCTCACCGACTTCCTGAGCCAGTATAGTGAGGGCCTCAGGGGTAACAACAAAGCCAAGATTACGCACCGCTTCTGCCGCACTTTCTGCCGTAGTACCCAGCAATGCCGCCGGCGAGTTAATGGCAAAATATACCCCCGGATCCAGCACTGCCGCACAGATCAGTGCCATGATCGCCACAAAGGACTCCATTAACATACCGCCATAACCGATCATCCGGATATCGCGTTCATTGTTGACCAGTTTAGGCGTGGTTCCCGAAGAAACCAGGGCGTGGAAGCCGGAAATGGCACCACAGGCAATCGTAATGAACAGGAATGGGAAGATAGATCCCGCAAAGACCGGACCTGTTCCGTCAATAAACTGAGTTACGGCCGGTAATTTCATTTCTGGCATTGCAAAAATAATACCTACAGCCAGACCCGCAATCACTCCAATTTTCAGGAAAGTAGATAAATAATCACGTGGTGCAAGTAACAACCACACTGGCAATACCGAAGCGATAAAACCATAAATGATCAAAGCCCAGGTCAGTTCAGTCCCCGACAGCGTAAAGAAGGGCCCCCAATACGGATGCTGTGCGATGTTTTCACCATAAATGATGCCCAGCATCATCAATACGAAACCAATCATGGAAACTTCTGCAATTTTACCCGGACGGATAAAGCGCATATAAATCCCCATAAAAATCGCAATCGGAATGGTGGCGGCAATACTGAAGACCCCCCATGGACTGTTGGTCAGTGCTTTGACCACCACCAGTGCAAGTACCGCCAGAATGATAATCATCACGCCCAGCGCACCCAGCATGACCACAATCCCGGCAAAAGTACCGAGTTCCTGTTTCGCCATTTCACCCAGTGAGCGGCCATCTCGACGTGTAGAAATAAACAGGACTAAGAAATCCTGTACCGCACCGGCCAACACTACACCAACCAGCAACCAGATAGTTCCCGGTAAATAGCCCATCTGTGCAGCAAGGATTGGTCCAACCAGTGGGCCAGCCCCGGCAATTGCTGCAAAATGGTGGCCAAACAAGACACTCTTATTGGTAGGCACATAGTCCAGACCATCGACCAAGCGATGCGCAGGTGTCAGACGGCGCTCGTTCAGTTCAAAAACCTTATTGGCAATAAATAAACTATAAAAACGGTAAGCAATGCTATACACACAAGCTGCGGCCAGAACCAGCCAGACTGCATTGACATGCTCACCACGACTCAGTGCTAGAACTCCAAAGGAGACTGCCCCGACGATGGCTACTAAAAGCCAGATGATTTTTGAAGTCAGCGTCGACTTCTGCTGTAAAGTTTCCATTTAATCCCTCATATTTGTGATGCATACAAATCAGCATAATTGTGTTATTCGAGGTACTGCTGTTTTTTCCTTTGCGACTTTAGGCAATTTTTTTCTAATTTCCTCTAAGACTTTGGCATAAAAAAAGGGATGATTTTCATCACCCCTTTGATAATAGTCTATTTTTAAACCATTATACACGCTCTAAATAGTCACCAGTACGGGTGTCTACACGAACGTTTTCTTCCTGCTGAACAAACAATGGAACACGTACCACAGCACCTGTTTCCAGTTTCGCAGGCTTACCACCACCGCCAGAGGTATCACCACGTACACCTGGATCAGTTTCAACAATTTTTAATACCACAAAGTTAGGAGGGCTGACGGTAAGCGGCACGCCATTCCATAACATAATGGTACATTTTTCATTTGAATCGTCTTTTAGCCACTTGGCAGCATCACCCATTGCTGTTTTATCAGCAGCGATCTGTTCAAATGATACTGGATCCATGAAGTTCCACATTTCACCGTCGTTGTACAAGTATTCCATTTCTACTTCTACGATATCCGCAGCTTCTAGTGAATCACCAGATTTAAATGTTTTTTCTAAAACTTTACCACTGCGAAGATTACGTAGTTTAACGCGGTTGAACGCCTGGCCCTTACCTGGTTTAACGTATTCGTTTTCCATGATTGCACATGGGTTACCATCAAGCATAACCTTAAGGCCAGACTTGAAATCGTTCGTAGAATAATAGGCCATGATTGGCTCACTCCAAACTTACTAACTTTAATCTATTGATGCTATGGGCTGTTGCAATGTCATTTAGCAAGTCTGACAAGAACATGGTTTGCCACATGCACATTCATTTAATGCTGCGTATTCTAAATGAGCAATACACTTTGCCGCAACGAAAAAATCTGATTTAACTGGCTGACTCTGCTTAACTTAACAGCAGCTATCACAAAGCTGTGTACTTGCTGAGGCTCACAAAGCAGAAAAGCACCGAGTTTCTCCTACCATAGCAAATTACAGGGATTTTTAAAAATTTTGCAGCCGGCTTTTATTCTCATTGATCGACAAACTGCTAAACTGCTGGCTTCATTTAATTTTCAGTTCTTTTAATCTTCCGGCATGACACAGTATTTATACCAAGAACATAATTGGCAGTCACAACTCAGTGACCTGATTACCGACCCGCATGAACTTCTCGAAATTTTAAAACTCTCCCCTGAGCAACTTTTATCCGGCGCTCTGCTGGCGTCCAAGCAGTTTAAATTGCGCGTACCTCGTGCTTTTGTAGAACGGATGCAGGTTGGAGATCCTCTAGACCCGCTGTTACTGCAAGTATTGCCTCATCATCTGGAACTGGAAGAGCATCCCGGCTTTGTAACAGACCCGTTGGGTGAAGAACAGGCGAATCAGCAGCCAGGTGTACTGCATAAATATAGCTCCCGATTCCTGCTGACCTTGACAGGTGCCTGTGCAGTACATTGCCGTTACTGTTTCCGCCGGCATTTTCCTTATCAGGAAAACCTGCCTAAACATGAAGATTGGATCAATATCAGGCAGTATCTGGAAAGCCAGCCAGAAATTAATGAAGTTATTTTGAGCGGTGGTGATCCCTTAACACTGTCAAACCGAAAATTAAAATTATGGATTGAGCGTCTAGAATCTGTACCACATCTCAAATTCTTAAGAATACATTCACGAGTTCCTATTGTGATCCCAAATCGGATCGATGAAGAGCTACTGACCATGTTGAAAAACAGTAGGCTACGAATTATTCTAGTGGTACACTCAAACCATGCATCGGAGTTGGATGATTCAACCTGTACGCAGTTAAATCAACTGGTTCAGCAACATATCACCGTACTCAATCAGGCCGTATTATTAAAAGGAGTCAATGATTCCGCCCAGGTTTTGATTGACTTAAGCTATCGCTTATTCGATGCCGGCGTAATGCCTTATTATTTACATGTACTTGATAAAGTAAAAGGTGCGCAGCATTTTGATTTATCACCTGAATGTATTCATGAAATTTACACTGAAGTTTTAGCGAGCCTACCGGGGTATTTGGTTCCTAAACTGGTGAGAGAAATAGCGGGTGAAAAAAATAAGACACCGCTTTTTGGGGATTCAACATTTTCGAGTTAAATAATAAAGATGAGTAAACTTACTTCAGATATCTTTCAGACACCGACTGAGCTTCAACTCGACGAGTTAAGCTTTTGTGCGACCAATGCCAAGGCTTTACAGGAGTGGGTTACCGGTATTTCAGTCTTGCAACTGGGTAATTCTTCTAAATCCCTGTTTAGCGCCTTACTCGAAATTTCAGAACTGAAGTGTGCTGAGACCTTACGCTTTGACCTGATTCAAATCCTTCATCCCACGCTTGAAAATGTGCTGGGCAGTCTGGAAAAGCATTTCATTAATCAGGGCCTGATTACGACTGACCGCAATGACCAGATCATTGAACTGGCGATGCTGTTACGTACTTACTTTACCAAAATCTATATTGATATTGTCAAACGCTGCAATTACCAGCTGAGTCATCAAAAATTTTCGCTCTTTTCTCTAGGCAAAAAGAAAAGTCTGCAAACCGCCCGAATTGTTTCCACCTATTATGCGCTACAGCAACTGAGCCTGCTGTTCTACCAGCAAAACATGCTGTATAGCGCACCCGGGCCGGGACAATGGCTGGCTGCCCATCAGTTGCTTGAAGGTGCCATGGCGCATAACTTCTACCAGGTCAATATCAACCAGATTCTGGGAACAGAACATGACATCCAGAATATTGCCCAAGCCTATGCACAGCTCATCTTGCTGGATATTTTCAATACCAACCAGATTCGTCCCGCAGAAATTCAGGGCTTATATTTATGCAGTGCGGACTGGGCGAAACGGGTTCAGATTCTGCCTAAAGAGACCACTCTGTCTCGTTATGTGGTAGATGCCAGCAAGGATCATCCACCTTTACTCAACGCTCATCAGGGCGAGCAGTTTAAGCCAAGTTTCTTTATTGCTACCCAGAGCCTGATGGAACATCTGGCTGGTACGCAAACCAAAAATGCCCAATACCTGTCACGCAATGAAAAACTGTTCCTGACCCCTGCCTTGCATTTTCATATTTATCATCTGCTTTCAAATAATGTAGAACGCCGTCATGAACGTTATGAATATTCGGCACAAATTAATATCTGCTTTGGCCTGACGGTTGCTCATTTTTATCTGTCCAAAGGTAAGAACTTTAATGAGACACTGGACTTAGAGGCCAATTACAACTTACAAAGCGAAAGCAGCTTTGTCAGCTCCCTGCAAAGCGCCATTCCAAATGGATTTAGCAGTATCAAGGCACTGGACCGGGAAACTAAACAGATTCATAGTGCCGAAGTGCTGGATATTAGTGTCAATGGTTACCGGATTAAGTGGTCTGGCATAACACCGCCCCTTCTAAAAACTGGTGAATTTATTCTGGTACAGGAAAAATCACAGAGTCAATGGCGCGGCGGTGTGATTCGCTGGATCAAGCAATCTACAGATAAAAGCCTAGAAATTGGTCTGGAAATGCTGACACAGGAGCTATATCCATGTGCCGTCTACACCCGTACAGAACTTCATAAAGCCAATTACCAGCCAGCTCTGTTGGTCCAGACCACGCAATTGGATCAGGTTTCGACCAGCATCATTGTGCCGGGCTCACAGATGTTCCGGGAAAAACAAACCATTCATTTACGTCTTGGCCAGCAAGAGCTCAAGATTTATCTAACCAAGGCCCACCTGATTACCCAAAGTTTTATCCGCTTTGATTACGAATTATTAAATGATCAGGAACAAGAGCTTATTGAACGCTTTATTCATAAGCATACAAATGAAGCTAGAAATCACGATTTATGGGAAGCATTAAAGTGAGAAATCCATTATTGTCTAAAAAGTTGAAACGTACTGAAACACGTTTACTGATTATTGATGATAATCAAATTAGATATAACCAAATCCGTGACCTTCTGAGCAATAATCAATATCAGGTGGATGCCGTCCTGCTGGATGATTTGCAGTCTTTTGAAAAACAGCTGAATTTTAATTGGGATCTGATTATTTTCGGTCGTGCCTATGACCTAAAATATGAGCAGGCGCTGAGTCTGGTTCGTCTTTCTCATCAGCCTGAACTTCCCATTATTTTACTCAAGCCTGAAGATTATAAGGCTGAGCAATACGCACAATATGTCCATAAAGGGATTTATGACATTCTGAATCTGGATTATCCGGAACGTTTCTATATTGGTCTGGTGCGCGCGCTGTCTTTTAGCCGCGGTTTGCAAACCCAACAACACTTGATGAACGAGCTGGAAACTGCCCAAAATCAGGCCCAGTCTCTGGTTGAAGACAGTAACCGCGCCGTCGCCACCATTCAGGAAGGGATTCATATTCAGGCGAATGCTGACTATCTAAAGCTTTTTGGCCTGCAAAATGAAGATGACCTGATCGGGTTACCCCTGCTTGACCTCTTACAGCCAGAAGATTTAAACGAGTTCAAAACACGCTTTAAAAAGATTTCTCAAGGGCAGTTTGACCTAGGCCGTTTTGATATTGTATCTGTCAACCCCAAAATCTCCGCGGCGAATCCCTTAAAACTTGAATTTCTTGCTTCAACGACTGAAGAAGATGCCCTGCAAATCACCATTGATACACAAGCACAGTCACAATCAGGCACAGACAAAGCTCTAGGTAAACCCGGTGCTTTCCAGCTACTTAAACGGAAAATGAGCAAGCAACCTGCGCCTTTTAATGCGCTGGTCACCTTCTCTCTGACCTATTATGACCCCGCAGTGCTCTCCTCTGACTGGCACACTTTTAGTAGTTACTTCAACGAAATTAGAGCTTTCCTGAAAGAACAGACTCATGCTCCGCTCTTTAAACTGGAATATGATGTCTTTGTTGGCCTGTTTCAGGCGGACTCGAAGCAAATCCTGGAGTCCAAGCTGATTGGATTAAATGCCCTCAGCAAGCCTCAACTCATTACTGTTGGACAAAACTCGTTCCCGCTGAATTTTCGCATCGGCTATATCATGCTGGAAGATGGCCTGAATGACGAAAGCCACTACAATGAGCTGGTGGCACAAGCTTTCTCGACTGCTTTACCTCAAGCAGAAGCAGCCCCTGAATTTATTCTAGATACCTCTGCGCCAGCAACCCCTCAAGCGCTTCAAATGCCAGGCATAGACTTTAGTGTGGCGAAAGAAGCACCTCTTAGTCCAACAACGGCGGTCATCAGCCCGGCAGTTACTTCAGTTCTGGATGGAACGCCTTCTATATTAAAAGCCTTGCGTGTATGTCTGGATCGTGGCGAAATTCATTTAAAATATCAACAACTGTATGATAAAGAAGATACTCGCCTCTATCGCTATGAAGTCACCAGCGGTTTTATCTTTGACAATAAATGGCAGGATATTTCATCAATCCTTGAGCTGCGTGAAGATGACGAGTTATCCATTAAACTAGATCGCTGGATTCTGGTTGAAGCCAGCAAACAGTTACATAACTTTATTACCCAATATCCGGATGCCAGCTTAATTGTTAACTTGAATCGGGCAGTATTATTTAAAGACCGTACCTTCCCGGAATTTATTTCCAAGCTGATTACGATTATCCGCAGTAAAAACCAGCATCCGCTTACCCTCCAATTCTCGGAAGAGGATGTTTTACTGAATCAGCAAGATGCCCAGAAGTATTTGCGTGTTCTGCATGAACATGGTGCACTGACTTCCCTGCGTGATTTTGGTCAGTCTATCTATAGTCCAAATCTACTGCAAGAACTGGAACTAGATGGCGTCAGCCTGCATTCCAGCTTAACCCAGATGCTGAATCATGATACTGAAATTGAAGAGTTACAAGAAAAAATTGCCAGTTATAACGAAATCAGACCGCTGAATATCCTGATTCGCGAATTGAATGACATGACTTTATTCGCCAATGCCTGGAACGTGGATGCCCGCTTTATTCAGGGGGATTATTTCCAGAAAAAACTGGACCACCTGATTGATGTACAAGACCATTAAGGTGTTGTACCAACCTGTGAAGCTGGAGAAATTTACTGAATCACAGACACAAAAAAACGGGCAATATGCCCGTTTTTTTATTTTGGGTATTAACGTTTGATAGAACGTGACATACCAGCAAAACGTTGTTTGAACTTGTCGATACGACCGCCAGTGTCAACGTTCTTTTGCTTACCAGTGTAGAATGGGTGGCAAGCTGAACATACGTCTAGATAAAGAGTTTCTTTACCAACAGCTGAACGAGTTTCGATTACGTTACCGCAAGAGCAAGTAGCAACTAGTTTTTCGTATTTTGGGTGAATATCGGCGCGCATCGTCGATTACTCCATAAAGATTAAAGAAGGTTTTGCTGTCATCGCAATTGATCACTCTCAAACCTGAGGAAAGCCGAAACCGAAATTCTGGCAGATCAACACCATAACAGACCATTCTTTTGGCCCACCGAGACAGATACCGTCAGAGCTAAGCACAACAAGTTGGACAATATTATACGGCAAACTGATTCAATAAGCGAATTATTCTTGAGCCGGTTCCTCGGGTTCTTTGGCCCAGAGATTAGCCACAACTCCGCAGACCATCAGCTGAATTTGATGGAAAATCATAATTGGTAATACGATCATGCCCAATGGCTGTCCAATAAATAGAATCTGTGCCATCGGTACCCCACTGGCCAGCGTTTTTTTGGAACCACAGAAAAATGCCGTTTTCTGGTCAGCGCGGTTAAAGCCCATCCAGCGTGGAATATATAGCGATAACAGCATAACAATTGTCAATAAAACCGAACATGCCAAGAGCAATAACAACAAGGTACTGATGCTGACTTCGTTCCATAGTCCAGCAACCACTGCACTACTAAAAGCACCATATACGACCAGCAAAATTGAACCCTGGTCAAAAACCTTGACGAGCTTTGGCATTTTCATCATCTGAGGATAAACCCAGGGACGCAACACCTGCCCCAAGATAAAAGGAACCAATAGCAACAAGGTAATCTGGATAATGGAAGCAGTCGGATCAAAATCATGTTCAGATTGGCCCAAAATGAAAAATGCCACCAGTGCAGGAGTAATAAACATACCGATCAGATTAGAAAAGGAAGCACTACAGACGGCACCCGCCACATTACCATTGGCCACTGAGGTAAAAGCAATCGACGACTGGACTGTCGATGGCAAGAAACACATAAACAGAAAGCCCCAATATAATTCTTGCCCCAGCATTGGCTGTAAAATCGGCTTGGCCAATAATCCTAAAAGAGGAAACAAGGCAAAAGTCAAAGCAAAGACCAGAGTATGCAGCCTCCAGTGCATAATCCCCTCAACCACCGCTTCACGGGAAAGTTTAGCCCCATGCAGAAAAAACAGGATTGCAATTGCTGCTGTTGTGACCCAACCAAACACCTGGGCTGCCTGTCCGGAGACCGGTAGCAAGCTGGCCAGCAATATCATTACAAATAACAATATTGTAAAACGATCTAATGCTAAGAGCTTAAGCATCTGACTTACTTCCCTTTAAGTTTTATTCTTTGATAAAAAATGCCCAGATATCTAGCGAATTCTGGACATAGTTAGATCGTTTTGCAAGTCCAATAAAAAATGATTTTTCATCTTACTTGCGGTATGGATCAGTTGTTACGTGCATTACTATCCTGCTGGATAAGTTCGATCTTATAGCCGTCTGGATCTTCCACAAAGGCAATCACGGTTACACCGCCTTTCATTGGACCTGCTTCACGAACCACATTACCGCCACGTGCCTTGATTTCCTCACAGGCCTTATAGGCATCATCCACAGCAATGGCAATATGGCCATAAGCATTGCCCAGCTCATAACTTGCCGTGTCCCAGTTATGGGTCAATTCAAGTACGGTATGGTTTTCTTCATCGCCATAGCCCACAAAAGCCAAGGTAAAACGACCCTCTTCGTAATCACGCTTACGAAGCAAAGTCATACCAAGTACCTCAGTATAGAACTTCAAAGACTGTTCCAAGTTGCCTACACGTAACATGGTATGTAGCATGCGCATATTAATCCTCCTTATTTACAGAGTGTTGTTGGTGTTCACCGAGCAGTTTTGCGACCCAGACCACGAGAATCAGGATTGGAATACCCATCAAGGTAGTCATCAGGAAGAAATTCGGATAGCCGATATTGGTGACTATAGTACCTGAATATCCCCCCAAAATCTTAGGAGTTAGGGTCATCAGGGAACTGAAAATGGCATATTGCACCGCTGTAAAGGACACACTGGTCAGGCTCGACAAGAAAGCGATAAAAGCCGCACCCGCCAATCCAGCAGCCAAATTATCCACGATAATAGCAAAATACAGCCAGGCAGAGCTGTAAGGCTTAATCACTTTCCCCTGTACCTCAACCATATCTGCATCACCCATCTTGAGCGGCTGAATCTCGACATCCAGAGCATTCGTCAAAGTTTGAGTCAAATCCACCATATAGCTGTGCTGCTGGGTCAAAACCACCTGATCTTGCTGCATCAGATTGACACTAATCTGCCTGGTCGCTGAAGCTACCAATTTTTCGGCTGGAATTGCAGCACTAAACGTACCTGCCTCATCCAGTTTGGCATCAAAATTCTGGCCATCTAGCGTCATTACAATTTTTTGCTGATCTTGCAGCGCTGCGCCCGTATATTGTCCACGTACTACAATGCTATTGTCCTGCTCATTGGCTGTAATAATATTATCAGTCGTAATAGGCAACAGCAGTAATTGTGCCTGCTGAGCTTGGCTTTTAAGATAAGGCATATGCAGTGTCACTGCGGGTATACCCTGATCTTGATACTGAGCCTTAACCATTACGATATCGCTCTGTTCAAGCGCTGCTTTGGGAACCGGAATATTCCAGTAACCGACTTCGTCGGTGTCAACCTGATAATAATGCGGTCCGACCTGCACTTCGACCTGAGCGAGTTTTTCTCCAGATTTAACCAGGCCTATAAAAATCAGATTCGTTGAGCAGGCAAGAATAGCACCCACAAACATCAGCTTCATGATGTTCATCTTCTGGGCCAACAATCCGCCAAGAAAACCACCGAGCAGGGAGAAAATCACCCCATATACCTTGACGGCTTCAGCAATCTGCTCCTTGCTAAAATTTAAATCCTGATAGAACACATTGGAAATTACTCCGGCAATAATATCGGAGACCCGATAAAAGCCAATCAGGAGCAACAGCACCAGCGCCAGTTTTAAGCCATAGCGCTCAAAGAAATCGGCCACCGGATTCACCCAGGTTTCATAAGCCATCTGCCTGTTCACAGCGCCCATTTTGACCAGCACGGCACCCACCCCAAATGCAACTGCAGCGGAGCCAATAAAACGTAAAGCTTCAAAACAGAACAAAGCCAAGCTATCCTGAATAGCCCAGCTCTCTATCATAATGGTGACCAGGTTTCCCGAATACACATAGCTTGAAACAAAGCTGATAACGGCAATAAAAAACACACCAACCAGACGAAAATAGTCGCTGCGCTGATAGTCTTTATGAATACGCTCTACCTGTGGCTCACGAATCAATAATGTGGTCAGAATACCCACCAGCATCACGGCTGCCATCGCCAGATAGGTCCACTTCCAGGCATCATAGATATAGTTGCCTTTGGCTGTGCCCAGATAGGCAGCCAGAAACAAAGCCCCTGCTCCAGCCACGATCATCCCGATGCGGTAACCGGCATTATAGGTCGAGGCCAGCACCGTTTGCATCTGGGCTTCAGCCAGTTCAATACGATAGGCATCAATGACAATATCCTGGGTTGCCGCTGAAAAGCCGAGCAATACTGCCCCTAGTGCCATTTGCTGTAAATGTGCCTGACCCAATGCCGGATCAGAAAATGCCATAATTGCAATTGCACAGACAATGAGAATCTGGGCAACCAGAAGCCAGGCCCGACGGCGACCCAAGGCTTTGGTTAGAAAGGGTAGTGGTAATTCATCAATCAGCGGTGCCCAGACAAATTTAAAAGAATATCCCAATGCAGCCCAGCTAAAAAAAGTCACGGCACTTTTGCTGATTCCGGCTTCACCAAGCCATAAAGACAAGCTGGAAAAAATGAGAAGAATCGGGACACCGGCTGAAAATCCCAAAAACAGCATGATCAAGGCACGTCGATCCAAAAATGCTGTAAATGCGGATTTCCAATCCGTCGTTTGTGTGGTCATTAGCTTATTATTTTCCGTGAAAATCAATTGCTGCTATTCAATCCTGTAATACGCCATCTTTCAATAAGATTTATATAATTATCACATTCTGGATTTTTTATTTTTGCCAAAAACGATGCCGCAGCTTGAAATTTTCAAGTAAATCTGTATACCTTAAACCTTATCAACGTAATATTTCGTTTTGGATTTTCAACAGTGACCCAGAGACTCGATCAAATTAATTCTTCTATTGCCACTAACACAACAACAGCCCAACTCTCTAAGCATTCTGAACTAGCAGTCTCAGTATTTGAAAAAAGCGAAATACACCCTACACTTGCGCATACCCGCCTCAGCGCAGAACAACTCACACACATCCCCCAGCTCGAAAAAATTCCGGCTTCTACAAAAAGAATCAAACCCTTAAATAATTTTTTGGGACAGGACCGTGCCCGTGCCTCGGTAGAAGCCGGTATTGCGCTTCCTTATTCAGGTTATAACATTTTTGCTGTCGGCACTGCAGGTCTGGGCAAACGTACCATGGTAAAGCGGCTGCTACAGCAACATGCAAAAACCATGGAGACACCAAATGACTGGGTCTATGTCAATAACTTCCAGAACCAGCGCCAACCTATTGCCCTGCAACTTCCTGCCGGTCAGGGGCCAAAATTCCAGACAATTTTACATCAGAGCTGGCAGACTATTTTAAAGCAACTGGAACGTCGATTTACTGCGGAAAGCTATCACAACCGGATTGAAATGATTCGCCAGGAAACGGGAGACGAGCAGCAACAGGCGCTCATCGAACTCACCCGTGAAGGCGAAGATCTGGATTTAAAACTGATTACCCGCAACGATGAACATTGCTTCGTGCCTGTCTATCTAAAAGATGACAAGGTTCAGGAGATGTCACAGGATGACCTGAATGCCCTCAGCAACAAGGATCGCGCAGAAATTGCGGCCAATATGCGCTATATGGACAAAAAGCTGGAGCGTCTCGGCCTGCATCTGGGTGATCTGGAAGATGATGCACGTGATCGCGTGCAAATACTGAACCGTGATATTGCCAAACAGGTCGTTTTACCACGGGTTGAACATATCCTGTCCAAGTTCAAACATGTGGAAGGACTCGAACAGTATCTGAAGCAATATGCCGAAGACATTATTAATAATGTCGAGATTGTACTGGAACAGGAAGAAGATGACTTCACACCTGCGCTTTTCAGTCGTGTACCCGCCCGCTATCAGGCCAATGTCATTGTGTCCCATAAACCCAATGCTGGCGCACCAGTGATTTTTGAAGACTTTCCAACCCATTATAACCTTTTGGGTCATGTAGAACAGCTGACCCAAAATGGCACGATTACCACAGATTTCACCTTAATCCGTCCCGGCTCACTGCATAAAGCCAACGGTGGCTTCCTGATGCTTGAAGCCGAGCAATTACTGGAACAGCCTTATGCCTGGCAGGGTCTTAAACGTGCACTTAAATCAGGTCATCTGAAGCTTTCTTCTCTGGAACACATGCTGACCCTAACCGGCAGCATTTCGATTGAGCCTGCTGCTATTCCTTTAAATATTAAAGTGGTACTGCTGGCTGAACCGGAAATTTACTATGAAATTCTGGAGCTTGAACCAGAGCTAGGCAGTATTTTTAAAATCCGTGCCGACTTTACCGATACCCTGCAGCGCAATGAAGAAAATGAACAGGCCTATATGCAGCTGATTGCCGATTATGTGCAGTCTGATAAATTATTGCCTTTTGACCGTTCCGCCCTTTCCGCCCTGCTCACTGACTCTAGCCGTCAGGCCGAAGACCAGAGTTCTTTATCCCTGCATGCCTTGACTTTGGGGGACCTGATTCGCGAGGCTCACCATCATGCCTTTCAGGCCGCTGACAAGATGGTCTCTGAAAAGCATATCAACATGGCTCTGGATCACCGCAAATATCGCTTAGGCTATTTACGTGAACTGTACTGGCAGGATCTGACCCGCGGTACTCAACTGATTGAAACCCGCGGTCACCGTCTCGGTCAGATCAATGCCCTATCAGTGATCCATTATGCAGATGTCGAATTTGGCCTTCCTTCGCGTCTGACCGCTTCGGTCTATCAAGGCGGTGGGGATATTCTGGATATTGAACGCAGTGTTGAACTGGGCGGCTCTTTACATGCCAAAGGCGTGTTATTGATGGCTTCATTTCTGAAAGCACATTTCGGCCGTGAACAAACCTTGCATTTTTCAGCTGCTCTGGCCTTTGAACAAAGCTATGGACAGGTCGATGGAGATAGTGCAACCGTTGCTGAACTCTCCGCCCTCATCTCTGCGATTAGTCAATTACCGGTTGACCAGTCTTGGGCCATTACCGGCTCCATGAACCAGCTGGGCCAAGTGCAGCCGATTGGTGGAGTGAATGCCAAAATCGAGGGCTTTTTCGATGCCTGTAAACTGCAAGGTCTGACTGGCAAGCAAGGCGTGATTATTCCACGTCAAAACATGCAGCACCTGATGTTACGCAAAGATGTGATTACAGCGGTCGAACAAGGTCAGTTTCATATCCATGCCATTGATACCATTGATCAGGCGCTTGAGATTCTGATGGCACGTCCAGTCGGCAAAATGGATAAAAAAGGCCGTTATAGTAAAGACTCGATTTATGCAGCAGTCATGGAACAGCTAGATTATTGGCAAGCTATTGAAGATGGTGCAGAATTTGAGGAAGAGCCAAAGAAAAAGAAAAAAAAGAAGAAGAAAAAGAAAAAAGAAAAAGCCGCAGTAAAAGATATTCAGGCAAAGCAAGACGCTCTTGCAGAAGCGCTGGCGGCTGAATCACAAGATCTGGAAAATTCAGGGCACAAGGCAGAAGAATAATTCTGCCCCCTATTTTCCTTTTACCCACATAAAAAAGCGCTTCTAAAAAGAAGCGCTTTTTTACAGCTGTGAGTTTAATTAAATCAATTAAGCTTCAGGTGCCGGGCTGTACTGTTCAACTAAAGACTTCAATTCACCTTTTTGGAACATATCGAGCATGATGTCACTACCACCAATCAACTCGCCATTGATCCAAAGCTGTGGGAATGTCGGCCAGTTTGCGATTTGTGGCAAAGTTGCACGGATATCCGGATTTTCAAGGATATTCACATAAGCAAATGGACGACCAATTTGACTGAGTGCTTCTACCGCACGCGCAGAGAAACCACACTGTGGAAATTGTGGTGTACCTTTCATATAAAGAAGTACTGCATGTTTAGCAATTTGGTCACGAATTAACGCTTCGGTATCGCGTACTTGTTCAGTCATTGATAAATCCTCAACTAATCTGTCTGGCATTATACCGAAATCCGAGAAAAACAGTATGGCTAATGCAATAAATCCATTTTTATTTACATTTACCCTTTAAATCTGCTCAGGTTTTTGCTTATATAAGTTTTTATTTCCACCTCCACTAAAGAGTCAGTCATGAACAATATTAGTCTCGCTCCGGTGCAAACTGATCAACCTTCTCACTTGATGCCAGTCTTTGGCCGTCAACCGATCAGCTTTATCCGAGGGCGAGGTGCATATCTGTATACCGAGGATGGTACGGAATATCTGGATGCCTTAACCGGTATTGCCGTATGTGGCTTGGGCCATGCACACCCGGTCATTGCTGAAGCGATTGCCGAACAGGCAGCCACCCTGATCCATACCAGCAACCTGTTTGAAGTACCTTGGCAGACTGCTGCAGCCCAAAAACTTGCCGAAGTAGCAGGCATGGAAGAGGTTTTCTTCTCTAACAGTGGTGCAGAGTCCAATGAGGGCGCCATCAAAATTGCGCGTAAATTCGGTCATATGCAAGGCATTGCCAGCCCTAAAATTATTGTAGCCGAGCACTCTTTCCATGGCCGTACCATGGCTACCCTGTCTGCAACAGGCAACAAAAAGGTTCAAGAAGGTTTTGGCCCTCTGGTTGAAGGTTTTATCCGTGTTCCTTTTGGCAATATTGAAGCCATTGAAGAAGCAGCGATCAACCATCCTGATATTGTCGCGATTCTGGTCGAGCCAATTCAAGGCGAAGGTGGAGTTAATACAGCTCCGCAGGGCTTTAGCTATCTGGAAGAAATTCGTCAGCTCTGTAACCAGCACCACTGGTTGATGATGCTCGATGAAGTTCAGACCGGAAATGGCCGTACAGGAAAATATTTTGCCTATCAGCATACCAATATTATTCCAGATGTACTGACCACAGCCAAAGGTCTGGGCAATGGCTTCCCGATCGGCGCTGTCATGACCCAAGGCCGTGGTGTAGGCGTTTTAACTGCGGGTAATCATGGCTCGACTTATAGTGGGACCGCCTTAGGCTCACGTGTGGTTTATACCATTATCGATATTATGCAAAAAGAAAATATCGTGGAAAATGCAGCGGAAAAAGGTGCTTATATTGTTGAGCAGTTACGCACCCAACTTGCAGCCCATAACGTGACCGTGCGCGGTTTTGGTCTTATGATTGGAATTGAATTACCGAAAGCCTGTGCCGAGCTGGTGGATATTGCACGTGATGAATACAAGATGATCATCAATGTAACCGCAGGAAATGTCGTGCGTCTGTTGCCTACCCTGAATATCACTCAAGAGCAGGCAGACCAGCTGGTGGAGCGTCTGGTTAAAATGATTAAAGCTTATCTGGCTTAAGACAGAATAAGCTTTAAACCAAAAAAGCCGCTAGAAAGCGGCTTTTTTATAGTCTGGATATTTATGAGGCCACTTGTAACACGCGTCCCCCAGCAATCTGGCTAAAATACTGTTTCAGTGTATCAATGCAGCGAAGCGTTTTGGTCGGCTGTTGTTCTCGTTTCGGCATGACGGCATAAAGTGTCAGTGGTGGAAGCTTCCATTCAGGCAACACTTCAACCAGAGAACCATTCATTAAGTCTTTTTTTCCATCCAGATATAAAATCTTGGCAATGCCATTTCCCTGCAAACACATGGCTTTGGCAACCTGACCATTGTTGGTGCTAAATCGTGAATTTAGCTCAAATTCCACCTGTTCTGCGCTATGAATATGCTTAAAATAGAAGCGCTGATACTGCTTGAAATGAGTCAGTGGCAACATATCATGAGTTTTCAGATCTTCAGGACGTGAAATGACTGACTTTTGATTAATATAACTTGGTGCAGCAACCAGAATCTGTTCAATCTGGATCAATGGTACAACCTGCAGGTTCGGGTCGTCCTGATTCTGGTCAAATTTCAGGGCAATATCGATACGCCCCTCCAACAAATCAACCTCATGACTGCTTGTATCCAGATGAACCCTCAGACCACGATGAGCAGACATCCAGTGGGAAAGTGCAGGAATCACATGATTAGCGCATAATTCTGGCAAGGAGGCAATGCGAAGTTCACCTACCAGATCATCACGTAACTCATCTATGCGAACTTTGCCACGCTCTGCAGCCGATAGCATTTCTTGGCAACTGTGGAAAAATGCTTGCCCCACCTCAGTCAAACTTAATTTTCTTGTCGAACGATTTAAAAGTATAACTTCCATATCTTGTTCTAATGAGCGAATTTGTTGACTCACAGCACTGGTCGTGATCCCTAACTCACGAGCAGCCCCGCTAAACGAGTTCTTTTCCACAACGCAAGCAAAGACGCCCATTGCCCGAAGTTGATCTAACATAAATTTCCCTCTAAACTTATGAGATGCCTCATCTTTTGATAAAAGCAACTCATTGTATTATACGGTGAAATTTGCGCTTTGCATTATTTATTTAATTATTTGGTAAAACTGCTGTCGGATTAATCGGCTTACCATCCAAACGTACCTGGAACTCAAGCATAGTACGGTTGGTACCTGTTGATCCCATTTCTGCAATTTTCTGACCAGCTGTTACATTTTGACCACTTTTCACGTTTAATTTACTGTTATGTGCATAAGCGGTGATATAGCCATTAATATGCTTGATCAGTATCAGATTGCCATATTCTTTTAAGCCATCGGCTGCATAGACGACCTGACCATCAGCTGCTGCCATCACCGGATCACCCGTTTGGCCACCATAACGGGTGCCTTTGATATTTGCATCCAGATCATAGGCCTGCAAAATTGGACCATTTGACGGTTTTACCCAACGCAATCCAGCCGCGGTAGATACCGGAGTTACCGGTGTAGGACTTATGCGTGGAGTGGTCTGTACAGTGGTGCTGACTGAAGGCGCCGGTGTCGGTGTAGGTACTGCAATAGTTTGACGCTGGATAGGTGCAGCTTGGGTAACAGGCTGAGCCGTTGTACGACGTGCGGCATTCTTTTTCAGGCGGATCGACTGTCCTACATAGATGCGGTATGGCGGAGCAATATCATTCATTTCTGCAATACTGATATAGTTCAGGCCATAACGTGTCGCAATACCGCTCAAGGTATCCCCAGAACGAACCGTATAAAAGTCAGGAGCTGTAGCATAGCGAGCCGGATTATTCACCTGAGGCTTGGTTGCACAACCTGTCATAATGATTGCGGATGTCGCTGCGATCGATAAAACCAGCGTTTTCATCAAGGTGGATGTTGAGGCTATCGCGAAGCTTTTCGTTGACACCAAGGACATTATCTTCCTCTCTAAACATTTATACGGTTGCAAAATTGCGTTAAGAGTAGCAAAGTTTTACTGCAATATACTTGCAATAGTTATTTTTTCACAAAGTTATAACACTTATAGAAGGTTTTCAGGCAGCTGGACCTGTAAGTCGTGCAAGACTGTGTAGTTTGTGGCATCTATCTGGATAGGCGTGATACTAACATAGCCGTTTGCGACTGCGAAAAAGTCAGATTCGATCTCGGTCAGGCCTTTTTTCGGCTCTGCAACTGCCTCACCTGCCAGCCCAATCCAGTAGACCTGACGCCCACGCGGATCCACATGACTGCTAATGGGCTTGGATTGTGAACGACGGCCCTGATAGGTCACCTTGGCACCTTTTAAAAGGGCTATATCCGGAATATTAATATTAAAGATATGTCGCTCCGGTAAGACGGGCAGACCGTGTGCAATAAAGTCACGTACCCAGGTTGCCGCAACCCGGTAATCTTCAGAAGATTCATAGCCGCGGACATTGGCACCACATAGTGAAACCGCCAGTGCAGGATGCTTGCTCAGCCGCCCTTCCAGGGCCGCCCCTACAGTACCTGAATAAAGCACATCATCTCCCAGATTTGCCCCGCTGTTAATGCCGCTGACGACCAGATCAAATTCAAGATCGAATAAACCGTTCATGGCCAGATAGACACAGTCTGCAGGCGTACCATTGACCGCCCAGACATCAGGAGAAATCTGGATCGGCCGGAGGGGACGGTCCAAGGTCAGCGCACTGGAATAGCCGCTGCGTTCACTTTCAGGTGCCACCACCACTACACGCCCTAAAGCACTTAAAGCCCTTGCCAAAGCCTGAAGACCAGGGGCAAACACACCATCATCATTTGAAATCAATATATTCACAAAAAATCTCGTTATGCCAGAAAATGACTCGTTAGGACATTTCATTGTATTCGTTCAGGAATTATATATATTTGTGGCCTTACATCCACCTTTAATAAATCTGGTTCATCATGATGAAAAAAAAATCTTTATCAGGGGTAGCATTGTGCTTTAGCGCACTTTTTTCTCACTCAGTATTTGCAACGACTGATCTGACCACCGAAGAAAGCAATACAATCATTAAAGAAGATATTGCCGCAGCACAAGTCATGGCTGAGGTATGCCCTGCCATTATTGGTAAAAATGCAACATTTGACAGCGTAATTCAGCAATTGATCCAAACCTATCTTGGGGAATACTCGGTTAAAGGCATGACCTATTCAGCGCTTCAGGCCGATTCAGAATATAAATCTTTACTGGAAGAAGCACGTGATGGTGCAAAGCAGTCTTCTCAGGAAGAACAACAAACAGTTTGCCAGGAAATTCTTGACCATCAAGGTTGAGTCCGGTGTTAGGATCCTAAATAAGACGGTGCTCACATCGTCTTATTTTTCTTACAGATATCTTCACAATTCTACAGCTTCACTACATTTTCATACTTTTCAATTTAAGAAATAGGTTTAAGCTAGGCCAATTATTGTTCTAAAGCTGATTTTTGAGTTTTCAATGAAAAAGACCTTATTTAAAACCTTCTCTTTGTGCGCCATTTCTGTGGCAGCTTTTCTGGGCACTTCCGCACATGCTGCTGATGAAAATATTGAAGTTACACCCGTTCAATCTGTGACTCCGCATGAACTTGCTGCGATTTATGTCTTATCTGAAATCTGTCCAGGCATGGTCAAGGACAAAGCCAAATTCAACCAGGGCTATAACAAGCTGGTGGCTGAATATCTACCAGGTCAGAAAAATCCGGTAGAGAGCTTAAATCAATTGAGCAAACAGGCAGATTTTCGTCATATTCTGGCCGAAGCCAAAACCGATGCCAAAAAGGCCGGCAAGAAAAAAAATCAAGTGATTTGTGATGAATTAACTGCCTACAGCAATTAAATCATTTTTCTTGCAGCTACTTACAATACTTTTAAAATAACCCCGGGTTTCCCATAGAAGTCAGCCTAGCTTTGTCCTAAAATGCTAGGCTCTTTTGTGCCTACATCAAGATATTGGAACCCACTAGAAATGACCCAAAAAACCGCTCTTGCTGCATTATTATTAATTCCTAGTTTCAGCTTTGCAGCAACTGTCTTATCTGCACCACCAGAATTGAATAATAAATCTTATGTGCTAATGGACTTCGAGACAGGGCAAATTCTCGCTGCAAAAAATGAAAATGAAAAACTTGCCCCGGCTTCAATGACCAAGATGATGACCAGTTATCTCATCGAACAGAAGTTATTAAGCGGTGAGCTGACTGAAAATGAACAGGTTCGTATGAACGAATCTGCCTGGTGCCGTGGGAGTAGCACCGAGTCATGTATGTATGTGCCCTTAAACGGTACCGCGACTACACTGGAAATGTTACGCGGGATTATTATCCAGTCCGGTAATGATGCTTCTAAGGCGATGGCTGAACATATTGCAGGGAACGAAGGTACCTTTGCACATATGATGAATCAGGAAGCGAAACGTATCGGCATGGTCAATACCAGCTTTGTGAACTCAACCGGTATGCCAGCAGAAGGTCATTATTCAACTGCAAAAGATATGGCGATTTTGGCACAGCACATCATTAAAGACAGCTCAAAATACTATCCAATTTATTCAGAAAAAGAATTTACCTTTAATGGCATCAAACAGGGTAACCGTAATGCCCTGCTCTATACAGATCCAAGTGTGGATGGCTTAAAAACCGGCCATACAGATGAAGCGGGTTTCTGTTTAACCACCTCTGCCAAACGCGGACCAACTCGCCTGATCTCGGTGATTTTTGGTGCGCCATCGATGCAGGAACGTGCTTCACAGACACGCGACTTGCTGGCTTGGGGTTATGCCAACTTTGAAACCAAAAATGTTCAACCCGCTAAGCAGGTGTTGGCTAAGGCCAAAGTCTGGTTTGCAAAGGAAGATGAAGTTCAGATCGGTCTTGCAGAAAACTTTAATGTGACTATGCCTAAAGGTCAGGCTAATGCCATTAAAACCCAGTTGGTCGTTCAGCCGAAACTGACCGCACCTTTACAGCCAGGTCAGGTCGTGGGGAAATATGTAGCGACTCTGGATGGTAAAGTCATTTCAGAAAAACCGCTAGTTGCTTTAAATGCGGTTGAAGAAGCAGGCTTCTTTGCACGTATGCTCGACCATATCAAACAGTTCTTCAGTAACCTGTTCTAAGTCAAACATTCCGTCTTAGACGAAAGCCAAAGCATTCATTCAGATGGATGCTTTTTTGTTCTATACTCTTCATGTTTTTTAATAAGCCTCGGACCCCGCAATATGCACCCAAATATTCGCCCTTATTTAAACACTCACCCACAGATCGATACTTCCTGCTATATCGATCCCATGAGCATTGTGGTCGGTGATGTGGTATTGGCTGAAAATGTCTCAGTATGGCCTTTTGCGGTGATTCGTGGTGATGTGAACTCGATTCGAATCGGTAAAAACTCCAACGTTCAGGATCATGCCATGCTGCATGTCAGCCATAAAAAAACTGACAAACCAAATGGTTCACCTTTAATTATTGGAGAAGATGTCACGATTGGCCATCATGTGACTCTACATGGCTGCACCATTGGCAACCGCGTCCTCATTGGCATTAACAGTATTATTCTGGATGATGTGTTAATTCCTGATGATGTCATGATTGGTGCAGGAACGCTGGTACCGCCCGGCAAGGTACTGGAAAGTGGCTGGTTATATGTGGGCAGCCCTGCCAAAAAAGCCCGTCCACTAACTGAAAAAGAATTGGCTTTTTTACCTTATTCCGCACAGAATTATGTCAAGGTATCGACTAATTACTTGGACCAAGCTTGAGCTTCTCTATCCATCACAAATAAAAATTGGCTTAAAAAACAAAAGGACGAGAGGCACCGCTTGGGCTACCACACCAAATGTACAACTCTAGTCCTTGGGTGCGATAGTAGTCAATTACTCTGTGTTGAGGCTTTTTTCTCAAACAGCAGCATTGCTATATGTAAGTGGTTCTCAAATGAGGGGCTGTTAACCTTTCATAAAGGCAGCCAAATATAAATACAAGCTGAAAAAAACCGCACTTTAATAATTACGCTTTAGCAGGTCATATCGAGTAGCCATATCTCTAAGCTGTTTTAAGCTTGCAAAGATATTGTCAACTAAAGGCCTCATTTCATATACATACCGATCTATATTTTTACCGCTAGACTTCGAGTAAATTCTTCCCGGGGCATTTATTTGAGTTTGAATATATTGATTTTTTTCTCTTAGTAATTTTTCGTCATAACTTTTATCAGCAATAATATCAGTTTCTGCCACACCCAAACAAACAACTAAAGCAGGAGAAACTTGGACCTTATAGCTTGTCTCATCCCCAATGATAATTCTAGGATTACCATTTAAATCGACTCCTAAATGAATTTGAGCGCTGTCTCTACCGATACTTTTGAAATACCCTGATTTTGAATGCCCGTAGCAGACTGATATGTGCGCCTAGCTTGCACCAATAAATATCCACTCTGAAGCAGCATCAGAGCAAATTAAATACTTTGAATAGTTTATTTTTGACCATCGAGAAAGCTGCTTGAATATTATATTGGATTTCCTAAAGGCGGTAAGTAAATCTCGCCAAGACTAATCTAGTCAAATTGGATCAAAAATAGTTTCAATAAAATTCCAAAGATCTCGTTCGGGATAAATATAAAAATGACGGAAAATAGTTCTTAACTTAGACCGCGTTGATGTCAGCATGGTATGAGGTGTAGTGAGTGTAAAATCGGGTTAGCGATTGATTGTACTATCTCGCTATTTTTTAAAAAATATCTATAGATCCGACACTACAATATTAAATTTTTTTATAGGTTTAAAATTAATACTTATAAAAAAACCTCTCAATAGAGAGGTTTTTTTATTTCAGATTCGATTAACGATTGTTTTCGTCGTCTGAAGAATCTTCAAATTTCGAGTCATTCTCAAAGCCTGTGCCTTGAGCACCAAAGCCTGCGCCTTGACCACCAAAGCCCGCGCCTTGAGGACCAGCAGGTGCACCAGCAGGACGTGGATTACGTGCAGGAACTACAGTTGAAATTGCATGTTTGTAAACCATTTGGCTTACTGTATTTTTTAATAAAACAACATATTGGTCAAAAGATTCAATATGACCTTGTAATTTGATACCGTTTACCAGGAAGATAGAAACAGGAATACGTTCCTTACGAAGAGAATTCAGAAACGGATCTTGTAAAGTTTGACCTTTAGACATGTTATAACTCCAAAAAAAATTAAAAATCAGCGCAAAAAACTATCTCTATTTTTCAATTAAAAATTATAAAAAAGATAGTCTCTAAATTTTGCTTTATCCGTGACAGTTTCGCAAGTCTTCTTGGGCCTGCTCGAGCGTAAAATATGTAGTAAATTTATGCTTTTCTTGCAAAGATCTCAACCAGGTATATTGACGTTTTGCAAGTTGTCGTGTTGCGAACAAAGCCTTATCTTCCATTTCTCGTTGTTTTTCGCTACTTATATTGCCATTTTTTAAGAATTCTATGGCCTGACGATAACCAACTGAACGCATTGACGGTAAATTATCATCAAAATCGTATTTTCCCATTAACTCCTTAACTTCATTCAAAAATCCGTTTTTCCACATTAATTCAAGCCGCATCTCAATACGTTTGTGCAATTCTACCCGATCTGGCATCAGGGCATAATTATGGAAACTGTAACGATATGGTTGATTTTTTGGTTGTTCTGCTTGTAGTTTTGTAATCGGCTCACCTGTCAGCCTAAAGACTTCCAAGGCACGGATGATGCGCTGTCTATCACTTGGCTTAAACTTTTGTCCAGCGGCTGGGTCAACCCGACACAATTCTGCATAGACGGCCTCCCAGCCTTCACGTATAGCCTCATCTTCAATCTCAGCACGAACCGTATAGTCTGCACTTGGCAAATTATCCGACAAACCTTCTAATAGCGCCTTAAAATACAGCATAGTGCCACCCACTAAAATTGGGGTTTTAGCACGTGCATGAATCTCATCAATCAGTTTGCAGGCATCTTCGACAAAGTTTGCAGCCGAATAGACTTCCAGCGGACTAATAATATCGATCAGATGATGCGGATAACGCGCCAGTTCCTCTTTTGAGGGCTTGGCTGTACCAATATCCATCTCCTTGTAAACCAAGGCTGAATCAACTGAAATCAGTTCAAAATTTCCTTGCTCATAAAGTTCACATGCCAAAGCAGTTTTACCGCTTGCAGTTGGTCCCATTAAATTGATGACCGGCAGTTGATTGGACATGTAAGACTACTCTCCCCGAGCAAAAAGTTTATCAAGTTGAGCCAATGGAAAAGCTCGCCAGGTTGGACGACCATGATTACATTGACTCGCAAATTCAGTGTGTTCCATCTGACGCAATAAAGCATTCATTTCAGATAGACTTAAAATACGATGGGCACGTACTGCACCGTGACAAGCCATGCCTGCCAGAATCTGGTCACGTTTCTGCAATAAGCCCTGCGCCTGATCATTGGGATCAAGGTCATTAAGAAGTTCAGGAATCAAGGCATCAAAATCGGCTTTGTGCAAAATGGCCGGTACACCACGTACAATCACCTGCTCATCACCATACTGATCAATTTCCAGCCCGAGACGTGCCAGCTGATCTTTCAGCTCATCAATCCGCATGGCCTGCATCCGGCTGATATTCACGACTTTAGGTATCAACAATTGTTGTGACATCCAGAATTCCGGCTTGTCCCAGGCCATTTTCATCTGTTGCAGCAAAATACGTTCATGTGCCGCATGCATATCCACAATAATCAGGCCTTCGGTATTCTGTGCCAGAATATAAATGCCGTGCAGCTGGGCAATGGCAATGCCTAAAGGATGTTCATCGATTTTACTTTGCAGATGAGTCTGAAAGCTATCGCCAATAGACGCATCGGTAACAGTGTCAAGCTCTCGCAAGGGTGCCAAATAGCTTTTTAAGGCATTATTGAGCTGCTGTGAACCAGTATAAGATTTACTGTAATCTGGCGCATAATGCACGGTTTGCGGCCGTGAGGATTCAAAATCTGTCAGTATATCCGAAGGTGCATTTTCGTCCTGAACAGGAACAGTGGACGAGTGAGCTGGCATTTGGGCTGTCACTGACTGGTGCAAGCTGAATTGCTCCTGATAGCGTGGTTGAGATGCACTCGCCACAGCTTCACCTTCAGTCTTCATTGCCTCTGACAGATCAGCACTCGCCGTCTGGAACTGTGCCAAGGTTTCCTTGGCATAATGCCGTACAAACTCATGCACTTCACGCTGGTTCAGAAAACGTATTTCATGCTTGGTCGGATGCACATTGACATCAATACTTTCCGGGTCAATTTCCAGAAACAGTAAATAGGCCGCATGCTGATGACCATGCAGAATGCCATCATACGCCATACGCAAGGCATGGGAAATGGTCTTATCTTTGACAATCCGCCCATTCACATAAACATATTGCAGATCAGCCTGTGCACGTGCATCCGAGGGATGACCGAGCCAACCCGATAAACGCATGTTAATACTATCTGCATCCATCCAGTAAGCATTTTCAGTAAACTGGCGGCCAAGTAACTGCTGCACCCGCTGAAAGCGTAATGCGCCACTGTCTGCCACTGGCAGATTCAGTTTGATGCTGTCATTGTGTTCCAGAACAAAACGGATATTAAAATGGGTCAAGGCCATACGGCGGACAATTTCTTCAATATGCCCAAATTCGGTTCCAGGCTTTTTCAGAAATTTACGTCGTGCCGGTACATTAAAGAATAAATCCTGCACCCGGATCTGGGTGCCTTTAGGCGCCGCGACCGGCTGAATTTCCTGATGTTCAAACGCAGTCCCATTGACTTCGACCTGATAGCCAATGCCGTCTTCATTCTGGCTACTGGTCAGACTTAAACGCGATACAGCAGCAATCGATGCCAAAGCCTCACCACGAAATCCGAGACTGTTAATGGCATGCAGCTCTTCCGCAGTCTGAATTTTACTGGTCGCATGACGCAGCACAGCCAATGGCAAATCTTCATGATGGATACCACGTCCATTATCAGTGATTTCAATCAGTGTACTGCCGCCCTGTTCCACCCGGATCAGCAGCTCGGTTGCTCCTGCATCAATTGAGTTTTCCAGTAATTCCTTCACCACAGATGCGGGGCGTTCAATCACCTCTCCCGCTGCAATCTGGTTGGCGAGTGCCGGATCAAGTGCACGGATACGGCGTATACTGAGATCATGAACCATGTGAAAATTCGCGCTCCAAAGCCTGTTTTAATGCCAGATTAGATGAAATCAAACTCACAGTACGTGTAAGTTCATCTTCGGATTTTAAAATTTCAATAATTAAATCTGCCTGTGGAATTTCATCCCCACCTTTAGATGGCCATTCAAATAAAAATAACGCATTCGGCGTTTCCAGATAATCTCGAATGCCCATCAATTCAAGCTCATAAGGGTCATTTAGACGATACAGGTCAAAATGGAAAATATCCTGCTCATTAATTTGATACGGCTCAACCAAAGTATAGGTGGGGCTTTTTACCGAGCCTTTGTGGCCAAGCTGCTGCAAGTAATAGCGCGTTAATGTAGTTTTCCCTGCCCCCAGGTCACCAATCAAATAGACAACACCAGCAGGAACGGTTTCTGCCAGAACTTTGGCCAATTTTCGGGTATCTTCTTCATGATTTAAAGTGACATTCAAGGAATAAGGCATATTACTCACGACATGCGATAAAAGAATAATTATGATAGCATCGCAGCACTTTAAAAGCCTATTCACCTCTGTGAGAAACTGTGTTTTTTCACAGCATCTGTTTTAATAAGAGAGCTTGCGACCTAATCATGCATTCGCCTGTTGATTTTAAGCCACCTATGCTGAATGGCGTAAGTGCGAGTAAAGTTTTTTTGCAAGCTGTTTCCCCCCGTCCTGCGACCATTTATGCTTATTTATGTCAGCAGTTCCGGCACATCGAACCCCGCGAATGGCAGTCCCGCTTTGAGCTCGGTCTGGTTTATGATGCTCAGGGTCAGGTCTTAACGGTAGAGAGTCCCTTTCAGCCCAACACGCACTGTTTTTACTATCGCTTTTTGGCTCATGAAGTCCATGTTCCCTTTCAGCATCAGATTCTGTTTGAAAACGAACATCTGCTGGTGGTCGACAAGCCACACTTTTTGACCATGAGTCCCACCGGACAGTATGTACAGGAAACGTTACTCGTCCGGCTAAAACAGCAGACTGGAAATGAGCATCTTAGCCCGATTCACCGACTGGACCGTGAAACTGCCGGGGTTGTGCTGATTTCCAAATGTGCAAAATCACGTGGTGCCTATCAGCAGATGTTTGCGACCCGGCAGGTACAAAAAACCTATCATGCGATTGCGGCTTATCGTCCTGATTTAAACTTCCCGATGACTTTAAGCCTGAAAATGGAAAAAGGTCAGCCTTTTTATACCATGCAGATCGTTGAAGGTGAGCCAAATAGTGAAACGCTTATTCAACTGCTAGAACACAAAGGGCAATGGGCAAAATATGAACTGCACCCCCATACCGGAAAACAGCATCAGCTGCGCGTCCATTTGAATCATTTAAATATCCCGATTCAACATGATCCTTTTTATCCCGAAGTGGTGCATAAAGCTGAATATGACTTTTCCCAGCCTTTAAAACTGCTTGCCAAACAGCTCCAGTTTAAGGATCCGCTCACAGAACAACAGATGAGTTTTAGCTCAAAATTTGAATTGACACTGTAAATCGCTTGTCATTACAGATTATTTTCTAAAATCGGTCGCTTTAAGATTGAAATTCAACATTAAATGATTAGAATAAATGCGAAAAGTTAAGTAATTTAAAGCTTTGAAAATATTATGAGAAAAACTGAAGTCTATCAAATTCGCCTGGATTCCCAAGAAAAGAAACAGGCTTTTGCAGTATTTAAGCAATTAGGGATTACACCCGCTCAGGCAGTGCGGCTGTTTTTTAAACAGGTTGTTATTACCAAGTCAATTCCTTTCTCCATCGAGAACCAGAATATCGATCTGGAGCAGCTGATTAAATTGCGCAAACTGAAGCAAAATGAACTGAGAGCAGAGCAAGCCCTTCACCCGGTTACTACTGCTCAGGCAGCAGATCATCAAGAACTGGTTGCAGATGATGATCATCTTGATTTATTTGAAGAACTTAATGCAATTTTGGGTGAAAGCGACAAAATTTAACATTGTTGCACTTAGGAACAATTCTTAAGTCCCTCCTCTGGCTAATTTCGCTATGCTTTATGCTAATGATCAAGCAAAATTAGCATGGAGTAAGCCAATGATTGTACGACGCGCCCAGTCGGAAGATCTGCATAATCTGGCTGTTTTATTTGATGAGTATCGCCAGTTTTATGGTGCTTCTTCCAATTTTGATCTTTCCCATCAATTCCTGAAACAGCGTTTTGAAGATGGTCAAACCGTTATTTTCATTAATACTAAAGATGAGGCCTTAATCGGCTTTATTGTGCTGTATTTAGGTTTTTCCTCAGTCGCCTGTTCCACTTATTATATTTTGGATGATGTTTATATCAGCCCGGCTTATCGCCGTCAGGGCGCGGCCAAACAGTTGATTGATACAGCAGTTTTATTTGCCAAACATCAACAGGCCTTAAGAATCAGTCTGGAAACCCAAAAGAATAATTACCAGTCCCACCACTTGTATGAATCCATGGGATTTGTTAAAGATGATGAGTTTCAGACTTACCACTGCTTTTTAAAATAAACCTTTTAACTTGCGCTTGTTATTCTGAACGGAATTTTGCCTGAGCCACCTGTTCTTCGGTCAAATAAATCCATTCCCCCTCCCCCAAGTCATTACATGCCAATGCCCCAATCCGGGCACGATGTAGCTGCTCAACTTTATTTCCCACTGCAGCCAGCATACGCTTAACCTGATGATACACCCCTTGATGAATGGTCATTTGTAAACGTTTTTCATCCAAACGACTGACATGGGTCGCTGCAAAGACACCTTTTTCATTTCTTAGCTCAACTCCCTGTTCCAGCTGCTGAATCTGCTCCGCTGTAATCGGATCGGCTGTGGTCATCTGATAAACCTTTGCCACATGCTTTTTCGGGTGCGTCAGGGCTTGCAGAAACTGACCATCATCTGTCAGTAGTAACAGCCCGGTGGTATCCTGATCCAGACGACCCACACATTGCAGGCCGCGATTCAACAGAATGTCGTCAAACAGGTCAAAAACACTGAAATGATGCGTGGCTTGATGGGAACATTCATAGTCTTGGGGCTTATTTAAAGCAATATAGACTTTTTCCCGGTAGCGATGTTCATGACCATAGACACTAAATATAAGGTCTTGCAGATTGAGCTTATATTTGGGTTCATCGATGATTTCTCCCTGAATTGAAACAGCACCATTCTTAATTAGTTGCTGGCAATGCTTACGTGAACCGAAACCTTGTGATTGCAACATTTTCTCTAATAGCATCTGTTTGAACCTGCTTAAACGGGAGATAGGCGCATTCTATACTGAAATTCCATCAAGATTCTGCGCTGTCCGGTTTTTCTCCCCCTCTCAGGTTAAAAAGCCTATAATCCTGTGAAGTTTCATTTTTCTATCTCCTATGTCCCAACTTGATTTAAACCTGATTGTTCTTTTGGTTTTACTGGCTTGCGGTATATTTAGCCATAATAGTGCAGTGACCATTGCTGCAGCGGTGCTGATTGTACTTAAAATTACGCCACTGCATGACCTACTTCCTTATGTTCAGCAGCACGGCCTAAATATCGGGATTATTATTTTAACGATTGGCGTATTGGCCCCGATTGCGAGTGGAAAAATTCCTGGGGAAAGCATTCTGAAATCTTTTCTTAGCTGGAAATCTTTACTGGCGATTAGTATTGGTCTTTTTGTGGCCTGGCTCGGTGGACGTGGGGTCAAACTGATGGCAAATCAGCCAGATGTAGTGGCCGGCCTGTTGATTGGTACAGTCGCAGGTGTAGCTGTCCTGCGCGGGGTACCGGTGGGACCATTGATTGCAGCCGGGATTTTATCGTTATTGATTGGAACCAGATAATGGGAGTGAATTCGCATGAAGTGCAACAAGGTGTAATCTAGGAAAAAGAAGATGCCCTGAAACACTCCTGTTGCAGCTTCCTGGCATATCGATTTAGCGAGGCCATGCACTCAATAATTTCCGTTCCAAAGCTTAAGCAGTCACCTATTAGGAATAGTTCTAAGCCCTTTGGATAAGCATTTTTAATCTGGTAGTTTTTTCCCACAATGTGGACAATAAGCATAGTGTTCCCGCTCTTGCTGTAATGCTTCTTCGCGTTGCTCACGCATCAATTGAAAAATAATATCCTGCGTCTGCTCCATACTCAGTCCCACCTCTTTGCGAATATTTTCAATTTTCTCTTGATCAATCAATAAATCGATTTCAGCATTTTGTAATAATTCTCTAAACTTTAATTCCAGATTTTGTTTACGTTGTTCCAGCTCATGCGTTAAACCCGTGGCTAAAATACCCGCCGGCAACGCGGCTAGCCCTACCCCTAAAATGGTAATAAGTGCACCCAAAAAACGCCCTACAGGCGTAATAGGGGTTACATCTCCATACCCCACAGTGGTGAGTGTGACCACCGCCCACCACATAGAAGCCGGAATTGAAGTAAATACCTCTGGTTGCGCCTTGCTCTCAACCACATATATACAGGCGGCTGCCATGACAATCATGATGCTCAAAATAAATACGACTGCCTGAAAAGAACCTTTTTCACGTTCAATCACGCGCAAGAGAATTTGCAAGGACACAAAATACCGTGTCAACTTTAACAGTCGTAACAGCCGTAAAATTCTGAGAAAACGTAAGTCGATCGGCACCCAAAAATTGATATAAGCCGGTAGAATGGCTAATAAATCAATCATTGCTCCACCGCTTTTTACCCAATTCAGGCGATTCTTCCATGCACTTTCAAAGGGACTCTCTTCGGCGATAGACCAAAAACGCAAGAGATATTCGATAGAAAAAATCAGGATAGAAAAATATTCAAATAAATCAAAAAACAACGAATAAGATTGATAAATATCATTTACTGATTCCAATAATACGGCGCTGGCATTACTAATGATCAGTAAAATTAAAAAATAGTTGATGATCCGGCTAAATTTTGTTTCGTATTCTTCATTATGTAAATTGTTATAAACGAATTTTCTGAGTGAGTACCACGTGGTAAATACCATATTCGTGCAGATTGTGATTGAGAGTACTTTCTATTTTAATCTGTTAATTCAAGTTGAAAAAGATGGAATGCCGGATAAATGATAAAGTATTCATCAAACATCCATCTTCAGTACTTCACGCAAGGTTATTCAACAAACAGTAAGGCCAGACGCACCTGATCATAGCCCATCCGCGGACTGGTCAGCTCGACAATCGGGCGTAATTTGATACTGCCATCATCATTAAAATGATCGGAGTTTTGGCGTTTAGTCAGACGTTTATAAATCTTGCGCACTTGCTCAACCACTTCTTCCCCCGGATGAGCGATTGAAATATCCAGTCCTCGTTCCTTCTGCAAACGGCCCAAATGATTAATAATGGTTGCAGGCGTCAGACCACGTTCTGTCGCAATATCAGCAATTTCATAGCCTTCTTCAAACAGCTCACGGGTTTCATCCAGCGTGGCAGTGGCATAATTGGTTTTAGCGCCACTTTTGGCAATTTTCCTTTCATTACGCTGAATTTCAGTTTCATTCAAGGTTCCGCCGCAGTGACGAATAAAGGCCTTATGCTGAGTAGTCAAATCGACATGGGAAAAATTGGCCTCGGCTTCATCAGACAGTTCCTGAAAACGGCGATCTGCTTTAATCGCCAAACTGTCAAGCTCTAAAGCCTGTTCATTAAAACCTTTCAGGCGTAATCCACTTAAGGTCTTTAAACGTGACAGCGCCACATAGCCCTGCCCTTTTTCAAAGGTATGATTGAGGTCAATTTCAGCCGCCTCTAATGTCATGCCTTGAGATTTATGAATGGTAATGGCCCAGGCCAGACGTAAGGGAATCTGCTGGAAACTGGCAATGGTTTTACCCGCTTCATTATCGACTGACCAGGTTTCAGGCTCAACAAGCAAGGTGGTTCCATCGGTGAGTTTCACTTTAGGCAGAATGCCATATTCATCATCATCTTCAAAACCAATGACTTCCCCCAAACTGCCGTTGATATAACCCATATCAAAGTTATTTTTCACGAACATCACTTTGGCATGTTTTTTCAGGGTTAAAGCCTCGGGGGCTCGCACGGATGATTTTAAGGTTTCAATCAGTTTTTCATTTCCATCACACTGCGCATCGAACTGCCGTGGATCCTGATCAATTTCATTTAGATGTTTAAAGTTAATACTGTCCACATCCATGTTATGGGTATACAGACGCGTATAAGTCTCGCCGATTTCTTGCTGACGTGTGCTATGCAGGGCGGCCAGATGCTCCTGCGTAATGGCCTGAGCACGAATCGCATTTAAAATATCATTCAGATAATCATTGCCCTGACGATGCTGCTCAGTCAGATAACACACCCGAAACTTGGCTTCGACCCAAGCTTCAGACATAAAACAGAATTTGTCCCGATTACGCTCATCATTTTTACCCACTGGCGGTAACTGGAAAAAGTCACCTGCTACAATCACCTGAATGCCACCAAAAGCCTCATCGCTTTCCTTGAAATATTTCAGTACCTGATTGACCAAGTTCAGCTGCTTGGCATGCAACATGGAGATTTCATCAATAATCAGGACTTGCGCATTTTCCAGATGTTCTTTCAGGTATTTACGCTCTTTCATGCGCTTTAAGTCTTCGTCAGACAAAAAGTCCTTAATCCCGATACCCGCCCAAGTGTGAATCGTCATTCCGTTCATGTGCGTCGCCGCGATACCGGTCGAGGCCGTAATTGCGACAGAGACCTTACGGGCTTTTAGATAATTGATATATTGATTGAGCGTATAGGTTTTGCCTGCCCCTGCAGAACCGGTTAAAAAGACATTTTCTCCTGCTTTTAATAACTTAAGCGCAGTTTCCTGTTTCATAAAAAGAGATACCCTAAAAGAACGGCTATAGCCTAACGATTTTTGGCGGAAAAGTTAAGCATCACAGCGGAAAAGGCCTAAATCCGGTCAGGCTTGCAGGTTGAGCCAGTCAATAAAATGCTGGGCAATATTGATATATTCCAGTTCCGCTTTTTGATTGTTCGGATACTCCAGCTGGTCAAAAATTACATGCCCATCCTGTAACTGGCAACCCAAAATCAGCGGTAAATGAATATCAGGATGCGACATCCGAAAGGCCACATATTCTCCTTCAACGATCCGCTGTGCGTAACTTGCAGCCAGACAATTCCTGAATATTCGAGCTTCTTCAAGAATCCGGTCTAAACTTTTTAATTCCTCAAAGCGCCAATTAAAATACAGTAAAAACGGTGCCTGGGTACGTGCTGTCCAGCTAGCTAGGGCAAACTCCTTTTTAAGCTTGGCGACAATTTCTTGTTTCTGAATATGGTTATGCCACGCTACGGCTTGGGCAAACAGGCTGCTCCAAGTCAGATTTTTAGCCACATCAGCATGAGTAGAAAAATATTCCGGTAAATAATCACGCACATAACCCTCAAAAACTGACTCACGCACATGCCGGTTCTGTAAATAAAAGCGCTTTCGAAACTCTACAAAAGGAATGCGGTTCCGCTGCAATACATGATAAAAATCGCGGTCCTGCTGTGTCTGCGGGCGAATATAGGCCAGTACATCTACTGGCAGATCCTGAGTGACTTTATATAAATGTTGCATAAATGCCTGCATGACCCGGCTTAAATTGGTATACACCTTTTTAGTCATATGATCATTCAGTGCCATATCCCGTAATAAGCCTCTCCATTCATCCAGATACAAAATGGAGGGGCTAATGGCAATACGCTGATCTTCATAGGCTTGGCCAGTGCCTTTCAGGGCAACCTTCTGATTCTGCTGATGCTGAAACCAGTCATATTGAATCGCATATTGATGCGCACTATGAATGAACAGACGCGCTGCCACATATTGAAAATATTGCAGGGTGGCCAGAATGATTTGTGGATGAATATGATGGCTATCAATAAAGCTTAAAGCGGTCGCGGCAACCCGCACACTGCTGTGCTGAATATTCATGCTCAGCCAATCCAGCACCTCAGCAGACTGTTTAAATAGCCAATTAACCGTGCGCTTGCAATCAAATAGGGGTAAATTGGCCACCTTTTTTTGCCACAAATAACTGTCATTTTCCAGAAAATTGCGCTTGGATAACAAGTCATCCCGTTGCCAGACCTCGCGGTTCATTAAACGAACAAAGCCCAACAGATTACTTTGCTCTTCAGCATGACGATATAACAGTCGAATATCATCGATATGCTCATTCAGCTCATACAGGTTAAAACGGTTCTCAAAAGATAATGCCATAATCCGGAGAGTCGCCGGATGCAGGAACTCGGCTGCACTAAAACAAAATTCATCTAAACTATCCATCAAGGATTGAATTGACAGGAACTCATTCGACTGTAAGTAGTGTAAGGAAAAAACCTGCTGCAAGCGGTTCAGCATCTCGACAGGAATTTCCTGTCCATGCTGGACATAGGCATACAGCACCGGTTGATGATACAGCTCCGCCTGAATCATCAGAGAGTCCATAATTTCGGCTTGAACAGCTGACATCTGGCTCAAACATTCAGCAACCCGCTTCGGCCCCTCTACCCAGGCATAGACCTGATCTATAAGAATCTGGCGTAAAGACTTGGCCTTGTCTCTTAAAAAAAGCGAATGCTGTGGTTTTAAATCACCGGTTAAAAAGTAAATATCTTGAAAAAAGAAATCTTCCAGCGCTTCGGCTTTGGCCTGTTTAAAATCAAAATGAGCCTCCGCCAAGACATGTGCCCGTTGCTGATCTAACTCCTTGGGCGTATAAAACTGGATATAAAACATTCCATTGAGCAGATCAATCCGGTGCTGCTCTTGATAAATCTTGAACAGGTTTTGCGCATTCAGCTGGCCAATCAGCGCCATCTGATCGAGATAAAGTTCGTTCAGATTGGGGAAAATACTGAGACTTTGTTGAGCGGACTGCTTTAAACGCAGTAGCAGGCTATCCTGTTCCATATATGAATCCCCATCATTTTATTTTTCTATTGAAGCATATTGAGTCATAGGCCTAGAAGCGATTGTCTTTAAAAACAGTTCTGCACGTGCAGGCTTAAAAAACCAATTATTATTTTTAAACTATTTCGACTTACTGTAAAGCAAAGTAAAAATTAAAAAAAGGCCCCTAAATGATCTTGCAGACACCTGACAGTAATTGCTTGAACCTCAGAGAGTTCGAGTTGTGAACGGTCACGAAAGCTGATCAATTCCTCCAAAGTCTGCCCATGGGTAATAGATTACGGCAGCATAGGCTAAAAACAAAAAGATAAGTGTTGAGAAAAGCATTATTTGAGTATAGCAGCACATAACAATGGCCATGATCAGCATACTGATCATAGCCATTTGATATTTCTTTTACCCCTTATTCATCATTATCGGAACCGCAATGAGGCTCTAGATATAATGAATTAGCGATGTGCATTACAGTAGACCTGTAACAGCACTTCTGGCTTAGGCAACATGCTTTTGTACCAGGATTGAGCCTACAGAATAGCCCGCACCAAATGAACACAGCACGCCATATTCACCATCTTCAACTTCATTTGCTGTACGGTGTAAAGCAATAATTACCCCTGCAGAAGAGGTGTTGGCGAATTCATTCAGAATGATCGGTACCAGACCCGGTTTGGCATTTTCTTTGCCCACCACCAGTTTCAAAATCAGTTCATTCATACTGGCATTGGCCTGGTGCAACCAGAAGCGTTTTACATCTGTAGGTACAATCTGGTTTTTCTCTAGCTGGGCAGTGATCATTTTCGCAACCAGTGGACACACTTCTTTAAAGACTTTACGGCCGTCCTGACGGAAACGCTTATCATCAATATCTGCATTTTCTGAGAGATTCAGGAAACCAAAGTTATTGCGGATATTGTTCGAGAACTGGGTAAAAAGCTGGGTATCCACAATTTCAAAACCGGTTTTAGTCTCTGTATCTTCAATGATGGAAGCGGTGGCCACATCACCAAAAATAAAGTGACAGTCACGTGAACGGAAATCGGTATGTGCAGAAGTAATTTCCACATTTACCAATAACACACGACGTGCGCTGCCCGCTTTGATCGCATCATGTGCCTGCTTCAAACCAAAGGTCGCTGCTGAACAGGCGACGTTCATATCATACGCATAGCCCTGAATTCCCAAAGCCGTCTGGATTTCAATCGCCACGGCCGGATAAGCACGTTGCAGGTTGGAACATGACAAAATTACGATATCAATATCTTCAGCAGTTACACCGGCATTCTCCATGGCCTGTTGAGCAGCAATAACGCCCCATTCCGCCTGAAGTGAGATTTCATTATCTGAACGTTCACGTAAATTTGGACGTAAACGTTTCGGATCTAGAATCCCGCTTTTCTCAACGACATAACGGCGCTGTACACCTGATGCTTTTTCAATAAATTCTGCGCTAGAACCACGACGCGCTTCCAGTTCGCCTGCTGCGATCTTGTCGGCATTTTCGTGATTATACAGTTCCACATAAGCATTTAAACTTTCAACTAACTCTTCATTGGTAATGACCTCTTCTGGATGGAACAAGCCAGTACCTGTAATGCGGATGCCCATGTAAAACTCCTTCTCAAAATGACCTATATCTTAACTGATTCCCAGACGTTCCCATACTTTTTGCAGGCGATTTGGAGAAATGGGTGTTTTCGTTTTCATGGGTTGTGAAAACAATGAGATCCTTAACTCCTCGACCATAAAATACAATTCTTTAAGGCGAGCGTCATTTTTAAACTTAAATAATTTTTCCATCCACGGATCAATTTGGTCAATGGCGGAATCATCCCTCTGTAGGTTATTGGGCAAGCGCTCTAAACGCAAGATCAAGGCTTTCAAATAGCGTGGAAATTCCAGCCATACGTCGGATGGTTTCTGGTAAACAAAGTCAGAAAGACTCATCAAATCAAGCTGGTCCTCAATATCATCAATATTTTTTCCAAATATAGAAGCGTCGAGCACCAGGAGTTTACGACGAATTTCCTGCCATTGAATATAAATATCCGTGATCTCTTTGAGCGCAGTTTGCCCATATGTCAGGAAAGATTTTTTTACATCTTCCACTGTTTTTTGAAACTCTTGCACATTGACAGGCAACTCTTTAACTGACATCTGCAGTGTGGCATAAACTAACATTTGCTCTAACTGGGCTTTGTCTCCCAGAGGCGAATACGCCAGCGCCAACGGTTTGGAAATCTGCTTTTTCAGCTGGCGAACCAGATCACCCAGCTGCATGTGCACCAACCGGATAATTCCTTCCCGATGCTGTTTGACGGCCTCAGCCTGATCATTAAAGGTCTGAATGACCACACCAGATTCATCTTTCTGTTCCAGCACAGCAAATTTTTTGCTCGGCACTAGTGCCTGATATTGCTTCACCATCACGCCTGTGACTTTTTGCGAGGCTTCAAAAACAAAATTTTCCGGGAAGGTTTTAAATTCACCTTTCAGCTGTTTGACCGGACTATGGGTTTCTGTACGGCAGCGTGCTTTTAACTCTGTCAAATCACGGCCCTGTTCAATCACACGGCCTTTTTCATCTACCACCTTAATGAGTGGCAGCAGGTATTGCTCGACCCGCTCAAAGCTAAAATCTTTTTCGCTGATCTGCTCGCCGCGTAACTGGAAAGCCAGAAAACTGAAAATATGTTCTTGCAAATGTACCGCATCAATCCGGGCGACCAGCTTTTGCGCTGTATCTGGAATTGGCACCAGAGCACGGCGTTTCTCTTTAGGCAGGCTTTTTAATAGCGCTTCAATCAGCTCCAGACGCCAACCCGGAATACCCCATGACCAAACATTTTCATCGACTTGCGGCAATGCCTGTAATGGAATCTTCACCATCGCCCCATCTTCATCATGACTTGGATCAAAACGGTAGCTAGTGGCCAGACGTAATTCACCATTACGCAAATAGTCAGGGAACTGCTGTGTCGTCGGACGGTCATTTAGCCACAAGGCATCATCATCAACAAACAGATAACGCGGCTCATGTGGCTCGACCGTCGCACGCCAGTCTTCAAAACTGCGTCGACTGGCCACTTCCGGCGGTACTTTCGAGGCATAAAACTGGTAAATCGTTTCTTCATCGACCACCAGATCACGGCGGCGCAACTTGTCTTCAACCCGTTCCACTTCTTCCAGTTTGAGCAGATTATGCTTCAGGAATGGCGGATTGATGCCCAGATGACCTGTGGTTAAAGCATCACGCAGGAAAATCTCGTGCGCTGCGGCCTGATCGACTTTTTCATAATTCACCGGACGTTTTGGCTCAATAATCAGGCCAAATAAAGAAATCTGGTCATAGGCATTGACCACGCCGGCTTTTTTCGACCAGTGCGGCTCAAAATAATGATGCTTGAGCAAGTCACGCGCGGCCAGCAAAATCCATTCTGGTTCAATCTTCGCCAAGGTACGCAAATACACCTGTGAAGTTTCGACCATTTCAAAGGCCATGACCCAAGGCGTATTGGTTTTATGTAAGGTCGAAGCCGGGAAAATACGTGCCTTTTGCTGACGCACTGCCATAAATACATTGCGTTCATCGGTCTTATTGGCAATGAAAGAGAGTAAACCAGTTAAAAGCGCGCGGTGCAGATTCTCATAACTGGTTTTCTTTTCATTAAAAGACAGCTTTAATCCTTTGGCCAAATCCACCAGCTGCTCATGGGTTTTCTTCCACTCACGCAGACGTAACCAGCTAAGGAAATGATTACGCGCAAAACTACGGCGTTTATTTTCACTCATGCTTTCGCGGTTATTGTGCAGGGCTTCCCAGAGTTTTAAATAAAACAGAAAGTCGGAATCTGCTTCACGGAATAATGCATGTTTCTGATCAGCCTGCATCTGCTTGTCTGCGGGGCGCTCACGCGGATCTTGTACAGCCAAGGCTGCAACAATAACCAGCACTTCATTCAGCGCACCAAAATGCGCACCACCGAGAATCATCCGTGCCAGACGCGGGTCAATCGGCATTTTTGCCATCTGCTGACCGATTTTGGTTAATCCACCTTGTGTTCCTCCTTTTTTTAAAGCGGAAGAAGTCGCCGATGGCTTTTCTTCAGTCACTTTAGAAGAACCTTTCTCAGTCATCGCTCCTAATTCAACCAGCAGCTTACGGCCATCATTAACCAGACGATGATCAGGCGGCTCGATAAAATCGAAATTTTCCAGGGAGCCCAGGCCCAGACTCTGCATCTGCAAAATCACCGAGGCCAAGTTGGTCCGTTTAATTTCCGGCTCGGTAAACTCAGGGCGGCTTAAAAAGTCTTCTTCACTATATAGACGGATACAGACACCTGGCGCAATACGGCCACAACGCCCCTTACGCTGATTGGCAGCCGCCTGGGAAACAGCTTCAATCGGTAAACGCTGCACCCGTGAACGATAGTTGTAGCGTGAAATACGAGCAAAACCGCTATCAATTACATAACGGATATTCGGAACGGTCAGTGCCGTCTCTGCCACGTTGGTTGCAATGATAATCCGTCGTCCCCCACCGGAAGGATTGAAGATTTTTTGCTGGTCAGCCAACGCCAGCCGGGCATATAAAGGGAGAACTTCGGTATGCCTTGGACCATGTTTCTGTAAAGTCTCCTGCAGCTCACGGATTTCCTGTTCAGTACTGGCAAAAATCAGGATATCGGCATGTTCAGGATGACCTTTTTCCTGCGCATCTTCAAAACACTCTTCAACGGCCCGAACCACAGCACGCGGCAGGTTTTCCTCAAAGTCATCAAACTCATCATCATCACTACCGGCAATGCTCATTTCTGAAATCGGACGATAGCGGACTTCGACCGGATAGCTGCGCCCTTCCACTTCATAAACTGGTGCACCATTAAAGTAATCACTAAAACGGTTTACATCCAGCGTTGCAGAAGTGATGATAACTTTTAAATCTTTACGACGTGGCAATAGCTGCTTGAGATAGCCCATGATAAAGTCGATATTCAGCGAGCGCTCATGAGCTTCATCAATAATGATGGTGTCATATTTGGTCAGGAAACGGTCGTGGGCCAGCTCTGCCAGTAAAATACCGTCAGTCATCAAACGAACTATAGAGTCCTGTGAACCCTGCTCGTTAAAACGGACTTTAAAGGAAATAGATTCTCCCAGTTTTTCCCCAACCTCTTCGGCAATACGTTGCGAAACACTGCGGGCAGCCAGACGCCGTGGCTGGGTATGACCAATCAGACCCGTCAGCCCCCGACCCGCCAGCATCGCAATCTGAGGTAACTGCGTGGTCTTACCTGAACCGGTTTCACCCGCTACAATAATCACCTGATGCTGCTGGATGGCTTCAATCAGCTTGTCAGCATACTGGCTGACAGGCAGATCCTGATTGAGGTTAGTCTCAGGGATACGCTCAATACGCTGCATGACTTTGGCATGCGATTTTTCAAATAATTCTTCGTATTGTTTTAGATTCGCATCTTTACCTTTTTGGAGTCGATTTAAACGATGGCGGTCGCGCGCCATAACGAGCTGATCTACATTTAAAGGACTCTGCACTGAGAAAACACCTAATATAAAAAGACAATAAACTGCTATTTTACGCTGTATTGCCAGTCAGCGGAAGCTTGGGATTTTTGAATATTTTTATAATTTCCTCAATTTGACCCTTGAATTTTAGGGCCTCAACCTTCATCTTCTTAGGCAGGCTGAAGAACTGCTTTTTTGTCATTCAGTTATCATCTTTAGGTGATTGAATAGATCAAAAAATCAGATTTGGTGGAATTGTAAACTTTATATTAGTTAATTCGGTTTTTCCGATCTTAATAATGTAAAAATACTGTTTCAGCAATAACAAAAAATCCGTTATCCTTTTGGAAATTAAATACAAACCTCAATCATGGAGACAATGATGAGCTTAATTAATACTGAAGTTAAACCATTTAAAGCAACTGCATTCCAAAATGGTCAATTTATCGAAGTAACTGAAGCTGACCTGAAAGGAAAATGGTCTGTTGTATTCTTCTATCCAGCTGACTTCACTTTTGTTTGCCCAACTGAACTAGGTGACCTTGCTGATAACTATGCTGAATTCCAAAAGTTAGGTGTTGAAATTTATTCAGTTTCTACTGACACTCACTTCACGCACAAAGCTTGGCATGATTCTTCAGAAGAAATCAAAAAAATCCAATACGTTATGGTTGGTGATGCGAACTGGACTCTTGCTAAAAACTTCGACGTATTAATCGAAGCTGATGGTCTTGCTGACCGTGGTACTTTCGTGATTGATCCAGAAGGTAAAATCCAGATCGTTGAAATCAATGCGGGTGGTATCGGTCGTGATGCTCAAGAACTTCTTCGTAAAGTTAAAGCAGCTCAATATGTACACGCTCACCCAGGCGAAGTTTGCCCAGCTAAATGGAAAGAAGGCGATGCAACTCTTGCTCCTTCAATCGACCTAGTTGGTAAAATCTAATTTGTATTAGATTGAACTGATTAAAAAAACCACGCTTTTTGCGTGGTTTTTTTTATTCTTGGATTCTCAAATGAAGTGCAACAGAGATTAAATTATTGGAAGGAAGCAAGATGAGCTAGCATTTTGCTTCCGACCGACCAAAGTCAAAGTTGCATCATGAACTATACTCATCTTACTCAAGAAGAAAGATATCAGATTTCTACATTGTTACGTGAAGGTTTTTCTAAGCGTTATATTGCCTGGAGGCTAAATCGCTCACCTTCCACTATTTCCAGAGAAATAGCACGCAATAGAGCAAGGAATGGTTATTTCGCTAAACATGCCAATAAATTAGCTCGCAGACGGCATTGTCCTAATCCTAAAAGAATCCCTTATGATACTTGGGTACAGGTCATTGCTTATCTTGATCTCCAATGGAGTCCCGAACAGATTGCTTCTCATGTTTCAGTCAGTCTGCATTCCATATACAGGTTTATACAGCAGGATAAAAGCAGAGGTGGTGTGCTCTTCCGCAACTTACGTTTCAGAAATCAAAGAAAGAGGAAATATGGCTCCATTGAGACTCGTGGCCAACTGACAAACCGCAAAAGCATTCACGATCGACCTGCTGAGATTGAGCAGCGCTCTCGCTTTGGTGATTTGGAAATAGATACGATAGTTGGCAAGAACCACCAACAATCCCTGGTTTCAATTGTAGATCGGAAGACAGGTTATCTTTGGCTGAAAAAGTGCAGCACGCGCAAGGCTGAGGAAGTTTGCCAGGCTACGATCAGATTATTGAAACCGATCAAAGCACACCTAAAAACAATTACCGCGGACAATGGTAAAGAGTTCAGCCTGCATGAGTATGCTGCTCAGGAATTAGATGTCGACTGGTATTTCGCTGATCCCTATAGCGCCTGGCAGCGTGGAACAAATGAAAATACGAATGGATTGATCAGACAATATATTAGAAAAGGCAGTGACTTGAATGACTATACGGATGCATATATTGCAGAAATTACTCAACGCTTGAATCATCGTCCAAGAAAAAGACTCGGCTTTAAAAGTCCGAGTCAGGTATTATGGCAACAACATGGTGTTGCACTTCAAATGCTAATCTAAGATTTAAAGATAAAAATTTTACTTTATCCGGTTAGCCATGATGTGAAAGTGCCAAGCCATAATTGAGAACCTCTTTAAACTTACTGCGTATGAAAATTTTTCAAATCATCGCTTAAAGGCTCGACACATCGACTTTTCAAATATCCAGCTGCTCATATTCCTTCCTCCCTGCCAGAGCAATAAACAGGAATCGCACTAGCACAAATAATGGCAACTATTGAAGGGTTAGGAAATAATAAAAGCATCGGGCAAATCGCAATCATAAAACCCATGAATGCCGCGATCAGTTTTTTATTTATATTCTTCTCATTAAACTCTAAAAGTATTAAATATGAGGGTTTCTACATATTAATTCAGTAGCGTTGATGTGAGATCAAAATCCTTCAGACAAGAAAAACCCCAGCATCCTGCCGGGGTTTTTCATATTGGTTGTTCGGTATAACTCCTGTCCTACCTTACTCTTTTTATGCCTATCTCTTGTTATTCTCTGGAATATCCTATTCCTGATAGCTCATCATAGAAAAACTTTAGCCTTTCAGATAGCCGTCAAAGGCCAAGTCTGATGTGAGTCAAAACCTACAAAACAGTCCCAACTCATCGACTAGTAATAAGAAATTCAGATGCAAGAATCTGAATCACCAGATAAAAAACCAAGATTAAGTGTTTTAGGCGTTTTAATGATTGAATATTAGAAATTAGTTTAAAAAATAGATAAATAATCATCTTTTCATTATATTCAATGAAAGCTCCCCTGCTCTTTGTAAGCGTAGTTATAGTGATAATAAAGAACGATTGAATAAAAAAAGAGAATTAAGCTTATGACATACTCAAATGAAAAAATAGTAAAAGCCCTGTTGCTTGCTCCGATACCCTTACTTTTCTTCACTGCATGGTTTTTTATCATTATGAATCGTGAATATGACTTATATTCTATTTTCGTTGTTTTTATAGGGCATGGTCTGGTTTATTTAGCCTATTGCATTTTAACAGTTCCTTTCAGCTTTTTACTCTCTGCTACTTTAAATCGCTATAATCTGCTTAATTTACTCACCATCTGTATTAGCACTCTCTTCATTGCCACGCCATTTTTTATTCTTTTTTCCTGGACTCATACAGGCCAAATTCCTGAGCAATGGTGGAAAATGTATAGCAATATTTCCACTATTTTAATGGCTCTATTTCCCGGCATCTGTTATTGGGTATTTCTTATTGGCCTAAAAGATAAAAAAGCACAGCGTATTTAGCACACGGCTTAATCAAAATGCTGGATTTTATTTAAAAACAACATTTTTATACTCCCAAGAAATCATTCATCAGAATACTTTCCCTTGATCACTTCCCCCCCAAAGCCCCTTTTAATTAGGCTTTTTTTATGATTTATCAGCTTGCACCCTTTTGCTGGTAATGCTCAATTATTTAAAAAAGTAAAACCTGGCCAAAGCGCCAAAGAAAAACTCATCTCACATAGCCACGTCTTGCTAAATTTTGTAGAATAGGGCTTTTCCTGCCATGGTGCGTTTTATGACTGCTTGGACTGCTCACGTTACTGTCGCGACTGTCGTTGAAAAAGATGGAAAATTTCTGTTTGTCGAAGAACATACAGAAGCGGTTAGCCATACTGTATTCAATCAGCCTGCCGGTCATGTGGAAGCAGGTGAAACCATTGTCGAAGCAGCTATTCGTGAAACTCAGGAAGAAACCGGCTATCAGGTTCAGATCACCGATCTGATCGGTATCTATACTTATACTCCGCCCATGTTTCCAGATCGGACCTACTATCGTTTCTGCTTGAAGGCCGAAACGATAAGTTATGATGAACAGGCTGAACTCGATACCGGTATTGTCCGTGCAGTCTGGATGACGCCAGATGAACTGATTGAAACAGCCCGTGCCCGCAGCCCCTTAGTACTAAAAGCGGTGCAAGATGCTCAGGCAGGAAAACGCTATCCTTTATCGCTCATTTACGAGCACCAGAATTCTCCCTTAATTTCAAATTTGGATGCCTAATCCCATGCAACAACGTGTCATCGTCGGTATGTCTGGTGGTGTAGACTCTTCTGTTTCTGCCGCATTACTTCTTCAACAAGGTTATCAGGTTGAAGGTCTTTTCATGAAAAACTGGGAAGAAGATGACGGCACGGAATATTGTACAGCCATGGAAGATCTGGCAGATGCACAAGCCGTTTGTGACAAGATCGGCATCAAGCTGCACACTGCCAACTTCGCCATGGAATACTGGGACCGCGTATTTGAACATTTTCTGGCGGAATATGCAGCTGGTCGTACCCCTAATCCGGATATTCTGTGCAATAAAGAAATTAAGTTTCGTGCCTTTTTAGACCATGCGGTGAATTTAGGCGCAGACTTTATTGCAACCGGCCATTATTGCCGCCGTGGTGAAACCATGACCAATTCTAAAGGTGATCAGTATGCGCCTTTATTACGCGGTGTAGACAACAACAAAGACCAGACTTATTTCCTGCATGCTGTGTATGGTCGTGAAATCAACAAGACCTTATTCCCGGTAGGTGAAATTGAAAAGCCGGAAGTACGTAAAATTGCGGAAGAACAGGGTCTTGCAACAGCCAAGAAAAAAGATTCAACCGGCATCTGCTTTATTGGTGAGCGTCGTTTTAATGACTTCTTGAAGCAGTATTTACCAGCTCAACCTGGAAAAATCGTCCTTGAGGATGGCAAAGAGGTTGGTGATCACCACGGCTTAATGTACTATACGCTCGGTCAACGCGGCGGGATCGGTATTGGCGGTATGAAGGGTGCAGAAGAAGGTGCCTGGTTTGTACTGCATAAAGATATTGAAAACAACCGTCTGGTGATTGGTCAGGGTCATGAACATCCACTCATGCACAGCACCATGCTGTGGAGTGAAGCCATTGAATGGGTTGCAGGTGAACAGGACATTCCTGAATCGGGTTTCCGCTGTACGGCAAAAACCCGCTACCGTCAGCCTGACCAAGCCTGTACTATTTATAAAGACCCGAATACACCAAATGGTGTACGCGTTGAATTTGATGAATCACAGCGTGCAGTGACACCAGGTCAAAGTGTTGTGTTTTATTCAGGTGAAGTATGTTTAGGGGGCGGCGTGATTCACCACACTAATGCTCCTAAACCGGATTTTATTGCATAAGGATGGTCTCGGCATGGCAGAGTTACCGTTTCAACAGCCTCAGACTCTGAATATTCGCCAAAATCGTGTGTTGGCGTTGGCGGCAGTTTTTCAGGCCACCCAGCTGACGCATATGACAGCGATGACGGGTCAGCAGAGTATTGGTGAAAGCGGTAACTTTTATTTTGAACAGTTGATTAAAGCCAGTTTAAATATTCGTCCCAGTGGTCAATCCAATACCCAAACCCTGGACTTCTTTAATCAGCTGGCCGATATTTCCCTCGGCTTAAAGGCTTTAGAAAGTAGCATTACCCAGCCCTTTAATACCTCGCCGAAATCCAGATTACCTAAACTTTCCAATACCAAACTCCCCATGTCCTATGCCATGGCGCTATTACAATTAGAAAAAAAAGTGTATAGCAATCCCAAGTTTGTTGAAATTATTGAACAATCTCAACAGAAAATCTTAAGACAGCTCTCTTTCTTTGATAATAATTATATGCATCCCAGCATTATTGCCAATCTTGCCCAAACCTATGTAGAGACTGCCGGACAGATTAATCCGCGCATCATGGTACGAGGCAATGCTCAGGCTTTCAAAGATTCAGGTCATACCAACCGTATTCGTGCATCCCTGTTTACCGGCTTGCAAATGGCGCATTTGTGGCGCCAGCTCGGCGGCAGCTCATGGGGCATGGTCTTTGGTAAACGCAAGTTACTTCAAGATATTCAAAATCTGGCACGTCTTCAGTTTCAGGTGACTTAACCGAGCTGATGCGCTTTTCATTTTTCGTTTAATTCCAAGATCTAAGGAATCAATATGAACGCTTTAACTGCACTTTCTCCACTAGATGGACGCTATGCGAGCAAATGTGATGCTCTCCGTCCTTTTCTTTCTGAGTTTGGTTTAATCCATGCTCGTGTAACTGTTGAAGTGCGTTGGTTACAAGCGCTTGCAAACCATCCTGAAATTACTGAAGTTCCAGCTTTTTCAGCTGAAACAAATGCTGCACTGGATGCTATTGTTAGCAACTTCTCTGAAGATAATGCCAACCGTATTAAAGAAATTGAACGTACCACCAACCATGACGTAAAAGCGGTTGAGTACTTTTTAAAAGAACAGATTGCCCATATTGATGAATTGAAAAATGCTGGTGAGTTCATTCACTTTGCCTGTACTTCTGAAGACATTAATAACCTGTCTCATGCGCTCATGTTGAAAAATGGCCGTGAAGTGCTGGTCAATGCCATGCAGCAAATCATTGATTCAATCGTTGCTTTGGCAGAACAGCATGCCGAACAACCAATGTTGTCACGTACCCATGGTCAAACTGCAAGCCCAACTACGCTGGGTAAAGAAATGGCGAACGTGGCTTACCGCCTTGCACGTCAAATCAAACAGTTCCAAAATGTTGAATTGCTAGGTAAAATTAACGGTGCAGTAGGTAACTACAATGCTCATCTTTCAGCTTATCCAGACATCAACTGGCCTGCTCACTCACAAGCATTTGTTGAATCTTTAGGCTTAACCTTCAATCCGTACACCACGCAAATTGAGCCACATGATTACATGGCCGAGCTTTTTGATGCGCTACGTCGTTTCAATACGATCCTGATCGACTTTAACCGTGACGTTTGGGGCTATATCTCTCTCGGCTTCTTCAAACAGCGTTTAAAAGAAGGCGAAGTAGGTTCTTCAACCATGCCGCACAAAGTTAACCCAATCGACTTTGAAAACTCTGAAGGTAATCTGGGTATTGCAAACGCTGTTCTTGCTCACTTGGGTGAAAAACTTCCGATTTCTCGCTGGCAACGTGACTTAACTGACTCAACTGTACTGCGTAACATGGGTGTGGGTTTTGCACAAAGCTTAATTGCTTTTGAAGCTTGCTCTAAAGGAATTGGTAAACTTGAATTGAATGCTGACCGTATTCTTGAAGACTTAGACAATGCTCAAGAAGTTCTGGCTGAACCGATTCAAACTGTAATGCGTCGTTACAATGTTGAAAAACCGTACGAAAAATTAAAAGCTCTTACTCGTGGTCAAGCCATGACTCGCGACATGATGGTGGATTTTGTAAATGGTAACGAATTAGAAGCTGTACCTGCTGCTGACCGTGCCCGTTTAGCTGAAATGACGCCAGCAACTTATACGGGTAATGCAGCAGCTCAAGCCAAACAAGTAAAAGAACTGATTTCTAAAATCTAAGCTAAGTTAGATTGAAAAAAAACGAAGCCTCGGCTTCGTTTTTTTATTATAATTCCATCAATAGATCACTGAAAATAATAAGATGATTGAATATCAACTTAGCTTAAAACACTGGCTGAGCTTAGGTTTCTTCGCCATTGCGCTTGTGCTTGCGAGTATTCAACCGCTTGAATTATTTGCTTATATGCTTCATCAGGCCGGTACAGTTTTGATGCTGATTGCCCTGCTGGTGAGCCTCAAGAAAATTGGACTCAGTTTCTCCTGTTTTATTTTTTATCTGCTTTTTTTATTGATTCATATGATCGGGGCGCACTATCTTTATTCTTTTGTTCCCTATAATGACTGGATTCAACAGCTATTGCATTTGGATTTAAATCAATTCATGGGCTGGTCACGTAATATGTATGACCGTCTGGTTCATATTGCTTACGGTCTATTGCTCTACCCTTTTTTCTATCGCCTGTTTCAAGTCTGGCTTCCTACACTGAAACCCAAGGTGATTTTTCTGCTGGTAATTCAATTTGTTATTGCTAGCAGTCTATTGTATGAATGGCTGGAATGGTGGATTGCTGTCAGTTTATCTCCTGAAGAAGCGGAAAATTATAATGGGCAACAGGGTGATATCTGGGATGCGCACAAAGATATGTTACTGGCAACCATTGGCGCCATCATTACTGGCCTAATTCAACTATTACACGGCAATAAAAAAGCACTCGATTGAATGCTTTTAATTCTCAATAATTTATTTAGCGGTGTGATTCATAGAGATCGTTTCACTTTAGACAAAAGCCCAGCTTGGGTGTTGTAACTCGTCTAGATCCATCCTCACATGGGTTAAATCAGCCATCTGCACAGATTGCGAAACTGCCATCGGCTCAGTTGATTTCCCTGCTAATGCTCCCTCTGCTGCGAAGTCATCCATCACCACTTTATCTAAATTCAGTGACTCTAAATCAATTTCGGTGTGATTAAACGAAATCACATCATCGCGACTTAGCAGTGAATGAATATCGAACTCTTGCTCTTCAACAGCATTTATCTCGGTTTGGGCAGAATCGTTCAGTAGTAACTCTAAAGCCACAAGCTGTGAAGCTGCACTGGTCAACTCCTCATTAACACCTGTAGTATCCGCCAATAGCGTTTCCGGGTCTACAGCTTCTACAGTAAATTCAAATGCAGCACTTTTATCGCTAATGTTTCCTGCAAGATCGGTTTGACTGAATGAATAGCTATATTTTCCAGGGTCCAAGTCAAGTTCAGGCGTATAGGTCCATTTACGGTCCGCCCCCACTTCAACAGTGGCAATCGCTACGCCATTTTGATAAATGGTAATCGTTGCATATTTCTCACCTGTTCCTTCAAAAACAGGAGTACCATCTTGAGTGCTGCCACCGGATTTAATGGAAACTTCACTCTCACCCGTATCATCATATACTTTAGATAAAAATGGTGCAGAGGGTGCTTCAGTATCTTTGCTGCCTCTTATATCGATCGGATCAGATTGATTACCCGCTGCATCGATAGCATATACTTTGGCAAGCTCGCCATCTGTCAATGCAGGTGAGAGTTTAATTGTATAGTTTCCATCTTCATCCACTGTACCAAAGCCCAACAAACTATTACCTTTTCGAATTTCAATTCTTGAACCCGGTTCTGCTTGACCGGTTATTTCAGTACCTTGTTCATTTAACGTTACACTAGGTGCATCGGGTGCAATATTATCTTGACCTGCAGTAATACCCATCGGTTTGGAGGTATTGCCCGCTGCATCTTTAACCGTAATACTGGCTGTTTCTCCTTCTGCCAATGCCGGGTTTAATATGATTTCAAAATCGCCCTGATCATTGGCTTGGCCCCTGCCAATCAGGTTGCCATTGCTATCTTTAATTTCAATTGTTGAATTTGCTTCTGCCTGCCCTTTAAGCGAGCTGCCATCTTCTTTGACTTCAAATTTAGGCTGATCAGGTGCTAATGTATCTTGGCCAATTTCAACACTACTCTCTTCTGAACGATTCCCTGCTTCATCTTCAACAACCACTTTTGCAGTTTCTCCGGGCTTGAGTGCAGGCTTGACAGACAGGCTAAAACTCCCGTCTGGCGCAACAGTCACTGGTCCAAGTTCTCCATCTGCTGTATATAAATAGACCTTTGTACCTGCTTCTGCATAACCGAATACCATACTCCCATCATCATTCACTTGAGCATTGGCTGCATCAGGCGCAATAGTATCTTTGTTTCCTGTCACCACTTGTTTTTGTGATTCATTCCCGGCCGAATCTTTTGCAAATACATCAACCTTTTCACCATCTGTAACCGGGCGATCTAGAGTGATTTCATAATTACCATCACTATCTGCCTGTGCTTGACCCAGAATTTCCCCATTGGCATCTTTCACGTAAACGATTGAACCAGCTTCTGCCTGTCCTGTAATGACTTTTCCGTCTTCATCTAACTTAGCTGTTGGTTTAATGGGCGGAATTCGGTCGATATTTTTATCTTTGCTATCCCCATCATCTTTAAATGCCACCAAATATGCTGCCTCAGCTGCAAGAACGGCCAGACCTGCCTTTAATAGCGAAGGAGAGTCATCTTCCTCTGGAGGAGTTGTTGGATTGGCAGTAGCGGTTTGCATTTGCGTATTGCTATCAGGCGCTACTGTTTCTGAGCGGACATTTTGCAGCTTTTCATTGACAGGCGTGTAATCAATAAATTCACCATGAATATCAAACTCGGCCTGTTCATATTCGCTGAGTGTCCCATTAAATAATAAAATATTATTTTCACCAATATCATCTATAAAGAAGTTTTCAATGACAATGACCTGACCATTTTTCAAGGTAATAATACAATTATTTTCAGCACGTGTGAGTGAGGCAATATCCTCTTTATGCATGGCAACTTTTACATAGGAGGGCTGTATTAAATTGACCTTTGCAGTCTGTGAATTATGTAATACAGTGTGGCTAGATTTTGCAATCACAATGATTCTAGTCATTTTTCCCTCGGTATTTTAAAGCTTTTTTAAGTTTTCTGAATAATAAACAAGTATTCAGACAGCACCGATTAAAATAGCAAAATTACTATTAAGGAACAATTAAAAGTGTGATTAATCTATTATTTCATAGGCAGCTTATTCAATATAAATCCAAGATATAAAAAAGGTCAGTAATGACTGACCTTTTTTATGAACCTAAGCTGAGTAATATTAAAATTTAGGATCACGCATTTGTACTACATTAGAATTTGCCTTAAGCAAAGCTTCCATTACCTTGTGCATGACAGCAGGAACCAAACCATCTGCCATTTGTGCAGCCTGTAAACCAAGCTTTTCCCCCAAAGTCGGTTTACGACGCGTTTCAATCACATAGATATCATGTTGTGCCAATAAACCCAGCAAGTATTCATCTGAAGTTTGCAGTTTATTGACCAGATTCAGATCCAGCGCATCTTTTCCATACCAGTGCTCACCAGTCGCCACTTTCTCAACATTCAGTTGAGGACGGTACTTTTCAACAAAGTGTTTAAATAATTCGTGAGTTTGCTGTAACTCTTCTTCAAATTTGGCTTTACCTTCAGCAGTATTTTCACCAAACATGGTTACGGTGCGCTTGTACTGACCCGCAGTATACAATTCAAAATCAATTTTATTGTCTTTGAGCAAACGGTTGAAATTCGGTACCTGAGCCACTACACCGATTGAGCCTACAATGGCAAACGGCGCCGATAAGATTTCATTGGCGATACAGGCCATCATATAACCGCCACTGGCTGCGACTTTATCGACACACACCGTCAGATTAAAACCGGCATCTCGTAAACGCACCAATTGCGCAGCAGCCAACCCATAACCATGTACCATACCGCCCGGACTTTCCAGACGTACCACCACACGATCACGCCCTGCTTTTGCAGTGGCCAAAATCAGGGTAATTTCTTCACGTAAACTTTCTACTGCTGAAGCCGCAGTATCCCCTTTAAAGTCGAGTATATAAATTTTTTGATTGTTTTTTTTACGTATACGGGCTTCTTTTGACAATTGTTGAGTTAATTGCAAAAGCTCCAGTTTAGAAGCCGTAGTTTGCGCGATTTTTTTGCGTTGTTCATTAATTCGCGCGTTTAAATGGCTAATACGAATTTCTGCAGGCAATTTCGGCGTATGAAATAACATAAAAAATATATTCTCAATTTAATTCGGTTTATACCCTTAGATTAGGTCAATACGGGTATTTTTCAATAGTTATTTAAAGTCTGTTGACAATTCATCTATATTCGCGATCTGAGGGATATCTCGCAAGATTTTTAGCTGATATGAAGCATCAGACAAGAAATTCTGTCATTTTAAAGGTATGACTCATCACCAGATAACAGCAAAAACCAGTGACTTGTGTTCGGTTTAGGCACGAATATATGCCCCATTGCCTCGCACCCTGCAATATAGGGAATGCCAAATAAAGAGTGAAAGATTGCGATTTGGTTTTTAAGTTATCTTCTTCTAAAAATTGTAGAGAATGATGATGGTGAGGTCATTCTTTTAATTATCAAAACAAAAAACAGAGCACGACGGCTCTGCTTTTCAATAGTTGAGATAAGCAAAGATTAACCAAAACGACCAGTAATGTACGCTTCAGTCAACTGATGATCCGGCTGGGTAAAGACTTTCTCAGTCGAATTGACTTCAATCAGATCACCTAAGTGGAAGTAAGCTGTACGGTCAGATACACGCGCGGCCTGTTGCATTGAATGCGTCACAATCGCAATCGTATACTGGGTAGAGAGCTCGGAAATCAGCTCTTCGACTTTGGCCGTTGCAATCGGATCCAGCGCTGAACATGGCTCATCCATTAAAATCACTTCGGGTGACACTGCAATAGTACGTGCAATACATAAACGCTGTTGCTGACCACCAGATAGACCCGTACCCGGCTGATTCAGACGGTCTTTGACTTCATTCCACAAGCCTGCTTTATGCAAACTGTTTTCTACAATTTCTTCCAGATCATATTTATCACGCGCCAGACCATGTAATTTAGGTCCATAAGCGACGTTATCAAAAATGGATTTTGGAAACGGGTTTGGCTTCTGGAATACCATCCCTACTTGTGCACGCAGCAGCACAACATCCAGATTCGGATCGTAGATATCCTGATTATCCAGCATGACCTTGCCTGTAACCCGACAGCTATCAATCGTGTCATTCATGCGGTTTAAGGTACGCAGAAATGTAGATTTACCACAGCCCGATGGACCAATAAAAGCAATGACTTCATTTTCATAAATGTTTAGATCAATGCCTTTAATGGCTTCGGCTTCACCATAGTACACATGCACATCCGAAGTACTGAGTTTGACATTACTGTTCTTGGCTTGCTGTTTATTTTCCGCATGAGTATCGAACTGCGAAATAAAAGAAGTCGTTGGCTTTTGTGTACTAGAATCTGCGGTAAATTGCGTATGTTGTGGATTCACAGACGGATCCTTTTCTAAGGTATTCAAGATTTCATTCATTACAATATTCATTATTTTGCCCCTTCTTACCAACGGACTTCAAACTTTTTACGTAACCAGATGGCCAGACTGTTCAGGCTGATCATCATGGCCAGAAGGACAATAATGGCTGCTGCGGTACGACCTTCAAAGAAGTTACGCAGTTCATTACCCTGCCATAAAAAGATTTGTACAGGTAAGGCAGTTGATTGCTCAAATGGTGTCGCTGGCACACTGGCGACGAAGGCACTCATCCCGATCAATAAGAGTGGTGCGGTTTCACCCAGCGCCTGTGCAACCCCAATAATGGCACCGGTCAGAATCCCAGGCAGAGCCAGTGGCAATACATGATGGAATACAGTCTGGATACGTGAAGCACCTAAGCCCAACGCAGCCTGACGGATCGAAGGCGGGACTGCTTTTAAAGAGGCACGTGTGGTAATAATCACCGTAGGCAAGGTCATCAGACTTAATACCAGCCCCCCCACTAAAGGTGCGGACAGTGGCAAATGCATCCAGCCGATAAAGATTGCCGCACCCAGTAAACCGAACACAATCGAAGGAACTGCTGCCAGGTTATTGATGTTGACTTCAACCACATCGGTAATCCAGTTCTTTGGTGCAAACTCTTCCAGATAAATCGCCGAAGCCACACCGATTGGAATCGAGATAAAGATCACGATCAGCATCATGAACAGGGAACCCATGAATGCCCCGGCCAGACCAGAGGTTGCAGGTGAACTGCGCGAATCCGGACTGACAAAGATATTGGTATTGAAGCTGTTTTCGATAACACCCGAAGCTTTCATGGCATCAGCCAGTTGACGGACTTCTGGACTGAGCTGCTGCTGTTCTGCCGGAAGATCACGGTCAATATTACCCGCCAACCAGACATCGACATTGGCATCTGCCAGAATTTTCACATTTTCAGTTTGTCCAACCAGACCTGGATTCATCAGCACCATGTCACGCAGACGATAAGCTTCTGAACTGGTATATAAAGAGCCGAGTTCATCCTGCTGGCCGTCCAGCTTGCTATCTTTGGCAATCATGCCATTTACAATCAGGGCATCCCAGTCGACCATACCCACCTGCATCTGCCAGTCAATCAGACGCTCTTCATATTGCACCGGAGTTTCATTGGCAAGCTGTTTAGGTTTAGGGCCAATATTAACAATCGTCGGATCAAAATAAATCGGCAGATTCATGCTGCTTTGCCAGAAAGCCGGCAAACCTTTGCTCAAGATACTTCCGAACAGCAATACTACGAAGAACAAGCCAGCCAATACTGCCGACAAGCCTAACAGGCGAAATACTTTTTCTTTACGATGACGACCTGCCAAAGAGTTCTGAATGGTCTTCTTACGCTTTTCACGTAGCTCGGCAGCCACAGATGGATCAATACGCTGATCTAAAGGTGTTGTATTTGAAGTACTCATTAGTCGTATTGCTCACGATATTTACGCACGATATACAGTGCAATAATGTTCAAACCTAAGGTGATCACAAATAATGTCAAACCCAGTGCAAAGGCTACCAGCGCCTGCGGACTTGCGAAGTCAGTATCACCGGTTAACTGGTTGACGATGGTAATAGTGACTGTAGAGACTGCTTCTAATGGATTGGCATGTAACTGCGGGCTGTTCCCTGCTGCAAGCACCACAATCATGGTCTCACCAATTGCACGTGATGCTGCCAACAGGAAAGCCCCGATAATCCCCGGTAAAGCTGCCGGCAAAACCACCTGACGGATGGTTTCAGACTTGGTCGCACCGAGCCCTAAAGACCCATCACGTAATGCACGCGGCACCTGGGTAATAATGTCATCAGATAAAGAAGAAACGAAAGGGATAATCATGATCCCCATAACCAGACCAGCGGTTAGCGCACTAGTGGCATTAATATCAATACCGACCATGGCTCCTATGGCCTTCAGGAAAGGCCCAATAATCATTAAGGCAAATACGCCATATACGATAGTAGGAATACCTGCCAATACTTCAATGGTTGGCTTGGCCCAAGAACGGAATTTAGGTGATGCATATTCAGCCAGATAGATCGCAATCATCAAACCGACAGGGACAGCAATCAGCAGTGCAATACCGCTGACCATCAGCGTACCCCAGAGCAGTGGCAACAGACCATAACTGCCTTCAGCATTCCCGGAGGTACTAAAACCAGGATTCCACTCTGTACCAAAGAAAAAATCGAACGGGCTGACGAAGCTAAAGAAGCGCATTGCTTCACCGAACATCGACATCACAATCCCAAGCGTGGTCAGAATCGCAACCCCTGAACAGAGTGCCAGACCAATATTAATAATTTTTTCAACTTGGTTACGGGCTCGGAATTCCTGACTGATGCGATTTTTCGCCCAGACCAGTCCAGCCAGCGCCGCAGAAATCACCACCGCCAGCTTGGCAAATGTACCGATGGTCACAAATTTGGCCAGCTGCTCTGCAGCTGCTATTTCATAAGCAGCGGGTGTATCACTGACTCCAAAACCGGAAGCGAGTGCCTGTACACGATCAACGACAACACCCAAGCTTGCCGGATCAAGCTGAGCCGATACTTCTGGCGGCAGATGATTAATCACCACTTGTTCCAGGAAGCTCGGCTCAACAATATTCCAAACAATCAAAATTAAAAACGCAGGGATTCCACACCACAAAGCGACTAAGGCGCCATAATAACTTGGACGCGAATGTAAGTTCGCAGAATTGTTTCCCTTACCTGCTAGGTTCCGGCTTTTACTTAATCCGATTTGATAGGCTATGGCAATGATTGCCAGCAAGACACCTATGAGTAGCAGATTCATGTATTCTCCACTGTTTTTTCAATTTTCATGGTTTGAAAAAACTTAATCTATCGCAACACACCAATGGCAGGTCGTCCCTGCCATCAGCGCTTTGAGCATTATGTATTTACTTTACAACCACCGCTTTGCCTGCTTTGAAGTTCGCAAGTACTGCTGCACGTTCTTTGTCTGACATTGAAATCAGGCCGGCTTTTTCCAGTTTTGAACCTTTACCTGATACTTTCTTGCTCAGGAAGTATTCGGTGAACTGTGGTAAGCCTTTAATTGACTTCAGGTGTTCGCCTTTCACATAAAAGAACAATGGACGTGAAACCGGATAAGAACCATTCAGAATAGTTTTTTCAGAAGGTGCAATATTATTCACTGTGGCAACACGCAAACGGTCACGGTTCTGGTCATAGAAACCTAGACCAAATACACCAACTGCACTTGGAGAAGTTTTTAAGCGCGCCAATGTTTCAGTGTAGTCACCGGAAATTTCAATCACACGGCCATCTTTACGGAAGTTTGTACACGCTTTTTTCTTGGCCTCTTTATCTAAAGACTTAATTGCAGCGTACGATTCACAACCTGCATCCACCATTTTCTCCTGGAACACTTCGCGCGTACCATGATTAGAAGCAGGAATCACCAGGGTGATCGGCTCATTTGGAAGTGCTTTATCAATCTGATTCCAGCGTGTATAAGGGTTAGCAACCATTTTCCCCTGAGATGGTAACTGAGCCGCAAGCGCTGCATAAACATGTTGTGGACGTAATTTATAAGCTGCTTTATTGGCATTAGAAGCAAATACAATACCGTCATAACCAATTTTGACTTCTAATACCTGGTTGACGCCATTCTTTTTACATTCTGCCAGCTCAGAGCTTTTAATCTGGCGAGATGCGTTTGCGATATCAATCGTGTTATCACCCACACCCGCACAGAATTGTTTTAAGCCGCCTGAAGAACCGCCCGAACCGACTACTGGAGTTTTAAATTGTGGAAAGGTATTTCCAAATTCTTCAGCAACAATACTTGCATATGGAAGAACCGTTGAAGAGCCAGCAATTTGAATAGTGTCACGTGCAGCATGTGCTGTAGTGACTGCCGCCCCAGTGAGTGCAATTGCTAAAGTAATATTTGTAAAGCGCATTCTGTATCTCTCTCATTTTTGCAATTTGGAGTACATTACTTTTGATTCAGTTTTGTACTTGTTTCGATACTTGCATTTTGATTTTAGAATATGACAGACAGGTTACAACTTTGTGACACTTTCATGATGTTTCGTTTTTAGCTTCTGTTTTTTATTACCCTCTGTGGTTTACAGCATGACTTAAGAGCGGTTTAGAATTATAAAAAGATTAATTTTATAATTATTGGCTTACTTGTTTTTTTTATTTTTATGAAAAATAAAAATTTACTTATCGTCATATTAATTACTTCTTTAACCGACCTCCCTATGTGCGTGCTATTGAGGAAAAAGTATTAAAAAAGGAGATCTTTCGATCTCCTTTTTTAATTTTTCAATCAATTAAACAATGGGCGGTGTATAACTACCATCTGCAATTGAATCCTTGATGCGATCCGCTTCTGCCAGTACCAATGCCAGCAGATTTTGCACGTTCTCAAGTGTGGCTACCGGGCTTAAAGTGGTCATTTTCAATGACTGAACATTGCCGACCTTAGTCACCCCAATATTCGCTTCACCACGAGCAAACAGTTCATCTGCTACGTTCTGGTTCAGTGCATCCACAAACTCAGCTGGATAGCCTTCAGGCACTACACGGAACAGTACTGATGCAAATTGTGGCTCAACCAGAAGTTCCAGACCATCAGTCGCCTTGATGTAATCTGCAACGTCACGGGTCAGTTTCACCCCATGATCGATCATCGATCCATACAGCTCTTCGCCGAGTGCTTCTACGGTCATCCACAATTTCAACGCGTCAAAACGGCGCGTGGTTTGTAAAGACTTCGAGACCAGGTTTGGCACGCCATGTTCTTCATCATAAGCCGAGTTAAGATACTCCGCCTCATAATGCATGAAACGGTAGTTCGCTTCATCTTTGAGCAAGAATGCACCACATGAAATGGTTTGGAAATAATGCTTGTGGAAATCCAGTGTAATCGAATCAGATAACTCGATCCCATCCAGCATCGCACGATAGTCATTCGACAGAATCAGTGCCCCACCCCATGCCGCATCGATATGCATCCACGCGCCATATTTGTTGGTGATTTCACGAATCTGTTTGAGTGGGTCAATCGCGCCAGCATCTGTTGTACCTGCAGTTGCAACCACACAAGCTACGATCTTGCCTTCAGACTGAAGATGCGCCATGGTCTTTTCCAGAGCATCAACATCTATTTGTGCATTTTCGTTTACAGGAACAGTGACAACTGACTGGAAGCCCATGCCCATCATTGCCATGTTCTTTTGCACCGAAAAGTGTGCATTTTCAGAACAGATGACTTTGACATTGCGCATTGCGTCCGCAGGAATGCCATCCCGCTGGACAGACCACGGCTGGCCGTTTTCATCTTTCCAATTTTTCGCGATACACGCATCACGCGCAAGCAACACACCCATCAGGTTCGATTGCGTACCACCCGAAGTGAATACACCTGCCTGACCTGCACCATAGCCGACTTTTTGACGAAGCCAGTCAATCAACTGTACTTCCATCAAAGAACCCGCCGGGCTTTGATCCCAGGAGTCCATAGACTGGTTGGTAGCGTTAATCAGCACTTCCGCGATTTGGCTGGTCACCATGGTCGGACAGTGCAAATGTGCTAATGAATGCGGATGATGAACTTTTAAGCTTTTATTTAAGAAAAGCTCCACCATACGCTCAAGTGATTTTTGTACACCCAAACCTTCTTTAGCAGGATTGAAGGCAATAGCACTACGTAACTCTTTGATGCTACCGCCAGTATACATTTTGTCGTTTTGCAACCATGCTGCAACCGCTTTAGTCGCCTGGTCCATTGCTGACTGATAGTCAGCAATGGATGCAGCATCATTGCAGAGTAACGCTTTACGGTGTTCTGCAAAATCTACCATGAATTATGCGCCTCGAACTGCTACAAGAGCTTCAGTAACCGCTTTCTTGAAACGGGCAATCACTTCTACACACTCTTCTTGAGTGATAATTAACGGGCAAAGTAAACGGATTACCGTACCATTACGACCACCTTTTTCTAGCAACAGCTTATTATTGAAACATGCTGTCTGAATAGCGGCTGCCAATTGGCCGTCTGCAGGTAAAGAACCCATGTGGTCAGCAGGTTGTCGCTCGTCCACAATTTCAATACCGATCATTAAGCCTCGGCCACGTACATTACCGATACACGGAAGTTCCTGCGCCAGCTTTTTCAATTCAGCTTGCAGGAAATCACCGCGTTCTTGCGCATTTTGTGCCAAGTTTTGTTCTTTGATGGTCTTAATCACCGCAAGACCAGTCCCCATCGCCAGCTGGTTACCACGGAAAGTCCCCGTATGGCCAGCAGGCTGCCAAGCATCAAATTTACGTTTAATACCCAGTACCGCCAGTGGCAAGCTGCCACCTACTGCTTTAGACATGACAACAACGTCAGGCTCAATCCCTGCATATTCAAAAGCGAACATTTTGCCTGAACGGCCAAAGCCTGCCTGAACTTCGTCAAGAATGAGTACGATATTGTGTTTTTCAGTCACTTCGCGGATTTTTTTCAGCCATTTTACCGGTGCAGTCACTACACCGCCTTCACCCTGAATGGCTTCAAGAATTACAGCAGCCGGTTTAGTCACACCACTTTCTACATCTTCAATGAAATTTTCGAAGTAGTAAGTCAATGCGTCAACGCCCGCTTCCCCGCCCAGACCAAGTGGGCAACGGTATTCATGCGGATATGGCATGAATTGAACGCCTGGCATTAAGCCATTGACCGCATTCTTCGCAGACAGGTTCCCTGTCATTGCAAGCGAACCGTGAGTCATACCATGGTAACCACCAGAAAAGCTGATCACCGAGCTGCGACCGGTAAAGGTTTTGGCTAATTTAATCGCTGCTTCTGTACCATCTGCACCAGATGGACCACAGAACTGCAGGCAGTACTCTTCTTTACCGCCTGGCAGCTGTTCAAGCAGCGCCTCAGTAAAAGCATCTTTTAAAGGTGTTGTTAAATCCAAAGTATGCAATGGCAGACCGCTTGCAAGCGTATCCTGAATACTTTGAATGACCGCAGGATGATTATGGCCTAATGCCAATGTTCCTGCCCCAGCTAAACAATCGAGGTACTCTGTACCTTCGACATCGGTAACCCAGCAACCTAATGCTTTTGCTATCGCAAGCGGCAGTTTACGCGGATAGCTACGAACATTGGATTCCATCTGACTTTGGCGAGTCAAATAGTATTCGTTAGTAGAATTAGTGGCAGGGTTTACTGAAGAAACGCTCATATCGAATTACCATCTCTGATATGGGTTAATAGAAATAAGTCGGGTGACTTGCGGTCCTTTGACTCGGTGCTTTATAAATTCCAGTTTGATGGTTTACTCATACATCATAACTAGGAGGCGGATGATACAGTCTTTTACAGGAAAATAAACGACTTTCGCCACAATTTTGCTGATTTTTTATCGAAAAAAAATATCATGCCGATTTGTCATCTGAATTATCATCTTAACCTGTGACCACCGAAAGAAAAGCACGTTCTTTTATACTTTTTTGTAGCCTTTCAGCAATCTTTCTTGGTATTTTATAACTTTAGAGATAAGCCTATAATTTTTATGATATTTATTTTCAAGAATTGAGGTTAAATATAGAGCGATAATTTAACACTCTTACCACAAATATTTTGCAAAAAAACCATAGTCAGGATTTAATATTTTTATAACAGCCCAGATGGCTTCTTTAAGAAAAACAGGACCACAATATGCGTCTTTTAGCATTATCTAGCATTATCCTTGCAGGCACTTTAGCAACCACGGCTTTTGCAGCTCCCAATGAGTCATTGAATTATAATGTAATTAACCTATCCGCAGATGCCAGACGTGATATTTCCAATGATGAAATGCATGCTGTTTTGTATATTGAAAAATCCCATAAACAACCTGCCCAACTTGCTAGCCAGATTAATCAGCTGATGAATCAGGCGATGGTAACAGCACGCAAATATCCAACCGTTAAAATTGAGACTGGCGCCCAAAGCACTTATCCAATTTATGATAATGACAACCGTAAACTTAAAGAATGGCGTGGCCGTGCTCAAGTGCGTCTAGAGTCCACTGATTTTAAAGCCACTTCTCAACTGATCGCAGAGTTGCAGCAAAACTTCCAGACCGAATCCATTAACTTCACCGTGTCGGATGCAAAACGCAAAAAGGTAGAAAATGAACTGATGGTCGAAGCCACCAAAAACTTTCAACAGCGTGCCCAAGCCCTCACACAGGCGTGGAACAAGCCGGGTTATCAGCTGGTTAATTTAAATCTGAACACTAATAACTATACCCCGCAACCTATGCCGCGTATAGCCATGATGAAGGCCGCTGCCCCAGCCAATGCCATTACAGAACAGCAGATGGTGGCAGGTGAATCACAACTGACAGTCAGTGCTAATGGTACTATTCAGCTAAAATAATTGAAATTCCCCTTATTTCAGGAGAGAGTTAGAGAAAGTTAAAAACTATCTCAGCTTGGTCCTACCAAAAAAGAAAATTTATTTCATAGAAAATCCCGCTCGAAAGCGGGATTTTTTAAATCTAGATTCTAAGTCTGTTTTAATAGATGGCCATATGATTGCGATGTAATATCAAAATAAACTATTGTTTTTTATAATATAAAATATCAATTAAAAACAATTAACCTCTCACTTAACCCCCCGCTTAGGATTCGTCTAGCCGTGGTATGGATTAATTAACCTTGATTAATTGCAGGGCTTCATTGACCGAAAGAGTCGAAGCAATTCTATAAGTATGCTGAGAGTTTGGCTCTAAATTGATCATTTCTTCAACTTGAGAATATGGACAAAATGATGAGGCGGCCAAATCAACTTTGATTTCGTACTCTTGAGGCTTTAAATAAACCGTTGCCCGCTCATTCGGTTTCAAGGCAAAGACTTTTTTATTATTTATATATACTCGGTGAATACAGGCTGCGCCCCAAATTCCACCATCTCTAATAATTGTAACGGGTGTGTTACGTTCGTCTGTCTTGATGAAATAGTCTTTCGAGTACATTCGCTCTAAACTGACTCCTTTAGCGCTACTTGAAGCCGTTGGGGTGGTTGCACAACCGCTAAGAATAGAGAACGACACAAAGCCGACACATAATAGTTTTTTCACTGTTGTTCCCTTGATTTGTTCTTTGAAAGAGATTTGTTTTAGGTATACCCGCAATAGCGGTCTGTTTCGCTCTGGCTTGCTTCAAACTGCATTTAAATTATGAAAACAACAAACCCTACATTCAGGTAATTAAAATCAACTACGGGGAAAATTGGAGCAATACCGCTTGAGACAAGGTTGGTTGAAAATAAGCTCACGCACTACACACGCTATACCCTGGGCAAAAGGCGAATTTTCTAAGACTTCGCCTTTTGTGATTAAAGCTTATTCGCTGATTAGCAAATACTCACCGCTTACACTTTGAATGATTGTCCCCTGTGTTGAGTTGAGAACGGTCATTGAAGTTGAGTTGATAGAGTTATCTTTAACCGCTGCTTCTGCTAGGGTTGTAAATTGTTCTTCGGTTAATTGCGTTACAGTCATGATTGCTTCCAATTTTGTGTTTAAGTGAACATTGGTTGTCTTATAACCAATGCTATCAATAAAAGTTTGTTAAGCGGTGACTTAACATGTTGATTTAATAACCAATCAAGCGGGTCTTTCGATTGCTTTTATCGATTAAAAAAGTAAAAAGCTAGAGTTAAAGAAATTTTGCACAATTTTTATAGTTCACATCCTTTGATTGGTTCGGAAGTCTACTTCATTTCCTCTCTTTTCAAAATATCATTGAACTATACCGCTGCTATTACCGGCCTGTTTTCTTCCTTTCATTACGCTTTCCCATTAAGGTTATAGATAGGGATATAAGTTAATAGGCAGACAACGGCGTTAAGATTGCCCGCTACGGATGGCCCGCCAAGCCTTACAGCGTTTTTTCTTCTAAAAAAAGTGCGTACTTTTTGCGAAGACCAACATTCTAAAAAATGCGTACTTTCTGCGAAAATGAGTATCTTAAAAAGTGCGTACTTTTTGCGAAGTCACTCTTTAAAGTTCCGCTTGAGGTCACTCACTTTTCGGCTGATTACTTTGTTTAATTCGCCATTTTTAGTGATCATTTGATTAAAGTTGCGCTTGTGTCTACTTATGCTGTAGTGCTTTTTCGTTTGCTTGCCAAATGTATCCACGGATTCCTGATAAAGTTTTTTGTCGTCTGCCGTTGCGTTCTTACTGAACCTTGTGAACTTCAAACGATTAAAGGCGCATTGAATGATCTCGGGCAAGTTGCTTAAGCTGTCATCTACTCCAAACTCTGATACGGCGCAATTCACTTCGGTTCTAGACCGGTGCTCGCTCTCATGAAGGTTTAAGCCTCTGTCTGTCGTCTTGTGGTACGAGGTATGATACGCAGGGGAGCCATCAGGATTTACCCCTATACAATAACCTTTCTCAAGTTTTTCCAAGAGAGAAATAGAAGTCTTAGGCATTGGCGTAAAAACCTTTTCGGTCTTATATATGCGTTCATTAATCGAGTTCTCAAAGTAGGCCAATGACTTATGAAGTGCTATCAGCAATGCTTTGCTTTTTACATTGTAAAAGTCGAGTGAGACTTCTATGCGGGTTACTTTGATTTCACCGTACGCCACTCCGTAACGCTCCAAACACTGGATGATCGCTTTTAAATCCTTTCTTGACCTTACATCATGCACCTGCTTGATGGTGAACACGTTACTGGATTGCTCAATCCCACCCTCATCATTTTGGATGTAGTAGCGCGTACCGGTCTTTTCGGTTAATTGCTTTTTGATAGAGTGGCGCGTAGTTGGTTTGTTTACTTCAAACTGTAAAGTGATGAAGTCAATGACTGGCTTGATCTCAATGCCCATTGCCTTAAAGTCGTAGCTATGTATGTCGCTATAAATCTTGGTTTCCCAGTCATCCGCAAGCTTGGCATTGTTAGCATAGCGTTGGCGCATACTCTGCAATTGTCGCTCTAGGTCTTCATCTGATATCTTGGATGATACGGTGATGATATTGCTTTCGTCTGCTGATGATTCTAATAGCAATTGGTCGAGCTCATCATCAAGCCTTGCCGTTAATACTTCTTGGGCATTGCCACCAACCGACAAAGCTTTGCCCATTGAGGCCTGAACCAAGTCTTGGCCGGAATATAAGCTTTCTAGCCTACTTAAGGTTGCAGCTTCGCTTTCGTAGATTAAATTGACGCGACGGGATGAAACCGTATAATCAGGGTTGTAGATTGCGTTCATATTTTAAGCTCTGTATGACGTACGACGGCGTTGTGATTTGTGCTCACGGCGCCGTTTTTATTTATATGAATATCTCGTCAATTTCGTCGAAGTCTTCCCCGTCCGCTTCAATCAAAACTGATTTTAAAGAGGGGGCATAGGTGTTTAAGATCGCTTTGCCATTACTTGTAATGGCAAGCGTGGTACATAGAGAGCCATTTCTTGATTCCCGTCCCATACGCCCCACTAGATCGCGTTTGGAGAGGTGGTTAATGCTACACAAGACAGCTTGCTTCGTTGCGGTATAACTCAGTGACTGCCTAAGTTGAGTAAGGTCGATCAATGAGCCGTCTAGGTTGCCCCTTTCGATTCTTTGTAGTATTTCAACTTGCTTGGGGGTTAGTCTCAATTTGATTGACTCCTAAAGTAAAGAGGACGGTTTTAGCGTCCTCTTTTTAATGCCCAATTGTCTGTGGTCACATCAATTCAAGTTCTTTTAGCGCTCTTATTTTTCGGTTTAATTCGCGCTTAATATCCGCATACTTAAGCTCGAAGCCCGCAACTTTGTAATGGTAAACAGCGCAACGACAAGCCTCATCAATGCCCGCCTCTGTCTTTAAGTCAAAATCGCCATCATTTTCATCAATGATATTTAATGCAATTTCGCTGATGGATTCATCACTTAGGCTTGGCAGTTGGTTCACTTCGATAGTTTCCTTGTGCGGTGTCAGGGTTACGCGTACGAACTCAAGCAAGGCTGCTTCGGTATATGCCAGTTTTCCATTTACAATATGGGTTGTGATCTTGTAGCCGTTGCTTTGGTCTGCATGGTGACGGCTATTTTTCGTCAAGAATCCAAACCACTTCTTTGCATTGCCTTTTAAATGACTTGCAAGAAATTCCGCTGCTTGTTGTTGTGTTAGGTATTTCATTTCGCCCCCTGCTGCTTGAGCCATTTTTCAACCTCGGCAGAACTCCAAACAGTCACCCCATTCATCTTTATTGGCTTCGGGAATTTTTCTTCTCTAACCCACGTCCATAGCGTCTTAGCAGTGATCGGCAACAAACCATTACGTGCCGGCTGTTCACGCTTAACGCAAACCTTGCCCACATTTTCGCCTGTTTTAGTTGTGTATCTTCTTTGTGGCAATGCTTTGGATGAAGTTAAGTGCTTTACCTGTAGGAAGCTTGGCAGTTGTTGCGCAGTGTTCATAATCGTGTCTCTACGTGCTTGTATGTTGCGATTATGAACATGCTTTAATTGTGGTAATAGACGGAAGCTTAAATCGCTCGTATCTAATTTTGCCTATTAATTTCGTCTATTTTCCATTGATCAAAGGAAGCCTCAATAAAAACTTTTGTCTGTTTTGCTTCCTCATTTGTTGGTCGCTTAGGTTCGCCCCAATTATTCAAACTAGTTATCCAATCTCTAATTTTTCTTTCTCCATCACCCTTTAAATTATTAATATGGTCTGTGTCTTTAATCACCTCAAAGATTGCAGCAGCCAGTCTTGCCTTGGTCACTCCCTCACTACCCTCTTTCGAAAGGACATAATTTGCCAAGCCTTCGACGCACTCCCTTGTTTTCTTAGGGCTATATTTGTCTATTTCTTTTTTTGGCTTTGCTTTTGTCTTGGCAATGTAGGCGTTCAGTGATGCCTCAGTGATTCGTAGCCTATCAACTGTGATTGTGTACGAAGCAGATGCACCCTCCTCCCGCTCGAACTCAAAGAAGTATTTAGGTGAATCAAACAGCTGCCAACCGTTCTTGTACTTTGAATCAATGTCATAAAGATATTGATCACTAACATCTCGTATCAAAAGCATTTGCCATTTGCTGCCAAACTGTCGCACGACCTGCATTTCTATTGGATCTTTGGAGTTGTTTTCAATCGCATCAAATACGGCATCTTCGTCATGGCGATGGGAGGGTGTTAGGTATAGCTCACCGTCAAAGTTCAGACTTCTAATTGCGATTAATCTTGTCTCTGAAATCGAATCATCTGATGTAATACCGTCAGTCATTCCTAAACGACAGTTACCCGCCCGCCACTTGAAGCAGACTTGTAACTCTCGCGTTTCACATAATCGCGCTATATGGCCGTACGTTAAAGTCTGGTCGGTTTTTCTATTGATTACTTTAATTGCTTCGCCAATTGTAAAGTGCGCCATGCCTATTGCGCCTTCTTGAATCTAATTACGTTTGGTTCATCGGCTTGGTTGATTCTATCTGCCAGTTCTGTTGCTGTCGGATTGTAATATCGCATAAGTGTTTTTAAGTCCTTGTGCCCTGTAACCTTAGCCAAGTCTTGAATCTGTAACTTTTGCGCCAAACGTGTAGTAGCTTCGTGTCGTGTATCATGAAAAGTTAAGTTCTCTATTTTTAATTTCTCAGTTACGACCTGCCAAAAATACTGTGACAGTGTATTTGCGCTTGTCATGGTGCAAACAGTATTGCTATCAAGTCCCCGCATTAGCTCTAGCATTTCTTTTGCTTTGGTCGAAAGAGGCACCTTTCTCGAAGTGCCGTTTTTTGTATCCGGTAGCAGTACATAGTCATCAAAGATATTCGCCCACGTCAGTCCCGTTATTTCACTTGCCCTCATAGCTGTTTCGATAGCAAATAAAAATGCCCAAGCGGTCTGCTGTTTTTTATTGATAGGCTGAAATGTTGGCTGATAGCTAAATGCTTCTAGGATTTTATTTATTTCCACCTCAGAGATGCGTCTCTCTCTACTCTCTGCCTGCCGAGGTTTAGCAACGTCCGTCAATGGTGATTCGGACATGATCCTAAGTTCCTGTCGTGCGTAACGGAACACGCCACCTAGAACCCCTAAATCCCTTGCTACGGTTGATTCGCTAACCCTCCTTAGTCTCTCATTCCTAAATTCGATCATATCCAATTGATCAAGCTCACTTACCGGTTTAAGCATCAGCTTAGGAAAGTCACGAATGTAACCATTGATCACGCTCTTTTCTTGCTTTGCACCTTTATGAGTGGGCGTAACTACTTCGAGGTATTGTTCAAGCAATTCTCCAAAGCTCATGCTACCAAGTCGTTTGTGCTTAGCTAATTTCTTTTCTTGATTGGGATTAATTCCATTGGCAAGCTGTGCCTTAATCACATCCCGCTTCAACCGCGCGTCTTTAATTGAAACAATCGGGTACTCACCCAAAGTTATAGTGCCTTTCTTCCCCTGAAAGGTGTAAAGCACCTTCCAAGACTTGCGGCCAGTCGGTGACGTAAAGATATAAAGCATATCGCCATCACTAGTTTTGAATAGCCTATCCTTCGGCTTTAAAGCATCAATCTGTTGTTTGGTAAGCATGGAGGTTAGCACCTGACAATAAAAAAGAGGTTAGACCAATAACCTCCAGTCTAACCTCCCTCTGTATGGTGTTTCAATGTCTTTCCAAGTTATTATAAAACACTCTTAAAACAGTAAAACCCATATACTTCAATGCTTTTCAAACGAATTTTATATTCATCGTTGTTGCATGTTTTTCCTAATATATCGCCATATGATTGCGATGAATCATTTCTAATGAACGCGCTTCACCCAAAACCTGGTGCACTTTATCTGAGGCCAAACCTTTAACAACTTCAGCCGAACGTGAACTAAAGTTGACCCGTCCTACTGCAATACGACGGCCTTGCCAATCCACACATTCCACCACATCGCCACGATCAAAATGACCTTCTACTGCTTTCACGCCCACAGGCAACAAGCTACGGTGATTTTCCTTGATGGCTTTTACTGCACCATCGTCAATCACCAGACGGCCAGCGGTTTGTAAATGCGCAGCCAGCCATTGCTGACGCGCCGTAATACGGTCATCATCGGTAATGAATAAGGTTCCCAGCATTTCACCCGCCATCAGACGAGATAACACCCGGTCGCTATCCCCACTGGCAATCAGCGTCGGACAGCCTGATTTTGCTGCCAGACGTGCAGCACGGACTTTGGTCAGCATACCGCCACGACCAAATTTGCCGCCGCCACCCGCCATATCAAACAGGCTTTCATCCATTGCACGAACCGTATGGAACAGTTTGGCATCGGGATTTGAGCGCGGGTCAGAATCAAACATACCTTCCTGATCTGTCAAAATAATCAGCAAGTCTGCATGCACCTGACCAGCCACCATCGCCGCCAGAGTATCATTATCACCAAAGCGGATTTCTTCGGTAGAAACGGTGTCATTTTCATTGATCACCGGAATCACGCGCCAGTCAATCAGGTTCTGCAAGGCATCACATGAATTGAGATAACGACGGCGATCTGCCAGGTCATCATGGGTCAATAACACTTGTGCAGTTTGAATCTCGTGCTTTTCCAGTACACTTGACCATGTCTGGATCAGGCCCATTTGTCCGATTGCAGCACAGGCCTGAAGACTGGGTAGATCGGTGGGTCGACTCTCAAGTTTCATCCGAACCATCCCTTCAGCCACAGCACCTGAAGACACCAAAATAATTTCGTGTCCAGCATTGTATAAATCTGCAATCTGTCCCGCCCAATGCGAGATCGCATCCAGATCTAGTCCCTGCCCATTTGCTGTGAGTAAAGATGATCCGATTTTCACAACGATTCGTTTACAACCCTTGAGCTGACGTTGCCCATCTACCACTTCTATCATCTTGTCCTCAGACTTTTTTCTACAGAATTAGCGTACGTAGTACACTTCTACATCATCGTCGCCATCTTCGTCATCTTCGTCATCCAGCGCACCGGCAAGACGTTGCTGACGACGCATCTCACGATACGCTTCTTTGGCAGCGATGGTTTGTTCACGTGTTTCAGCCTCCAGCTGGTCACGGAATGCTTTCATCTCTGCTGCATATTCCGGATCTTCAACTTCGCGTTCGCGCTGCTCTTCGATCTGGTCCATCAGGTAGTAGACGACCTCTTTGGTTCCTTCAGCCGTCAAGCCTGAGGTCTTAAAGACCGGACCTTCCCATTGCAATTCTTCCAGAATGTGATTACACCACTCTTCACGTGACTCTGCTGGAAGCTGATCAACCTTGTTCAACACCAGAACAATCTGCAATTTTGACAATGTCGGGGAGAATTTTTGCAGCTCGTTCATAATCGCACGGGCATTATAAGCAGGGTCGGAACCGTCAATTGGCTGGACATCCACAATGTGCAGTAAGATACGGGTACGTGCCAAATGTTTCAGGAAGCGAATACCCAAGCCTGCACCTTCGGAAGCTCCTTCGATCAGCCCCGGAATGTCTGCCATTACAAATGAACGGTAACGATCTGCATCAACCACGCCCAGATTTGGCACCATAGTCGTAAACGGATAGTCTGCCACTTTTGGTTTGGCTGCCGAGACTGCGCGGATAAACGTTGATTTGCCTGCATTTGGCATACCCAGCAAGCCCACATCTGCGAGTACTTTCAGCTCGAGACGGATTTCGCGGAATTCACCTTTGACACCATGCGTACATTTACGCGGAGAACGGTTGGTCGATGATTTGAAGTGTGTATTCCCCAAACCGCCCTGACCACCTTGAGCCACTAGAACCTTTTGACCATTTTCAACCAGGTCACCAATAATATCGCCCGATTCAGAATCGACGATAGTTGTTCCTACTGGAACTTTTAATACGACTGATTCGCCACCACGACCAGCACAGTTTGCGCCAGCACCGTTTTTACCACGTTCAGCGCGAAATTTACGGGTATAACGATAATCTACAAGGGTACTGGTGTTGTCATCAGCTTCAATATAAATGCTGCCGCCACGACCACCATCACCACCATCCGGACCACCAAATGGTACAAATTTTTCACGGCGAAAACTGGCTACGCCATTGCCACCGTCGCCAGCCTCTACGGTAATGACTGCTTCATCAACAAAGCGCATCTTGCCAATCCTCTAAAATCTTTAAAACCGCCTATTCTGCCATATTTTAAAGAATTTCACGACTAAATTTATGTACTATTCCAACGAGAACGCTTATTTCTTCAATATTTTAGTCAAGCTGGCTTAAAAGCTTTAAATCTCTGAGATTTATTCATTTAACTGCACTAGTCAATTATATGCCCTATCAATGAGCTTAGTGTTTTTAGTTATTTCTGATTTAGCCACACTCTGCTCAGAGTGCTGTCAGTTTTACAAGAGTCCAGTGTATGCCTGCAAATGTTTCACAGGATGCCAAGCATCCTTTGTCATCACAATTTGTACTCTTGATGGAGTGCGTATATTCTTTTCAAGGATAAACAGCAGAGGCTCTATATATTTATACCAACATAGCCGTTAAGCAATGAAAGATTAGGGAAATCAAGCTTTATCGACGCTTGAGCACTTAAAATAAATAGTCACTGATAAAATCAAGCCAGTCACGATATTATGAATCGCTTGATTACTGAATATACCAATCTTTTCATTCCAGATACGGTAAAACAATTTAAAACCTATGGGCTAATACGCGATTTATTATCTAAAATTTCCGGTAAACTTCGCTCTATCCAGCCAATCAGATAGTTCACTTTTTCAGCCGCCTGCGAACCTAATATGGTTAGCTGATATTCTACTTTCGGCGGTACCACCGGATAGACGGTTCTTAAAATAAAACTATCCTGCTCCAACATTTTTAAAGTTTGCGCCAGCATCTTTTCACTGATTCCTTCAATGCGCTGCTTTAATTCACTAAAGCGATGTACTCCCTCACTCAAGCAACGCAAGACCAGCACTGACCACTTGTTGGTAAGATGCTCCAAGATCCTTCGTGACGGACAATCTACAGATAACACTTGACCAAGCAATTTACTGGTTTCATAAGTCGCCATAAAGCCCTTCCCTTTAATCAAAATTCTTACTTTTCGTTATGTACTTACATTAAGTAAGTTATCAAAACAGAATTGAAGCCACAAGTTTATTTTCCCCCAAAATTAATCACTTTAATACAGAGGCTTTTAAGGGTGAATCTGCTTCAGGGGCAACTGCATGTGCATCTCCAAATTGGCTTTGGTATTTCGTTCGATATTCCGCATGGTGGCATGAAAGGTGGTGATTTTACGCATAGTCATCGGGTCATTCATTTCAAGCTGAGGTTTAAAATCATGTTTTACCTGTAAATATAAGGACTCATCAAAGCCCAAAAATACGGGCCCATCAAACAGGATTCTGATGGGAATCCGATAATTTTGTTTCAGCTGAAATGGTAGATCCAGACGAATCGGCACATCCATTTTTAAAGGAAAGGTCGGCAATAACTTGTTTTGGTAGATCAGATTGGTGGAGGTTTCAAGTGACATTATCTGATCGACTTTAATCGTCGTTTTATAATCGACATTTACCGAAACTGGTACTACAACGGCAAACTGCAAATTTGCCCGATATTTGCCTTGTAGAGGTAAATCGAGTCCACGGTTAATTTTAATCTCTGTGTCTAGCTTTCCTTGAGCATGGGTCTGTAAATGATTTCCAATTGAAATTTTAGTGGGCAATGCGTCTGGTAATCTGACTGAAGCATGCTGTGCCTTGATATGCATACTGGCCTGTATATTCAGATAAAACCAGAACAGCACGGCAATACTGCAAGTCGTAATTACAAACAGTATCGCCCATATACGAATAGAAATAGGCATACTTTTCCCTCCTATTCATCGGCTGTATGAATTGCTGAGGGCGTCGGTGTTCGCTTGAGCTTCAAGCTATCCAAAGCAATTTCCAACTCACCTTGCTGAATCGTAATTGGCAAGGTGTTCTGTACATCTACACTCGCTTGTAATGCAGTTTGAATAGGTACATTCAGATGTCCCTGAATTGGAATACTGGTTTTTAATGTAGTATTAAGTGGAATATTCAGATTTTCTTTTAATACCGTTTTTACAGGTGCATCAAATTTCAAATGCACTTTTTGCTCCAGTGGAACCTTCAGTTGCAGAGGAACGTCCAGATCAATCGGAATCGTGCCTTTGAGCGGCAAGCTAATATCCTTTCCTAAGACATTTACCTTAACCCGGGTATCAATCGGGATATTTTGCTTTACCTTTAATACCTCATTAACCGGAATAACCGTTTTAATCGGCACATAGTTATCAAAGTACACGCGCGGGGTCAGTGTTTGGGTTAAAGGAATATTGAGATTTTCTTGAATGGGAATTTCAGCATTTACATTTCCCTGAACATCCACATTCAAGGCATCATGAATTTTAACCTCAGCCTGCAAAGGCTCTTTCAAATCAATACTTACTTGCTGATCTTGTAATGGAATATAAATCTTAAAATACTGAAACACCCAAATGCCAATTAAGAGTCCACACAAGGTCGCAAAAAAAATTAAAGTAATGGCAGCAATTATATATTTAGATCGCAAAAGGCTATCCTTATCCTCTTGGTTAACACTTTATTGTGAACACAAATATTTTATGTTTTGCTATTTTTTGTATAGGATTTTTAACCCGAATCGCAGCTAAGAAATTAACTGGAAAAATACGAGGACTAGAGCTAGCTGCTGAGTTCCCCCCAACCTTAAGCGCTAGTGCTGAGGTTTAATAGGAGCGAATTATGCTGTGTAGTAAAAGTTCAATGGGCTGGTTTTATGGCTATAAGTTATCTCTTGCGATGAATCGATTGGGTGAAATCGCCTGTTCTGCTTTATCGAATGGGCATATTGCTGACATAAAAAGGGCTGAGCAATTGGTAGAAGGTTTAACTATAAAGCTTCATGCAGTTCATGGCTATATTAGCCAACAACTCAAAAGCAGGTTAATAGATCAAGGAATTGATTTAATTATCTACCGTCGAAAAAACAGGCAGGCTGTTCAACTCAGTACATCAGATAAACATCACTTAAAATAACGCTATAAAATAGAAACGCTATTCAGCTTGTTGCAAGGCCCATCCAATTTAGTGACGAGTAAAGCATATAGTCTTCGTAAGTTTATCAGTAGAATTTATATAGTTATGCGCATATCAATGAATCCATCGCAATAAGCCAACAATTCAGGTTATGGAATCATTGGCTTAAGCCGGATTCGGGTTTCTTTACAATAAATTTTGATTATTTATAACAAAGCGAATCTATATATTGCTTGCTCCAGGCGGGCCAGCATTTTTCCAACGTTTTTTCAAAGTTTACATTGTCTATTTGCCACTGCGGATTTTTATCTTTATCAATGATCAATGCACGTACACCCTCGATGAAATCGCCCTGCTCTAACCAGATATCTTGTAAATCCCGTTCTAACTGCATACATTTTTCCAGCGACAGATTCTGCCCGGTCTGCTGTAATTTCAGACTGACTTGTTTTGCCATCCGTGGACGTTGCTGCAAGAGGTCCAGCATTTTCTTGGCCCAGTCCTGATCAAGGGCATCGCTTGTATGAGCCAGACTATGTTCAATTTCCTCCAGACGCGGATAAGAAAAATGTTTGTTAATCAGTCCAATATGTTTTTGCAACTCGCTTTCTACTGGATGGGTGATAAACGCACTGACGATTTTACGGATTTCCACCGGATTTAAAATAGGCGCAGCGCTCAATGTCGCTTCGAGTTTAGCAAAACTTTCTCTCGGCACATGATAATCGATCAGATCCAGATATAACGCATCGCTACTGCTAATCTGTTCACCAGTCAGTGCCATATAAACGCCAACTTCATCCAGTCGGGACAGGAAATGGGTGGCTCCCACATCCGGGAAAAAGCCAATCGCCGTTTCTGGCATGGCAAAGCGTGATTTTTCACTGGTCACTTTAATATGACACGCCTGCACCAGTCCAAATCCCCCACCCAGAACATAACCATCCATCATGACGATGACGGCCTTTGGAAAATTGCGCAGTGTGCTCAGCATCGTATATTCAGTGGCAAAAAAATCCTGATATTGGGTATTGCCTGCCTGATAGCTGTCATACAGATAGCGGATGTCTCCTCCGGCACAGAATGCCTTAGGACTGTTAGAATTGATCAGAATCGCTTGCACCTCTGGATCATGGTGCCACTGATCTAATTGTGACTGAATACCTTGAATCATCTGTAGGGTTAAGGCATTTAAATGGCTAGTGCGGTCCAGACTAATGATGCCCAGAACTCCCTGTACGCTAATCACTAAATTATTTTCAGCACTCATTATTTTTTCCTATTCTTTTTTTATTGATGGGTAAATTTGGCTGGGCGTTTTTCAACAAAGGCCTGCATACCTTCTTTCTGATCAGAACCAGCAAAAATAGAATGAAATACCCGTCGTTCAAAGCGTAGACCTTCGGCCAGACTGACTTCAAAAGCCCGGTTAATCGATTCTTTAATCATCATCACTGCAGGCAAAGATTTTTCAGCAATTTTTTCTGCCGCTTGCAGCGTTTGTTCCAACAATTCTTCTTTGGCAAAGACACAAGCCACCAGACCACTTTGCTCGGCTTCTTGTGCGCCCATGTGACGTGCGGTCAGGCACATTTCCATGGCTTTGGCTTTACCAATGGCCAGGCTCAAACGCTGCGTTCCACCAATGCCAGGCAATACGCCTAAGGTAATTTCAGGCAAGCCAAATTTTGCATTATCGGCACAGTAAATAAAGTCACACATCAGCGCCAGTTCACAACCACCACCCAAGGCATAGCCACTCACTGCGGCAATTAACGGTTTACGGCGCTGGGCAATTCGATCGGCCAGACTGAAAAAATCATCCAGATAAATTTGTGGAAAATTCAGATCTGCCATTTCTTTGATATCGGCACCGGCAGCAAAGGCTTTTTCCGAACCGGCAATCACAATACAGCCAATTTCTGGGTCTTTTTCCAGCTGATCGAGTGCCTGATTGACCTCGACAATCAGCTGGTTATTCAGTGCATTCAACGCCTGAGGACGGTTTAAGGTAATCAATCCGACACCGTTACGTTGTTCGAGTAAAATGGTTTGCCATTGCATGATAAAAATCCTTTGTAATTCCTTATAAACTGCGTGCAATCACCAGACGCTGAATATCGCTGGTGCCTTCATAGATCTGACAAATCCGGGCATCGCGATAGATGCGTTCAATCGGAAAATCTTTCAGATAGCCATAGCCACCAAAAATCTGTAAGGCTTTGGAACAGACACGTTCGGCCATTTCCGAAGCAAAGAGCTTGGCCATAGAGGCTTCGGTTAAACAGCTTTCACCGGCTTCCTTTTTACGTGCAGCAAAATGGACCAGTTGGCGCGCGGCTTCAATTTCGGTGGCCATGCTGGCTAACCGAAAAGAGATTGCCTGCTGTTCAAAAATCGGTTTGCCAAAGGCCATACGATCATGGGCATAAACAGTCGCCTCTTCCAATGCAGCGCGGGCCAGCCCCACTGCTTGTGCGGCAATACCGATCCGTCCACCTTCCAGATTGGCGAGGGCAATTTTCAGACCTTCACCTTCTGCACCCAGTCTTAGGCTTTCATGAATGCGGACATCGGTTAAAGCAATCTGACAGGTATCCGAAGCATGCAGACCGAGTTTTTCTTCGACCCGAATCACTTCATAACCAGGCGTATCGCGTGGGATTAAAAATGCACTCATGCCTTTTTTACCCGCGTCTGGGTCGGTCACGGCAAAGACAATAATCATCCCGGCATTATGGCCTGAGGTAATAAACTGTTTGGCACCATTGATAATGTAGTGATCGCCGTCTTTGACTGCACGGGTTTTAATCGCTGCCGCATCCGAACCGGTATGCGGTTCGGTCAGGGCGAAGGCACCAATCATTTCCCCTTGAGCCAACGGTTTTAAAAACTGCTGCTTTTGCTGTTCCGTCCCAAACTTCAGAATCGGCACACAACCCACCGAGTTATGTACGCTCATGATGGCGGAGGTTGCACCATCTGCCGCAGCCACTTCTTCGAGGGCCAGCACATAAGCCAGCGTGCCTGTACCTGAACCGCCCCACTCTTCTGGAATCAGCATGCCTAAAAAACCCAGCTCACCCATTTGAGACAAGGTCTGTTTAGGAAAGATGCCTTTTTGATCCCACTCGCTGGCAAAAGGTTTAATCTGTTCCTGAGCGAAGCTTTTGGCCATATCCTGAATCAGTTTTTGCTCTTCCGTAAATTGCATTGATGCTTCCTTCAATCTCTTTATTCAATATTTTTATTCAATCTGCGGGCTAGGGCTGATTTATGCGGTTTTCACCTGCTGCTTGTTGATTTCCTGATTACGCAGTAAGAAACGCTGAATCTTGCCACTCGGGGTTTTGGGCAATTCTGTGACAAATTCAATCAGGCGTGGATAAGCATGGGCAGACAAACGCTTTTTCACAAACTGGCCCAGTTCTTCTTCCAGATGGGACGAAGCTGTAAAGTTATTCGCCAGAATTACAAAGGCTTTAATCACTTCGGTACGTTCAGGATCAGGCACGCCAATGACGGCGGCTTTAATTACGGCATCGTGTTCCAGCAAGGCACTTTCCACATCAAATGGTCCCACGCGGTAGCCTGAGGTGGTAATGACATCATCACTACGCCCTACAAAACTCATACTGCCATCAGCATGAATTTCCGCGGTATCCCCAGTTAAATAGTAATGTCCAACAAAGGGCGATTTGCGACTTTCTTCATAACCCGAGAACCACATCATTGGGGATTGACTGATATCCACTGCCAGAATGCCCGGAACATCAATCGCTAGTTCCTGACCTTGTTCATCGATGACTGCAATCCGATAACCCGGACTGGCAAAGCCTGCCGAACCTGAACGGACCGGATGTTGTAGTGCATGATGATTGCACACCACCATCCCGACTTCAGTCTGGCCATAATGGTCATAAATTGCTACATCCAGCACTTCTTTAAACCAGCGGATCACTTCCGGGTTTAAGGGTTCTCCAGCACTACTGACCACGCGCAGCTTGCCGCGCAGCTGCGCCATCTGAGCAGGATCAGCAGCCATCATCATGCGGTAAGCGGTCGGCGCACCGGCCAGATTGGTAATGCCATACTCCTTGACAATGTCGCAGACACTTTCGACATTGAAACCACCTTCATAAAACAGAGTCGAGTGCCCGAGTAATAAAGGCCCAGTAATGGCATAGTACAAGCCATAAGCCCAGCCCGGATCAGCAATATTCCAAAAAGTATCATCTTCGGTCAGACCAATGGCATTGTGCATATAACCGGCAAAAGCAATCAGGGCTTTTAGCGGCACTTTTAGCGGTTTCGCCGGTCCAGTGGTTCCAGAGGTAAACATCAATAAAAATGGCTCATCGATACTGAGCATTTCCAGTTCACAACCTTCAGCCTGACGGTTGAGCACCGTCCAAAAACTGAGGTCTTGCGGATAGGTTTCGGCCTGCGTTTCGGCATGTACAGTGACGATCGTAGGACAAGCACTAAGATCGGAGAGTTTCTCCCGATTCGCCAGATCAGTCACGACCAGCTTGCTTTGCGCCAGCTGAATACGGTGTTCGATGGCTTTAGGACCAAAGGCAGTAAATAAAGGTTGATACACTGCACCAATCCGCCAGGTCGCTAGAATGGTAATGATTAGCTCTGGAGTCCGTGGTAACAATCCGGAAACGCGGTTTCCTTTGCCAATGCCTTGAGACTTCAAAAAATTGGCAAACTGGCTGGAATATTTCTTAAGCTCGCGAAAGCTATACTGTTCTTTGCGGCCATCTTTACCGTACCAGTGCAAAGCAATGGCATCGGAGTCGGCATGGCGGTCGCAACATTCATAACAGGCGTTCAGTGCCTGCATCGAACCGGATAAATACTGTTTTGCCACTGTATCTAAATCAAAATTTTCAATCGTTTCTTGATAATCTAACATGTTCAACCTCAGCCTGAATTTATCGTTATTACTGACAAGGTACTGTTAATGAAGCGAATCCTTGCTTCATCTGAATCTTTTAAGTGTTAAGCAGGTGGCGTGGTGTATTGATGCATGATGCTGGAAAAATCCAGATGCGCATCCCCTTCCTGACACAATTGCTGATAGAGTTTTTGTACCATGCTGCCAAGTACAACTGGTTGATCCACCTGCTGCGCTGCATCGACGGCCAGGCCCAAATCTTTAAGCATGAGTTGTGCTGCGAAACCATCGGTATAACCCCGTGATGACGGCGCATTGGCACAAATATCCGGCCAGGGATTATAGATTTCAGAACTCCAGCAACGTCCGGTTGAACTATTGATTACCCCAGCCAGTGCTTGAGGATCAATGCCCAGTTTGGCACCAAGCGCCATGCCTTCCGCAACGGCGGTCATGGAAATACCCAGAATCAGGTTATTACAGATTTTTGCCACCTGTCCTGTTCCTACAGCGCCACAATGCACCAGATTTTTACCCATACTGCTGAGGACTGGTTTTACGGCCTCAAAGGTGGCATCGTCTGCACCCACCATAAAGGTCAGAGTGCCATCTTTGGCACCCAAAGTCCCGCCAGAGACTGGTGCATCACACACACGAACCTGTTTGGCTTGCGCTATTGCGGCAATCTCCTGAATAGTTTGCGGGTCAATGGTGCTGCTGTCGATACACAGGCTGCCGGCTTGGAGTACTTCCAGAATACCGTGCTCGCCTAAATAGACTTCACGTATATGCTTGGCTGCCGGCAGCATGCTGACCACGATATCCGCCTGTTTTGCAGCAGCTTGTGGACTGTCACAAACTGCACCGCCCGCTTCGGCAAAATGCTGTAAAGCCACTGCACTTAGGTCATACCCAAAAACCTGATGTCCCGATTTGAGCAGGTTCTGCGCCATCGAGCCGCCCATGTTGCCCAAACCAATAAATGCAATCTTCATACGGATGCTCCTTAGCGCAGGCTGATGGTAGTATTGACACCTGTGGTTTCCTGATCATCTTCAAACCAGCGACTGGTAATGGTTTTGGTCTGGGTATAGAACTGCACCGCCTGTTTGCCATAAGGACCCAAATCACCCAGTTTTGAACCGCGTGAACCGGTAAAGCTGAAGAACGGCACAGGGACAGGAATTGGAATGTTAATACCGACCTGACCAATATCAATCTGGTTCTGGAAGATGCGCGCCGTATTGCCATTTTGGGTAAACAGTCCAACACCGTTACCGAATGGATTTGCATTAATCAGCTCAATCGCTTGCTCTAAAGTATCGACATGCATGATCGCCAGTACCGGACCAAATACTTCTTCTTTATAAATGCGCATATCGGTCGTAACCTGATTAAAAATCGTTGGTCCGACGAAATTACCCTGCTCATAGCCCGGGACCTGCACCTCACGGCCATCGAGCAGCAGTTCAGCGCCTTGTTCAATGCCACTATTAATCAGATCAATCACGCGGGCTTTGGCACGGGTCGAAATCACCGGTCCAACATCGGTATTGGGTTCATGGCCGGCATTGACTTTCAAAGTTTTGGTTTTATTGACCAGTTCATCAACCCAGTGCTTGGTCTCGCCGACCATCACGGCCACAGAAAGAGCCATACAACGCTGGCCTGCTGCACCAAAAGCAGCACCGACCAAAGCATTTAAAGTCTGTTCTTTATGGGCATCTGGCATCACCACCACATGGTTTTTCGCGCCCATCATCGACTGCACACGCTTGCCATGCTGGCCTGCGAGGTTATAGACGTGGGTGCCGACTGCGGTCGAACCGACAAAGGAAATGGCCTTGATGTCAGAATGGGTACAGAGCAAATCGACCACTTCTTTACCACCATGCACCACGTTGAGCACACCTGCTGGCACGCCAGCCTGAATCGCCAGTTCAACCAGCATCATGGTCGACAATGGATCCTGTTCCGAAGGCTTTAAAACAAAGGTGTTGCCGCAGACAATCGCCATCGGGAACATCCACAGCGGAATCATTGCCGGAAAGTTAAAGGGGGTAATTCCGGCACAGACCCCCAGTGGCTGTTGCAAGGTATAGGTATCAACACCACGTGCCACGCCTTCTATGTATTCACCCATTTGTAGGGAACCGACTGAACAGGCATGTTCAACCACTTCTAAACCACGTTGAATATCACCTTCAGCATCTGCTAATGTTTTGCCCTGTTCAGCGGTCAAGACCTGTGCGATACTTTTTAAGTTGGTACGAATCAGATCTTGTAGTTTCAGCATGATTCTCATACGTGTCTGAATCGGGGTCTGACGCCAGCTGGCAAAGGCATTTTGCGCCGCCGCAATTGCAGCATTGACTTCTTCAGTCGTGGCAAAAGGCGCCTGACCCAAGACTTCCTGAGTTGCAGGATTAAAAATATTTTGCCAATGGCTGGTTTTTGATTCGACAAATTCACCATTAATCAGGAGTTTTGCGGTGGTGAATCCGGTACTTTGCTGGGGGTGATGAATAGCGTTCATGGTCGCTCCGTGCTGGTTTTGTTATTGTCGTTGTATCTGCCTTTACTGGCTTTTTTTAACGTATTTTTTTTACGCTGTGTCAGCAGACTAACAAAGAACACTTTGACCACCAATAGAAATTGATGCACGATGATTGTGCAAATATGCACAGGATTTAACAGGATGTTAAATAGAAGATGAAAGTAGATTGGGATCATTTACGCTTTTTTTTGGTTTTGGCACGTGCTAAAACGCTCACCAACGCAGCTCGCTTGATTGGAGTTGAACACAGCACCGTGGCACGGCGGATTCAGGCACTAGAAAATACCCTCGGTACGCAACTGTTTAAACGTGAAGCAACAGGTTATGAGCTGACTTTGGAAGGTTTGGCGCTAGTACCGCGTGTGGAACAGATGGAACAGTCCTTTATCCAGATTGACAAGCGCCATGATCCCTTGCAAGGTCGGGTCCGTATCGGCGCGCCGGAAGGCTTCGGCACGGCATTTCTGGCGGGTCTGTTGGCTGAATTTTCCCAGCATTATCCGCTATTGACCATTGACCTGATTCCGGTGCCAAAAACCATTAAACTCTCGCATCGTGAAGCGGATATCGTTATTTCCATCGACCGGCCTAAATCCGGGCCGTATATCATTACCCGGTTGTCCAATTACTGTCTAAAGCTGTATGGCAGTAAACGTTATTTACAACAAAATCCGCCCATTCAAAAACTGGAAGATCTGAAACAGCAACGTTTTGTCAATTATATTGATGATCTGGTTTATAGCGCGGCGCTCTATTCACTGGAACGTCTGCCCTTGCAAGTCAGCGCCTGTTTTCGCAGTAACAGTATTCTGGCGCAGGAGATTGCAGTTCGGGCCGGTGCCGGATTGGCCATTTTGCCGAGATTTCTTGTACATGATAAAAGTGAACTGGAAGAAGTTCTAGGCGATCAGCTGAGTTTTACCCATACTTTCTGGATGCTCACCCTGGTCGATTTACAACATGAGCCGAGAATTAAACTAGTGTGGGATTTTTTGCGTAAACAGGCCGATGTTCAGCAAGAGCTGCTAATGGGCAGATAAATCACTATTTGTATAAGTTTCAATAATATCTAGATACAGCGAATGAACGGATCACCAGAATTATAGCCAAATCCTAAAGACTATAGAACAATAAAGGTATGGGATACTCAAAAAGTTAACATGTTAAGCAGTCTAAAATGCCCCCTATATTGGCTAAGGGAGTCGGTTTTTAAATGCTGTTAGGGGATTATTTTTACACTGCCGCGGCTTTATTGCACGAACTTATCCCAAAGGCTTATTCAGCAATAACTCTCAAATGAATAAGTCTAGACCTAAAATCTATCGTACAACGAATTGATCTTCCTATAACCGAACCTTAATTATGTAAAAGACAAAAACATATTAATATTTATTGCAGTTAGCTATTAAAGAAAGCAGCAATCGCCTATATCTAATTACCGATTGTACTGACTTGAAATCTTTAAGTGAAAGCAAGTAAAAACTTAAGAAACATTAACCTTCATATCGATGATAGCGGCTTAGGCTAAATATGGGTATAAAGGCTGAAACACTGCAAATATGTACAGTTCCGCTCATAATGAACAATATTAGTGATTCACAAGTACTCGATGATTTACCTGATCAAATTTTACTAGATGAGCGGATTAATTCTGTCTATATAGATGGAGCTTATGACACGAAACATTGCAGAAAAGTCTTTTCAGATCGACAAGCACATGCGGTAATTCTATCTTTAAAGCCTTTATGCTCTAAAGCCAATTAAAAATAATATTGATTTAAGCTGCTTACATAGTACTTATATGAATTCTAAAAACAAAAAAACCACTTAGGATTAGTACACCTAAGTGGTTGTTTTATATGGTGGGCCCAGACAGACTTGAACTGTCGACCAACGGATTATGAGTCCGCTGCTCTAACCAACTGAGCTATAGGCCCTATAGGCTGAATTTGTTATATATCAACAAGTTCAGTCGCAGAGAATACTAGCGGAGATTATTTTAAAATACAAGCCTTTTTCATACCGCTTGCACATTAACGCAACAATTCAAATCAGCAAATTTCTCTAATGGATGAAAATTGTTGAAATGAAATGATTACTTATCGTTTTTAAATATTACTTAAAACATATAACTAAAGGATTAATGATAAAAAACTTTTATTTATAGGAATTTTAACACTTCACATGATTGAAATATGAAAGTTTTAAAATTAATCAAATTGCTTAATTCTCTTAGATTCCGTATAAAATTCAATCAAAGACCATACAATAACGAGTGCAAAAATGACAGATGCAAATAGAACAGCAGTAATATACGTCATTTTTTCTAGTCTCCCAGGGGCAATTTGTTTGAATAAAACTCAAAGCTCAACTTTTGAACCTACGACAAAAGTCTAATAAGATTCACGCTTTCTGAATAGCCCCTAAAAGACCTTTTTAATATATTTTTTATATCAACTCATATTTATTTTATATTTAATCAATTATATTTATTACATCTACGTCTAAGTAAGATTCGCTTTTGGCGACTTCTACCTTTTCCATACCTCTGCATTTTATTTGCGTATTAACTCAACTTTTCTATTGACTGCACACCAAAACAGGCAGAAATTAGCACTCACTATTTCATAGATATACTTTGACTTTCTCTTATGCTGAACAAATTTATTGGCGAATCTGCATTTAAACTTGCCGGTTGGCAATACCATGTGGAACCGAATGTATTGGAAGACAAACAGGTCATCGTTGGCTTTGAACATACTTCAATGCTAGACGCTGTACTTTCACTGGCACTATTTCAAATTTATGACCTGAAGATTCATACGCTAATCAAAAAAGAGTTATTTAAAGGACCATTGAAACCACTTTTAAAAGCCATAGGGGGTATCCCTGTTGATCGTCAAGCGAATAAAGATATTGTGAGCTTGATGGTGGAGCATTTCCAGCAGCATGAAAAATTTAATCTGGTCATTGCGCCCGAAGCAACCCGTGCTAAAAGTGGTGAAGTACGCAAACCGATCCGCACAGGTTTCTGGCATATTGCCAAAGCAGCCAATGTTCCCATTGTATTGATGTATGCCAACTCAAAAACCAAACAAGGTGGTATTTTCGGAAAAATCTATCCGACTGAACTGTCTCATGATCTAGCTTTAATCAAGCAGCTTTATAAAGATCATGTAGAGCTGGATATTATTATTCCAGAATAAATACTAAGGCAGAAGCCATGAGCAACGACTTGCCTCCCCTTGCTGAGTTTGCCTCTCTATTTGTATTATTTTCTGCCTTGTTTTTCGTTTCTGTTGCTATAGTTTTCCTTTTTAAGGATTTTTTTGACATTATGCTGAAATCTCAAATCTAGCCTCTATTTTCAAAAAAATACCTTATGGTAGAATCTGCCCAATTCGATAGGCATACAGCCGATCTACAAGGAGCATATTTCGCATGGCGGGTCATTCCAAGTGGGCCAATATTAAGCATCGCAAAGCAAAACAAGATGCTAGTCGTGGTAAGTTGTTTACCAAATATATTCGTGAATTGACAACTGCTGCTAAACTCGGCGGTCCAGATGTCGGCAGCAACCCTCGTCTACGTGCTGTAGTGGAAAAGGCATTATCTGTGAATATGACACGTGATGTCATCAACCGTGCAATTCAGCGCGGTGCAGGCGGTGAAGATAATGACGATCTAAAAGAAGTCACTTATGAAGGTTATGGCGTAGGCGGCGTTGCCGTGATTGTAGAGACCATGACTGATAACCTGAACCGTACCGTTCCGGATGTCCGCCACTGTTTTTCTAAAACAGACGGTAATCTCGGTACAAATGGCTCGGTTGCGTTCCTGTTCACCAAACGTGGTGAAATTTCTTTTGAAGATGTGTCTTTAGAAGACCAGATTATGGAAGTTGCACTTGAAGCAGGTGCAGATGACATTGAAGTGGATGAAGATCAGATTCTGGTCATCACCACGCCAGAAGCCTTTGGTACGGTACAGGATGCTTTATCCGCTGCTGGCTTAAAGTCTGACAATGCAGAAGTGGTGATGAGTCCTTCAACCAAGGCTGAAATCACGGACATTGAACAAGCGAAAAAAATCATGAAAATGATTGATATGCTTGAAGATCTGGATGATGTTCAAAACGTGTATACCAACGTAGAGTTCTCTGATGAAGTATTAGCGCAGCTAGATCCCTAATGCGCTTTAGAATAAGAAAACGCACCTTCAGGTGCGTTTTCTTATTGAAACTTGTTAGAAATAATTGGATATTTTAAACTTTGTTTAATAGCCCACTACAATTAAAGACATTGTATCCCTTGATCACAAAACTGGAATGCAGAGCAACCACATGCTCGATCTTGCCAATTTTATTTAACAGGATTTCACTGTAGTTTTCCATATCACGCGCAACCACTTCTACAATAAAATCGGCTGATTGTCCCGTCACGAGAAAAGCATGAATGACCTCAGGAATATCTTCCAGCTCTTCCAGAAATTTGGCAAAAGTATCACTATCATGTTTGCTTAAAGAAACCTGCAACAGTACATGCAGGCTAAAGCCAAGCTTTTGATAATTAATCTCCCGCTTCAAACCACTCATAATATTCTGATCAATCAGATGCTTGATACGGCGGTGTACGGAACTAACTGACAGATTTACTCGCTCCGACAGCTCATTCAGGTTAATGTCTTCATGGGTTAAAATTTCCAGAATATGTTTATCGAAACGATCCAGCTCCATATTTATACTCTTATTTATCTCTTTAGAAATGCAGCATTAACTTTAAAAAATCCTACCCAACATTTCGGTAATTTTCACAAAATTTGCTTATTTTGAAAATATTTTCGGAATAGCCAGTAGCTTTCAAGATTTTTTATCTCTTACGATTTGAATCTTAAAACTTTGCTGTCATTGAAGATACAGAGAGTATAGCTCAGGCTATACTCCACGCCAGTCAACCCGCGCACAACGTTCAGTTCGGTAGATCCGGCAGATATATTGTCCAAGGGGTAAGTCTTCCAGATACTGCTGATATTCACGGTATTCTTCGGACAGATTTTCAAAGTTTTCTTTTTCCCAGGGCGTACCGGGAATGGCCAATAAAGGGGCCAGCATCGAACACACGGCAATATCCGCCAGCCCCAAACGTGAACCCACAAAATATTGTCCACCCGCTTGCACCAGCAAGGCATTGAGCCGCTGTACCGCAACATCAATCTGCTGTCTGGACTCCGCCACTGTTTCTTCATTCAGCGCATAGCCTCTGGCCACCACCGCTTTTAAAAGAGGCCGGGAGTATTTTTCAAACTGACGTAAATAGCCCTGCTCACCAATTAAAATATCCATGGATTCATCATCATATGCCAAAGCCTGAGCCAACATCCAGCGTCTGACATGCCGCCCTAGCTCCAAGGTCATTTCATTAATATTTAAACTTTGCTGGCGCCATGGGCCTTCTGGGTACAGCAGGCCATGTTCCGGATAGGCATCATCTAGATATAGTGCAATCTGGGTGGAATCGGCAACCCACCGATCCTGATCACGCAGAATCGGCAGGCGGTTTTGTCCGGTTTTCAGTCGGGCAAATGCCCGATGTACCCCGGGAATCAGGTTCTGTGCAACATAGTCCAGCTCTTTATGGTCCAACATCCAGCGCGCTTTTTCACAAAAGTGAGATAAAGGAAACTGGTATAGAGTTCGCATGCATGCTCCGTATATATGCCAAGATGAGGACTATTTTCGTCTAATGGTTATTCCAGCTACTTTAGACATTCGCCTGTTTAAAAACAATGTGATTTTTATTTAAAATTAACATCATGAGGGTCAAGCCGCTCTTGTCAGGCCAGTATCTGCTTATTTTCCTCCGGTTTTTTCGATTTATCCAGACTCTATCAAAAATGGTCCGATTGAAATAAAGCTAATACACATCACCTGACTTTGGTGCGGCTTTCATGTAAAATCACAGGCAATTTTTATATAACGCTTTGTGAGTTATTTCATGGGTTTTAATTGTGGTATTGTAGGCCTGCCGAACGTTGGTAAATCTACGCTTTTCAATGCATTAACTAAAGCTGCTATTGCTGCAGAGAACTTCCCATTCTGTACCATTGAGCCCAATACAGGTATCGTGCCTGTACCGGACATGCGTTTAGACAAGCTTGCTGAAATTGTAAAACCACAACGCGTTATTCCAACTACGATGGAATTTGTGGACATCGCAGGTCTGGTGGCAGGCGCATCGAAAGGTGAAGGTCTGGGTAACCAGTTCTTGGCCAATATCCGTGAAACGGATGCAATTGCACATGTGGTTCGCTGTTTTGAAGATGAAAATGTCATTCATGTGAATGGTAAAATTGATCCTTTAGATGATATTGCGACCATTAATACCGAACTGGCCCTAGCTGACCTGGAAACGGTGACCAAAGCTGTAACCCGTCTGGCCAAGTCTGCAAAAGGCGGCGATAAAGAAGCCGTTGCGACCAAAACCGTACTTGAGAAAATCCTGCCTTTGCTAGATGAAGGCAAGCCTGCCCGTGCTGCCGATCTGGATGATGATGAACGTAAACTGGTTCGTGGTTTTGGTTTATTGACATTAAAACCTACCATGTATATTGCCAACGTGGCTGAGGATGGTTTTGAAAACAACCCGCACCTGGATGCAGTACGTGAACTGGCAAGTACGGAAAATGCAATTGTAGTGCCTTTGTGCAACCAGATTGAAGCTGAAATATCACTGCTTGAAGATGAAGACCGCAATGAGTTCCTTGAAGCACTGGGTATGGAAGAACCTGGATTAAACGTGGTTATTCGCGCAGGTTATGCTTTGCTTGGCTTGCAGACTTATTTCACGGCAGGCGTACAGGAAGTTCGTGCCTGGACTGTAAAAGTAGGTGCAACTGCTCCTCAGGCCGCAGGTGTGATCCATACAGACTTTGAAAAAGGTTTCATCCGTGCTGAATGTATTGCTTATGATGATTTCGTACAGTACAACGGCGAAGCAGGTGCCAAAGAAGCAGGTAAATGGCGTCTGGAAGGTAAAACCTATATCGTTCAGGATGGTGATGTTCTACATTTCCGTTTTAACGTGTAATTGATTTTTAAGCTTAAGTTTTTCATTGTTTTTAATTAAAACCCCTTTCGAGGGGGTTTTTTATGGCGTGAAGAAAATATCTTGCACAGCAGGCTGCTACCTGGGCAAAGACTTAACGCACCGCAACACTAATGATAATAATTCTCATTGTATTTTATGGGATTCAGACGTATTTTATTTCTTAGTCCAATCCGCAACCCGGTGACACTGAGGAACAATAAAATGAGCTATGTACTTCCGCCACTGCCCTATGCTTATGATGCACTTGAACCTCATCTTGATGCCAAAACCATGGAGATCCATCACAACCAGCATCATCAGACTTATATCAATAATATTAACGCGGGTATTGCAAGTACAGAATGGGAAGATTTATCTGTTGAAACACTGGTAACAAAATTCAATCAAGTACCAGAACCTTTAAAAAACAATGTCATTAATAATGCGGGCGGTCATGTCAACCACTCTTTGTTTTGGAGCATCATGACTCCTGAAGGCTGTGGTCATCCCCAAGGGGAAATTGCACAAGCTATTGATACAGAACTAGGCGGTTTTGAAGCTTTTAAAAAGGCTTTGACCAAAGCTGCACTGACACGTTTCAGCAGTGGCTGGGCATGGCTAAGTGTGGCACCGGATAAAACAATCATTATTGAAAGCAGTGCCAATCAGGATTCTCCACTGATGCAGGGCAATATCCCTATTCTTGGACTGGATGTCTGGGAACATGCTTATTACTTGAAATACCAAAACCGCCGTCCTGAATATATTGCTGCTTTTCTGAATGTCATAAACTGGAAAGAAGTGAATCGCCGCTATCTTGAAGCCCTAAACACGCCTTAATCTGGAAGGAAGATAGAGAATGACTACTCGCCGTACTCGAATCAAACGGATTATTGGCAGCTCTCTGCTGCTTTGCAGCGTGTGGGTGATTTTGTTTGAATATCTTCCCGGATCATTGTTTTAAAAACCAAACGATCTGTCGCTTAAATGATATATCTCCAGCACAGTTAACAACACTACAATAGCAGCATATTGAATAATCAAGCTAAGGATAAATATCATGAAGGCTTTTTTACATCCGAGTGAAAACCGTGGTCATGTGAAAATGGATTGGCTGGAGTCTAAACACAGCTTCTCCTTTGGTAACTGGTATAATCCGAAATATATGGGCGTTAGTGTATTACGTGTTATCAATGATGACCTGATTAATGCTCATCAGGGTTTTGGTCAGCATCCACATGACAATATGGAAATTCTGACCTGTGTTTTAAAAGGTACCATTACCCACAAGGACAGTATGGGCAATCATGGCGGAATTTCTGCTGGTGAGTGGCAGCTGATGAGTGCCGGCACAGGTGTACGTCATAGTGAGATGAACCAGGGCGATGAGCAGGTGCATTTATTGCAGATCTGGATTGTGCCTAATGAACGGAATGCCGAACCCAGCTATCAACAAATTAAATGTGATCCGCACGAGCAGCCCAACCAATGGCATTTGATTTGTGGACCAAATGACAATGCCCCTATGCATATCCGCCAGAATACTGAAGTCAAAACTGCAGTGATTCACAAAGGACAAATTCTGGAGATTGAAGCAACACAGCAGGTGAATTATGTACATGTGATTTCCGGTTCAGTCCAGATTGCAGAACATATTGTAGCGGCTGGTGGTGCAATTGCTTTCACAGAAGCAAGTCAGATTAAGGCGCTGGAGGATGCTCAAGTGATCTGGTTTGATTTGCCAGAAGCCAACAACTAGCCCCCTACTCGGCTCAAAGAATATGGTGAGTGATTCAGGTGATCAGTCACCATTTTTAAAAATGGTAATCAGGTGTAGGTATTAAGATTTAAACTGCCTATATGGCAGTGAACTGTCCTTCGGATCGTGAGGCTGAGGTCAATATTTTCTAAGCTGCCTATATGGCAGTGAACACTGGCTTCTACAAATAAATGGGTAGATTTAGTTTCTAAGCTGCCTATATGGCAGTGAACAGGTAGGTGACCAATCATGCCGATGGTGTCACTTTCTAAGCTGCCTATATGGCAGTGAACCTATTGCTATACGTGCGTTTGGTATTAATACATTTCTAAGCTGCCTATATGGCAGTGAACATTGTAAATTTTGAAGATAAACGCCTTTGTGCTTTCTAAGCTGCCTATATGGCAGTGAACTACCAGTCATTCGCTTCAATCTCTGCCCGGTTTTTCTAAGCTGCCTATATGGCAGTGAACACAAAACCGAATCATCGGCAAGTAAAGCTGGTTTTTCTAAGCTGCCTATATGGCAGTGAACATCTAGTGATAAAATTGAAGGCTGGCCGTCTATTTCTAAGCTGCCTATATGGCAGTGAACCTGAACGCTTAGGTGAGTCTATGGAAAAAGTATTTCTAAGCTGCCTATATGGCAGTGAACGTTCAGATCCCATGTGAAGAGCATGGCCCCCATTTCTAAGCTGCCTATATGGCAGTGAACTTTAGGATTGCCCATTTCAATGTTCTTCATAGTTTCTAAGCTGCCTATATGGCAGTGAACATTCCCAGCTACTAGACAATATTTTTCATCCTTTTCTAAGCTGCCTATATGGCAGTGAACAATTTGTTTTTGTGGCTGCACCGACTCGATCATTTCTAAGCTGCCTATATGGCAGTGAACATGGCTATAGTCGAAAGGCTAAACCGCTTACATTTCTAAGCTGCCTATATGGCAGTGAACTCACGAGGGCAACAAGGTCACACATTTACGTATTTCTAAGCTGCCTATATGGCAGTGAACTGGGATACGTTTGAAAAAGCTTCTGGCGTAGATTTCTAAGCTGCCTATATGGCAGTGAACAAAAGCCGGAGCCAAAAAACAAGCCTGTCACTGTTTCTAAGCTGCCTATATGGCAGTGAACTTCGCGCTCTTTCGCATTCGTTTCGCGCTGCTTTTCTAAGCTGCCTATATGGCAGTGAACTTTGTACGGGAATTTCCAGATATACACTGTTATTTCTAAGCTGCCTATATGGCAGTGAACCACGATGAATAACAGGTATTGTTTCTTTCAATTTTCTAAGCTGCCTATATGGCAGTGAACTTTCTGTTCCGTTTAGTCCTTTATTTATGTATTTTCTAAGCTGCCTATATGGCAGTGAACGCCTTGCAGAATGGATTAAAAACCATATATCTTTTCTAAGCTGCCTATATGGCAGTGAACTCAGTCACGTAAACGTGCAATGATGTTTGGTTTTTCTAAGCTGCCTATATGGCAGTGAACAATACATTTTATCAGAATGTTACTCAAGAGCTTTTCTAAGCTGCCTATATGGCAGTGAACTTAAATTGGCTATATCAAAAAACCCTGCACAATTTCTAAGCTGCCTATATGGCAGTGAACATTGTTCAAGTAAGCCGCGCATACGTGAACTATTTCTAAGCTGCCTATATGGCAGTGAACATTTCTAAATGATCCGAATTTTCATGATATGTTTTCTAAGCTGCCTATATGGCAGTGAACAGATTAACAATGATGGCTCAATTAATTTAGATTTTCTAAGCTGCCTATATGGCAGTGAACTCGAGCTATGAAGACGATGATCCACTTGAGGATTTCTAAGCTGCCTATATGGCAGTGAACTCCACCATCAGAAAAGCCGTTTTTAATTGAATTTTCTAAGCTGCCTATATGGCAGTGAACCGTTAGACTTATCCACCCCAATTGTTGTACATTTTCTAAGCTGCCTATATGGCAGTGAACGATTTGTACTTTTCAGATCTGCCGAGCTTCAATTTCTAAGCTGCCTATATGGCAGTGAACATTCTATTGTTTTGTAGCTGCCCCAAAGTAATTTTCTAAGCTGCCTATATGGCAGTGAACAAATGTACGCAAGATAAAAAAAGCGCCATATATTTATAAGCTGCCTATATGGCAGTGAACTGCACTTAATCGCTATGGAAAGTCTACCAAAATTTCTAAGCTGCCTATATGGCAGTGAACGCATTACGCAGCCTTATTTGTTTTTGATTAACTTTCTAAGCTGCCTATATGGCAGTGAACTTCGTGAAGCGCCTATTCACATCGTTATTAAATTTCTAAGCTGCCTATATGGCAGTGAACGTCAGTATTATCTGGCTTAAAATTCAGGTTTATTTCTAAGCTGCCTATATGGCAGTGAACTTGCGTACTTAGCATAAGAGGCAGTCCAGACTTTTCTAAGCTGCCTATATGGCAGTGAACAGATTCGGGCTTACTATTTTCAGACTTTTTACTTTCTAAGCTGCCTATATGGCAGTGAACGGCCCTATTACAACTTGAACCAACTGTTATTTTTTCTAAGCTGCCTATATGGCAGTGAACGTTAAAGCACCAAAAACAAAGGCTCGAAGAAGTTTCTAAGCTGCCTATATGGCAGTGAACTAACTAAAATTGATTGTCCAAGCTGTAATAAATTTCTAAGCTGCCTATATGGCAGTGAACTACAAGCATCTTTGCAAGGCTTACAAGTTAAATTTCTAAGCTGCCTATATGGCAGTGAACAGTTCACCTTTTAAAGCATCAATACCTTTTAATTTCTAAGCTGCCTATATGGCAGTGAACTATCAGAAAATCACGCTCAAGCACGTTTTATTTTTCTAAGCTGCCTATATGGCAGTGAACTTTTGCATTTATTGGCGTTTTTAGCCCTGTTTTTTCTAAGCTGCCTATATGGCAGTGAACTCGTGTCGCCACCTAAACCAGACAATGAGAACTTTCTAAGCTGCCTATATGGCAGTGAACAATTAGTTTGGTTAAATTGCTTAACATCATAATTTTCTAAGCTGCCTATATGGCAGTGAACCATCTTCTCTTAACACAACGAGAAGAACAGCATTTCTAAGCTGCCTATATGGCAGTGAACCAGTTCAAGCGACCAGGACTAATATAGGTCAATTTCTAAGCTGCCTATATGGCAGTGAACGCAACTTGTATCTAGTTGCGGAGGTTGCAGAATTTCTAAGCTGCCTATATGGCAGTGAACATCGCTCAGAAGCATATAGCGATATGACAAAATTTCTAAGCTGCCTATATGGCAGTGAACGTTCTTTTGATATACGCTCCAAATTCAAAGAATTTCTAAGCTGCCTATATGGCAGTGAACGCATGATTGGATTTTGTGTGATTTGATCTGTATTTCTAAGCTGCCTATATGGCAGTGAACAATCCATACTATGTTAATTCTGTTATGGATCATTTCTAAGCTGCCTATATGGCAGTGAACGTGTGACATTGCTTCCATTTGCCCCTCAATTTTTTCTAAGCTGCCTATATGGCAGTGAACCTTTTTCGCTCTTTTAATTTATGCAAAAGAATTTTCTAAGCTGCCTATATGGCAGTGAACAAGATGAAGCCAAAGCAGTAGCTAAAGCAGCATTTCTAAGCTGCCTATATGGCAGTGAACATGCAAGGTTTTCATTATGTTTTCATTAAGCTTTTCTAAGCTGCCTATATGGCAGTGAACTAGCGTTCTTTATTGGTCTAGTGCTTTTATTTTTTCTAAGCTGCCTATATGGCAGTGAACGTTAAAGCACCAAAAACAAAGGCTCGAAGAAGTTTCTAAGCTGCCTATATGGCAGTGAACCAACTAGCAAAACAAGACCCAGCTAAGTATAATTTCTAAGCTGCCTATATGGCAGTGAACAAAAGATTTAATGATGCTGTAGATGTTCTGGATTTCTAAGCTGCCTATATGGCAGTGAACTTCGTATTGTGAAAGTTGGCCCAGCAACTACTTTTCTAAGCTGCCTATATGGCAGTGAACCTGCTGCTTGCAGTTGATCATATGCGGTGTTTTTTCTAAGCTGCCTATATGGCAGTGAACTAGCATCATTTTCAGCGATATAGTAAGACAATTTTCTAAGCTGCCTATATGGCAGTGAACTTCATCTGCGGAACGTCTGGCATGTTGAGATATTTCTAAGCTGCCTATATGGCAGTGAACAATAAACGTGAAAGTAAACAAGGTGTTCACATTTTCTAAGCTGCCTATATGGCAGTGAACTAAAAGTAAATACAGTATTCGACTTTATGAATTTTTCTAAGCTGCCTATATGGCAGTGAACTATACAATGATGTTAAAAACAAAAACATTAATTTTCTAAGCTGCCTATATGGCAGTGAACGCTTGATTTAATCCAACAAAGTGCGTCGTCATTTTCTAAGCTGCCTATATGGCAGTGAACGTTTGGGTGTTTTTCCCGCTTGTTTTCAAACATTTCTAAGCTGCCTATATGGCAGTGAACCTAACAGGCTTGTTACGAGTCCGGCATCTGTATTTCTAAGCTGCCTATATGGCAGTGAACAATTTTGCATGATAGACACGGCCATCCAGCTATTTCTAAGCTGCCTATATGGCAGTGAACTATTCCACTGAAGATCATTTGACTGTGCAAAATTTCTAAGCTGCCTATATGGCAGTGAACAAAGGACTAATAACGTAGTCACTACCAATCAATTTCTAAGCTGCCTATATGGCAGTGAACAGTAGTTGTATAGGTTGGTTAAGTTGCATGTTTTTCTAAGCTGCCTATATGGCAGTGAACTTAAAAAAGCGGCTGTGCCACCCGTTGAAATTTTTCTAAGCTGCCTATATGGCAGTGAACCGAAGATTTTTCCGATAGTGCGGAACCGGGTTTTTCTAAGCTGCCTATATGGCAGTGAACATTTTTATCATTCACGATATTAAGGAAATCTTTTTCTAAGCTGCCTATATGGCAGTGAACTATCTCCTAGCACCGCTGCCCCGACGTTAGTATTTCTAAGCTGCCTATATGGCAGTGAACATTCTATGGCCGTGCTTTAGAGTTCCAATTAATTTCTAAGCTGCCTATATGGCAGTGAACCAGCGGATCGCAAAGCGTGAGGCTTATATTTTTTTCTAAGCTGCCTATATGGCAGTGAACGGACGACGAAGAATTATTTGAGCTGTTAGATCTTTCTAAGCTGCCTATATGGCAGTGAACACTTACACAGCAAGCGAGGAAAATTTAACAATTTTCTAAGCTGCCTATATGGCAGTGAACCGCAATCTGGCCCACTAAAATAGATAGTAAGTTTTCTAAGCTGCCTATATGGCAGTGAACGGCGTTTGGTGTTTAAATAAGTCTAATTTTATTTTCTAAGCTGCCTATATGGCAGTGAACCAACGACAGGGGACGCATATAAGCCCGTTAAATTTCTAAGCTGCCTATATGGCAGTGAACAGAGCAAGGGACAGCCCCGTGGTTGAAGCCTTTTTCTAAGCTGCCTATATGGCAGTGAACCTAATTTTGGTGTATCCCCCGGCCATAGTTCATTTCTAAGCTGCCTATATGGCAGTGAACAGTAATTTTACAGCAAAAAATAAAGTTATAACAGCAAGTTAACCCTTTAAATCCACAAAAGACCCAAGTTTTAACCTACCGCTATAACTTATTGATTTTATTAAGCTGTTAAAGAGTGAAAAAATATTGGGTTAAAATTCGGGTACAGATGACACCGAACTTAAACCATAAGTACTAAAAACCTGAGTTTCAGATTTTTCAGCAGGCCGCTTTTCAATAAATAATTTAAACCGCTTCTTATCCTGTTCATTAGAAGTGCTTAGGCTGAGCATTTGAATATAAGGTAAATCCGTAGTCGTGATAAATTTTTGATAATGCGCTAAAGCGTTTTCATAAATATAACGTCCTTTATTTGCCTCATGACGTGCCAAGCGTTCAGCATTGGTTTTAACCTGTTTACGACTATATATTGCGTAGCCCGTCACTTTAGCCTCAGGTACTTCACGAATCGAAGTGACATGCAGATAATCAGTTAAGCGATCCAGCCATTTCGTTAGATCCAGCTTTTCCAAGTCACTTTCAGATTGAGCAAAGAGACGGAATTTATCACCTAAGAATCCAATACTTTTTTCAGCATTAAAGCGATATTGCGGAAATGAAACCCCAATATTCACTTTGTTATCTGTATCTTTAATTTCAGCAAATGCAATATGTATTTGTGAATAAAGTCGTGACCATAATTCATAAAGTGAAAAATCATTATTTTTCATCAAGGTCACTTCAATATAATATTTCATTTAAATGACCTCATCGAATATCCGATACATAAGCAAGTCCTTTTTTACCTAAATAAAAAGACGATACACCTGCATTTTCAATCTTTTCTTCTAAGTCTCTTGCCTGATCTTTAGAAATATTCAAATTGATAATAAGCTGGCCGCTTGCCTTACTCAGAATAGATACTACTTCACCTTCGCCCTTCTTCTTTTCTTTAAGTAAATATGGATTACCCCAAATTAACTTTTTGCTACCTGTTGTGTAACGGTCCATAAAATCTTTTTTAGTGAATCCTCGTTTTGAAATACCACTTAAACCACCACTTTTGGTTAAGGCACTTGTGAGATCATACCGTTTAGATAATCGTTCAATTTGCAGATACAAAGCAGAAGCATATAAACTAATTAAAGGTAATTGCTGTTTAGCATTCAGATAATTCACATCATCAAATTTACTTTGTAAAAAATCTAAAGCTTCTTTTACTGCATCAATAACATCAATCGCTTTTTCAGCACTCAGCAACTCAATTTGACTACATACGGTAATCGGATCGAGCTCAATATCTGTCTTAACCTGATATTTGTCATCACAAATAAATTGAGCAACATCATCTAAACTTAACCAAAGAATGCCCCATAATTCAGGAGAATATTCAGATTTAAATGCAGGATCATTCGCCTTAATCATCCCTGTAAATGAATTTTGGTCTGTACTTCCTGAAACATTTCGGATATATGCCATTTCATTACTTATTATCGATTTATCCACAATGTCTTTATCTTGCAGAATTTTTTCAATTTCTGAAAAGTAATATTCTTTATCTTGGCGAGCTTGATAAAGTTTTCGTTGTTCGCCAATTAAGCGGTTTAAAACCCCCATGACTGTATCCTTAGATACATCGCGCTTTTTATAATTTCCAGCTTGTTTCAATGTTGTCATTGATGCAATGAAATTACGCCCTCCTTTGGGTAATGGTTCATTATTTGAACCATCCAAAAAAGAATTACGCCATGAGGATTCATATTCAATAATAATCTGCATCACTCACCTCATTATTGCGCTTCAAAATAAACCGCATAATCATTTTGAGGTTCAGGATTTGCTTGATCAGGATGACGTTTAATCCTCATCATTTTATGACTATCATTGTAATCCACTTCCAAAGTATCTACACACATATAGCCTTTGGCTTGTTTGATGACTAACTCTTGGAGCATATTTAAAGTTTCATTGACGAGAATATCAATTGCTGTGTTATCCAATAAAATTCCGACTTCACCTTCATTAAAAATTGTACCTTTACGTACATAATTTTTATGAAAGATCGCTTTTGGTTCTTGGGTTGGATCTAAACTTTTAATAAAATTTTTCACAGTTTCAGCAATTTTTTCACCTTCGCCTTCCTTGATAATCATTGATGCACGATCAAATTTTTTATCTAAAGAAATAAACTGTAATTGCTCTATACTAATTGAACCATAAGCCTCATATTCAGTATCACCAAATGTAGTTTTAGAGAAAATTGAATTCTCACCACGCTTATATGTTTTTGTTCCATCTGCTTGCGTTATTTCTTCGCTAGAACTCGCATTAGAAAGTTGTTCAAAGTTACCATTACCCAACTGATCAATAAAATCAGTAATTAGCAGTGGACTTGTACGCTTACATTGACTAGATGGCACTACATAACCACGGATTAAACCAGTAATTGAAGCCAAAACATCAATTAAATTTTTGTCTTTGGCATAATGTAAATCAAATGACTGATCACGGAATAAATGATGACGAATACAGTTTTGGCTAATATATAATGGCGTTTCATCAAAATTAATATCAGATGCCTCTTTACGATATTTATAACCAGTTTCTTCTTTGACTTTACCCGACAAATTACTAAATCCACGTAATTTAGGTAATGTATGATTATCTACTGTCTTACCATCATTCCCCGTCAATGATGTTGGACCATTCCAATTCACCACCCCGTAACCATACGCTGTAATTTTAAAATCTACGCTTTTAACACCCGTTACTTTAGCCATGTTAGTTCCCCTCTGGCATTTTTAGTTAAAAAATTAAAACTTATCTAATCTAGTAGTCACTATTTATTTCTCTAATCTTGTATACTTTTATCAGTATTTCACTACTGTATAAGTAGCTTAGAAAATATGAGTTTTACCTATTACGTTCACTGCCATATAGGCAGCTTAAAAATTTTATCTATTGCTCAGAAGCAGATCAAATAGATTTATTGCACAGTGAAAATAAATACTGTCTTTACTAAGATACAATACTCTTTAAAAAAATCAACCATATGAGTTTTAACTATAGTCAACTTTTAATAAAAAAATTCAAAATAGTAAGGTGAAATATTTTCTACCCACTCCCATATTCTAAATAAATACATAATATTCAATGCCTTATATTTTAATCATGGATAAAAAATTCAATTTATCTAATGAAATTGAACCAATCGGTTGTTGATCACATACCGCATAGTAAATCGCGTCAGGATGTCGAACCCCCGTCCCACCCACTTTATTTAAATCATCTTCGATATAACTCAAATACAATGGATAATCTGCATCTCGTGCATAGTTTTCCAATACAGTACAGCGAGCCTGTTGTTTTTTCTCAGGGATGCCTTTCACAGGATGTGTCGAATCAATATTGCCATGTTTTTGTGCAATGAAATTAATCAAGCCTAAATCTTTGATAATATTTAAAGATTCTGTCAGATTATCGTATTCTGTTGTATCATCCAAAGGTGGCGTATATGCATATTCATTTTCAAAAATTGGCTGTTTAAAATCATTTAAGTTCAAAACAGCCAATTGCACAAAACGACTATCACCACGAAGTGAGTTCTTGCTGATTTTTGACTTTCTTTCAGTCGTTTTGGATTTAATAACTTTAGTTGGTTCAGTAACTTTTTTATTCAGTAAATCTATGCTTTTCTTTAAAGCTTTGTCCATATCCTGTATGACAGCAGACTTATCCTTTAACTCTGATTGGTGAGCATAAAATTCTCTGTATAAAGCATACAACTCAACAATCTTAAAGACTTTTCCATTTAAATGATCTTGTAAAAAGTCATACCATGCTTTTGTCGTTTGCAAGCTATTTAATTGATTTAAGAAATAAGCCAATGAACCTTTACAACTGCCTTTCTTTACATTATCTGTAATTGCTACTTGCAACACATTCACTTCATCATTTTCACCAAAACGATCCAAACGCCCCATACGTTGTAGCATATTTTCAGGTGAGGTCATTTCACTCAACATATGTTGACTGCTGATATTTAATGATGCTTGAACAATCGGACCACTTCTTAAAACATCATATTTTTTTGAACCACCCTTTTTAAATGAATCAAATACTTCATCAAACCATTTTTTTTTGTCACTACGCTTATATTTGGAATGGAACAGTACACTGTTTTCATGATTTTTTTGATAAATAAAACCTAATTGTGCTGTTTGAGCAGTATTTGAAATAATAAAGGTTTGATCAGAATAGGGCTGATAAAATGGATTTCCTTCAATCACAGATTCATCGTATTCAATAAAATCAATTTGATAATGACTTTGATTAAATGATGACATTTCAATTACATCATCTTTATGAACTTTTAAAATATTTTCCAAATAATAATAATGCGGTGTAGCAGAAACCAATAAGGTATTTTTTTCATAGCGTTTTCGCATATTTTTATTGGTAATTAATTCTGCAAATAGAAGATTGAAAATCTCCATGCCTATATATTCATGGTATTCATCAAATACTACATGTGCATCCATGAATGGTAATAAACTATTTACATTGGTATGCGTCACAATCGAACCTAAAATTTGATCAATCGTCGTAACAACAACATCTCCTGAAAAAGGTTTTGGTTCATTGATAATCTTGCCATTTTCATAGATATACTTAAATTCACCTGTCAAAATTTCTAATTTTGCATCAGGTAAATAATCCTGTGTCAGTTCTTCAAAAATCCCCTGACAAACTTGCACACGTGGACACACCCAAATAATTTTCTTAGCATTTTTAAGTTTTGCCCATTCCAATGCAATTTTTGTTTTACCACAACCTGCTGGACCTGCAAGTACTGCAATATCACGTAAATCCGCAAGTGCTTGCGCAACTTGATTTTGTTTTTGTGTTCTTTCACTATCAGGGAATTTCATTGCTACATTTTCTAAATGAACGTGTAAGTCCGACAAAATTTCCTGATCATCTAACAGTTCATCCAAGCGTTTTTCAGCAATATAATCTATTAAATCCTGAGCAGTCTGTTGTGAAACCAAACGATCCGCACTGATGACGCAGGCACGTAATAGGTTATGTTGTGCATTAGTTTGAATTTTCCCTGTCAATACATCTGTCGAATCTGTCGTTGCATACAATTTAAAATCAGGAAAACTTCGACTTTTAAAAATATATTCAAAATTTTCAATTAAATCAGTATGATTGTCATTATCCCACGGTAGATGCAGTTCTATTAAATCAACTACATTATAATGTTTTGCAATTCCATTCATTCGCTTAATGACATTCGTACTATTTTTAATTAGCAAGGCAAACTGTTCTGCATTTATATTCTTAATTAAATATTCATACGCCTTATAACTGCCTGTAAAATCATCATTTTGACGATACGGCTTCGCATGATGCCAATACAAAACATGTTGAATACTTTCTTTTTGACGATTATTTAAATTTTTACATTGCTGTTCTAACAGATTGAATATCAACAATGAAATTTCATTGTGGCGTGGATGTTTATCAAACGTGAATTTCACATCAATATGCTGACCATCTTCCTCAGGATCTTTTTGCTTCCCTTTTTTTACCCAATCCTGAAAATGAGGGTCTAATTTACCCAAATCATGTAAACAACCTGCCAAAAATGCTACTTTGGACAAGTTTTCAAATTCATCATTGTCTACAACTTTCTTAAATAATTGTTGTGCTAAATAGCCAATTGCAAATGAATGCTCAGCCAAAGGTTGTAAGTGTGTATTTGCGTAAAATTCGTCTTTCTTTGCTTTCATTGTCATCACATCCATAAATACTTCTTTTTGAGTGCTATTCACAGGGACGATCCCCTCTGAATTAAACTTATTCCGATTCCCTACGATCCACAACAGCTCACTTCTACGTCGCCCGCGTATCCAATGACAACTCACCGCAGTGCTTTTGGTCACGGTTTTACGCAGCAACTTTTTTACGGCAATCAAACCATCTTCAGTGATAACCGTTTGCCAAGTGTTATCCCCTATTCGGTCTGCAAAGGCATCTAAAACACGGCGTGTACGTGGAATGGCTTTCTTTTCACATTGGGAAATAAAGGTCACAATCATTCTTCATCTCCATTTTTAGAAGATAAAGCAGCTAATTTCACCTGATCAAACATCCAATCCAAGCAGCGATGCTCTGTAAATTTCTGCAATAACTGCTGTCTAAACTCTTGCTCAGTCATCTTCTCCTTGGCACAGATAAAAGCATAAGGCAGAACGACCGCATCCTTAACCAAATCCGCCACATCAAACACCAAAGCACCACGGCGGGTTTTTCCATGCATCACCGCAAAACCATGTGGAATACCTAAAACCCAAAGTGTTGTTGCTGCGAGTCCATAGGCCAAGTAATTGCCATGATTGAGGAAATCATTGGCTAAATCCCCCTGTTCCGGATTGCGGCTAAAATCTTTTAAGCCTGTACGTGTTGCCGCAATTTTATAAAGCTGTTTGGTCATGGTCGCTTCGGTCAACAAGAGGTCGCCGACTTTATTTAAATGCGGTATTTTCTTCTCAAAACCTGTCAGTGCCTGCTGAATATCCAGATCATCCAGATAAAAACCTTCGGCTTTTAAATCACGGTCTTTGTCCCAAACTTTTCTGATAAATTCAATCCGAGCCTGCTGAAACTGCTTGGCAACTTCTAAACGTTTTGCATCATCAAACCAGAATTGCATCCAGCCTTGCATGTATTCGGTTGGGCGATATTCACTTTGCGGCGTCATCCATTCAATTTCACAGCCCATAAATAAAGGTGTACCGCCTCCGCCACAAAACCCAACCAGAACACCTGCACTGGCCAGCATACGCATCGCGGCCTGGGTAATTGATGTTCCCGTTCCCAGCATAATGACCGTGGTATTGGCGATCGGAATATTCCAGTACTGGTTTTCATTTTTGGCTTCTGTCAAATACAGGACCCGACCATCTTTTTGCATGACCCGGGCATGTTCCAGGTAGTACACATTCGCGCGTTTGGAATGCAAGATGGCTTTAAGATCTGAAGGATTAAGTTGTTCCATTTTCTATTATTCTTGGTATCAAGTTAAGATCAATATAATGAGATTTATCAACAAATTCGAGCCTAATTTCAAGTTAGGCGACATTTTATGTCTCTTATTCGTCTCTATAGAAATACAGTTTTAAGCCATCTCTTGGAATGCCTAGCTGTCTTATTCAAAAGGATTGAGCTTAATTTCATGCGAATTGCTCTATCCCCATCCTCTGCTGGATGAACTCTATTGATTAAGCTATCGGTCTTCTGCTTTATTTTTATATCAGAGTTGTTTCACAAATCATTCTTTAATTAACGTAAAGGAAATTCCCTTTCCTTATACGAGTGGGTCAGGGAGAGGCTCTTATAAAGACCCCCTCATCTTCTTGCGGAATATGCTCTTCATTCTAAAGAGAGAGGGAACATTTAATCTCTATTTAAACATGTAATTAGCATTATTATTTTTCGATTGAAGAAAGAGATCTACTGATCAGACATTTATAGAATCAGAACACCTCACTCTGCCATCATGACCATTAAAAAAGTGATTCATTTTTGATAGATATCATCAACCTTTGAATAAATGCTTTTAAAATTAGCTGGTTTTTTCCGTTTGATATGTCACTTCATAATCATTTAAATCTAAATGTTTTAACCGCTGCTTCAATGTTTTTAATGACCATGGCCAAGCCGCAAAATTACGCCCATTGGCATCCAGATAGTAACTCTTACAACCACCTGCATTAAAAACTGTTGTTTTTAAATGTTTTTGTACCAGCTCATTATGTTTTCTGATCACCTCTGGCTTAATGTTCAGTTGACTAATTCCCTGTTGCCTAATTTTAAGCAGACCATCCACAATATAATCCAGTTGTGCTTCTGCCAAACCAATAAATGAATCATAAACCAATACATTCGGCCCCAAGATCAAAAAAGCATTCGGTACATTTTCAATGCTGGTGCCTAAATAAGCTTCTGGTGAATTATGCTTCCACAAATCATGCAAACATTCACCCTTCTCATTGCTAATCCGCTTACCAATCGGTGGATGAGAAACCTCAAAACCTGTTCCCCAAATAATGACATCAACTTCATGGCGTTCACCATTTGCAGATACCACGTGATTGCCTTCTACTTTCACCAAGCCATGTGGAATCAACCGGATATTTGCCTGCTGTAAGGCTGGATAATAATTATTAGCAAATAACAAACGTTTACAGCCAATAGTAAAGTTTGGAGTTACATTTTTGCGTAGTTCAGCATCTTCAATCTGAAAGCGCAGTATCAGTTTGGCCAGTTCACCTACCGGTTTTAATACCGCTGGGTTACGTAGTCCAAAATTAATTGCATTCAGTGACTGGGCCACTGTTTTACGCCACGCTGTCTGAATGAAAGGAAATTTTGCAATCATTGCCTTGCTGAAGTCACCCAACTCCATATCCGGTTTTGGAACCACCCACGGAGCTGTGCGCTGGAAGACATACAGTGCTTTGGCTTTGGGCTGAATTTGGGGCACAAACTGAATGGCCGATGCACCCGTGCCAATTACTGCAATCCGCTTATCTGTCAAATCATATTCATGATTCCATTGCGCTGAATGGAACATCTCACCTTGAAAAGTGTCAAGGCCTTCAAGCTGTGGAGTTTGAGCTTCGGTAATAGGACCTGTGGCAAAAACCACGGTTCTGGATAGGTATTGGCCTTTATTGGTCTTGATTACCCACAAATGACACTGTTTATCCCATGCCGCATTTAACAGTTCAGTTCCAAATTCAATCTTGGCGCGGATCTTAAACTTTTCACTGACTTCTTCCAGATAATTCAGGATTTCAGGTTGACGCGCAAACAGATGACTCCAGTTTGTACTGGGTGCAAATGAATAAGAATATAAAGCCGAGGGCACATCACAGCCACAACCTGGATAAGTGTTTTCACGCCAGGTTCCACCGACCCGGGTCGCCTTTTCAATCATTTTGTAATTGTGATAACCCGCCTGATCAAGGCGAATGGCGGTGGCAATGCCTGAAATACCTGCACCCACAATAAATGTATCGTAAATGTGTGGGGTTAATGCTTTTCTTTTAGCGGTGTCTAATTTTTCTGCTTGAGCTGTCATTTTAAATATCCCTTAACTCTGATATTGACTTGGCTGTCTTGCCAAGCTTTTTATCCTGATCTCCGCACTGACTTTAGGCGTGAACTATTTACATGTCAGACACGCTACTATGTTTATTGATTTAACTTTCAAGTGAAGAGATTTCTTATTCCGCCTCATAGCCCAGATCGCGGAAGGTATTTCCTGTCTCCTACGAAAAAGGCTGGAGATTTTTATCTTTCACTTCATTAACCGGTACAAATTACCCAAAAATTTCGCATATAAATTTGGAGCCATTCGTTTCATTAACCAGAATAATTTGGCATCAAGCTGCGGAATAGTATAAAGCTGGCCTTGATCCAGACGATCCAAAGTCAGTTCCGCGACTTTATTGCTAGTGGTCAAGGCCAGATTAGTCAGGGCATAATCCATAATTCCTTTATGCGGGAGCTTGCCATTTTTAATAATATTGGTCGGCACCAGCGTCGGACAGACGACATTGACTTGGATATTAAACTTTCTCAGCTCGGCAGCCAGTGTTTCCGATAAAGCTCGCACACCGGCTTTAGTGACGTTATAGGCGGTCATTTCTGGAGCGGCGGTATAGGAGGCTGCTGAAGCGACATTAATAATGGCCCCATGTCCTAACTTTTTAAATTTAGGCACAAAATAATGACAACCATGCACCACGCCCCACAAATTTACATCAGTGACCCATTTCCAGTCGTCCAGCGTCACTTCATCAAACTTGCCACCCAAGCCGACCCCTGCATTATTAATCAGCAATGTGGTGGGGTGCTGCATTAACTGCTCGGCCTGATGCGCCAGCTGCTCGACTTGTCTGGCATTACCCACATCACATTTCACGGCAAACGCTTGGGCACCCGAGGCTGTAATCAGCGCAACAGTTTCTTCAGCAGCCTCCAGATTAATATCAGCACACACCACCATACCGCCCCGTTTGGCCAGCTCAAGGGCGAAATTACGGCCAATCCCGCTTCCAGCTCCTGTCACCACGGCAAAGGCATTCTGGCTGGGCTTGATTTTTTTTCTAAATAATTTCATTTTTATTATCCAGCAAATATAGTCTTGAGCAGAATTAGCTTAGGCAGAAGCTGCAGGTACAGGCGGTACAAATTCTTTCAGGAAATAAGGCGTCAACAATCCGGTTTCAGGATGCAATAATCGTTCTTTGTAATAGGCCAGATAGGCTGTCGTATCATGATCATTGGGATGAAAGCTCGGACGCAGATATTCCAGAATATGCACAAAGCTGCTACCAAACACGCCACGCTCACTGCCAAATAACAAGGCTGTGCTTTCTAGCACGTCTTTCATATAACGCGGATTTATCAAATTGCTGGGTTTACGTACAAATGGCATGAGATAACCGCCAAGCGACACCCCGCCCAGAATGGTTAAGCTTGCCAGTAAAAAACCGGTAATTCGTAGCCAGTAATTACCTGATAATTCCAGAAACACATCATAAGCAATATCTTTATGTTCGGATTCTTCCAGCATATGCCACATCCACATGGCACGCTGTCTTTCATCCTGTGAACCCAGCAGATATGCCTCGTGCTGCATCATAAACTCGGCTAGAACCGCCGTATAATGTTCAATGCCGGCCATTAAGGAAAGCTGTAAAGAATGGGGCAGTTTGTAGATGCCATAATCAAACACTTTTGCAGCGATGGCGCGCAACAACTCGACGGGATAGCCATTTTCTTTTAAAACTTCATCATTAAACTGATTATGAATTTTGGAATGAATGGCCTCTTGTCCAATCAGGGAGGTGAGCCTCTGTTTCAACACCGGATCATCAATAAAATCCCGATGATGACGTGCAGTTGCAATCACTACATCTTCACCAAAAGTCAAAAAAATTGACAAGGCATGAAAATAAGAAGAGGCTAATTCTTTATTAAGGAAAAGCCGCTTATCTAGCTCTGCCGGATTAAATTTAAAATCAAAGTGACGAATCGGAATGGGAGATTTATCGACAATATTTTGAACAATTCCCTGATATTTCGTACTTAATTTTTCTGTAAAAACGTTTCTAATAATTTGAGTGACCATAGTTTAATCCCTATAGAGAGAATAAAAAATCCAAAACCAGCACCTAAGTTGAAGCGTAAAATTGTTTATAAGGTTGTTTCTGCAATTTTACTGAATACCATCCTTCAAACCTCAAGCCAGATCGTGCCGCATTCTTCCTGAAAAAGTTTAAAGGGGTGCCTGAATTCCTAACAGCATAGTGCACTGATAAAATATGACCAGAACCAAACTGCCCATATCACTATGAACTTTTTTGCCAATTCTCGTGATTAACATCTGCCTTACAGATGTGGCTTAGAAGCCGACCTCTGGATTTATTTTCTATGGCACAGCAAGTGCATATTGGATGGCAATGCAGACTCTAATTCAGAGGATGGATTTACTTACTTCCAGGGATAAAATTAAAAAGTTATTTAAAAAAAAATCCTTGATTGCAAATATTAAAAAACACATAGCTCTGCCCTGATGTACCAGTGACAGTTAAAAAGATGGGGGCAATACCTCAGCATACCTAAGAATGGTGCTACAAAATATTAGCTCGGAGATTAAAGGATTCTGAAAGACGGTTAGCTCAAGTCGAAACCTTAACAAAAGTTTAGATGGTAAAATATAAATTCTCCTTGATCTTCGCCTAAAACAAAAAATGGATATTAAAACAATATCCATTTTTTAATGCCTGACTTAACTGATCAAGGCTTTTCACCTTGAGCCAATCGTTGCTCAATCTCATTTAGCACAGCAGGCAAGTCTGCAATACTGTCAATGACATAATGCGCTCCTGAAGCATGCATTTTTGCATAAGCTTTTTCTTTTAGACTGACCTGTTCAGACTCAGGCAGTGCCTCCCATTCTTCATAGCTCAGACCAACCTCATTGCCACTCACGGCCAAGCCTACCGTCCAGCATCCCCCATTTAAGCCCTCATGAATACCCACGACGGTATCATCCACTTTCACCACTGTTTTAATATCCAGAACATCCAGTTCAATCAGGTTTTTCCATAACATTTCTGGATACGGACGACCATGTTTCACATCACTGGCAGTAATAATGCAATCAGGCACATAACCTTGTTGCGCTGCATCTTTTACCAACTCAGTAATCATCATGCTGGCATAACCGGTATTGCTGCCGATTTTTGCTCCACGTGCGCGAATATCTGCAAATGTTTCCAGTGCGCCCGGAATCAGCTGTGAACATTGCGGAATGGCTTTTAACTGATAAGGAATAAAGTCCTGATATAAACGGTCAATATCGGCGATGGTCACTTCTGCCCCATGTGCCTGCTTCCATGCAGCTGCCACACGCGGCATGGCTAACACAGCTGCAATATGATCGCGTTTCTCCAAACCCATCGGCGCACGTGCTTCTTCAATCGTGATTGCAACCTGATTATCTGCAAACAAGGCCATGAAAGCTAAAATTGGAGCACGTGAGCCAAAATCGACTGTGGTTCCAGCCCAGTCGAAAATAACTGCTTGCAAAGTATTAGATGAAATTGTCATGAGTCTTTCCTTAAAAAAAATTAAATATAAATCAATAAAAATAAGCTAAATTATTTCTGGCAGTAGACTGAGATTGCAGCCAGTAAACGTTGAATGTCTTCCAGATAAACCTCGCCAATATTGCCAATCCGGAAACAGTTCAAATCGGTAACTTTGCCGGGATAGATGACAAAACCCGCCTGTTTTAAATTCTCATATAGCTCCTGAAAGCTAAAGTCGGCCGTATTTGGATACATAAATGTAGTAATGATCGGCGATTGTGGAATATCAGTATCAAGTACCAGTTTAAAACCAAGTTTTTGCATGCCATCGGCAAGACATTTTTGATTATTCACATAACGCTGATAACGGGCTTCAACCCCGCCTTCCTGCTCCAGTTCCAGTAAAGCCTGATAAAATGCACGTACCACATGTGTAGGTGAAGTAAAACGCCATTTACCATCATGCTGTTCCATGGTGTTCCATTGATCGTAAAGATCCAGACTTACTGAACGCGCCTGACCTTTGCAGGCTTGTAATTGTTCACGTTTTGCCAGAATAAAACCAAAACCGGGCACACCCTGAATACACTTATTGGCACTTGAAATTAAAAAGTCGATTTCAAGCTTTGCAATGTCCATCGGCACCCCTCCGAATGAACTCATCGCATCGACAATCCAGACTTTACCGGCAGCTTTCACAAGACGGCCAATCTCTTCAATAGGATTGAGCAAGCCCGTCGTAGTCTCACAATGCACACAAGACACATGAGTAATACTTGAATCGCTTAATGCCCTTTCAATATCACTTAAATCGGGAATTTGAGTCTCTGGATAAGCCAGCTCAACCACTTCAATATTTAAGCAACGTGCCATCTGCACCATGCGGGCACCATAGGCCCCATTATTAATAATTAAGATTTTGCCATTTTTAGGCAGGGCTGAACCCAATACGGCTTCTACAGAAAAACTGCCACTTCCCTGCATCAGCACGGCGCTGTAAAGTTCTGTTTCTGAGGTCGCCAAAGCCACTAAACGCTGGCGAATATCTTGCACCAGACCATTATATTCTTTGTCCCAGGTACACCAGTCACGCTGCATTACCCGGCGCACGGCTGGAGAAGTCGACAATGGCCCAGGAGTAAGCAGTAAATATTCGTTTTCTAGTTCAACATGCGCGTTCATTCATCAATTCCTTACTGAGATTTTCACTTTAATTACAATCAATATAGCGCAATCTGGTTTAAACCAGATTACAGAATATGGTTTTTTAATACTTCTTGCATAAAACCTGCACCTGTAGTCATCCCCTTGCCTGCAATAGCACTTATCAAGTAAATATTCGGTTCCGCTTCGGTTACACAGGCCAGCTCTTGAGGATGTGTGAGGTAATAACCATTCCAGCGAGACTCAATGGCTGGAAGTTTCAAACCTATTTTTTCTTTACAATATTTAAGAATAAATTGATTGATTTCTTCACGTTGATTAAATTGTGGTGCATCTTGAATGGCATGATATTCATGACTGTCGCCTAAAATAATCTGTCCAAATTCATTTTGTTTGATCAAAATATGAATTCCGTAGTCCTTGACCAGACCTTGCTGCGATTCTTCTTTTAATGCTTGATGACTGGGGCAAATTTCAAAAGCAGGATAACGGGAGATAGATAAACCCGAATAAATCGATGCTTTCAGATCATGCGCCAAAGGCTGAGTCAGGGCCATTTGTAAAGCACAGCGCTGCAGCCCCAAGTGCTGCAAGAGTTCCGGATATAAAATTTGTGTCGTTTCACCATGACAGATCAAGACTTTTTCTGCGCGATAATGCTATCCTGAAGCCAGCTGGATTTCAGCATGTCCACGGTGATAACGAGTGCGTACTACACAGGTCTTACAATAGATTTCAATACCCAGTTGCTTGGCATATTGCAATAAACGATGTCCTACCAGATGTGGTTCAACCGAATAATCTTCCTGAAATATTAAGGCACCGCTGATGTTGGCGCTGTGGTCCAGGTAACCATAACGTTCAAACACTTGTGTGCGGCTCAATAGTTCGACCGGAATCTGGTAATCCGGTGCAGCTTGAGCAAACTCATTCAGCACTTGCCATTCCAAAGCGGTATTGGCCAGATATAAACCATCGCGCTGCTGAAATGAAATATCATGCTGCGCTTGAATGCGCTGATAAAACTTGCGGGTTTCGAGTGCGTATTGGCGCCATTTTGCATCCGGACGGCTTAAGGTTGACGTGCCGACCATGCCAAAGTTCCGTCGGGTGGCTCCCACGGGTTGGGCATCTTTTTCAAAAAGCTGAACTTTCAACCCCTGTTCAGCCGCCTGAATGGCTGCTGACAGTCCTAAAATACCGGCGCCGACAATAATTAAATCTGTTTTTGCTGTGTTCATCGAAGGTTTCCATGCCTTTTCAAGTTTTTCAGGATGAAGAATCCTAAACCTTGTTAAAAAGCGTTCAAAAAATGAGTATTCATTAAGGTTTAAAACAAATTAAAAGGATGAAAAATAGAGCTCTTTTCTCACCTAATGCTGATGCTCGCGCCAGCGCTGACTCGACTTCATCATTTTCCGGGTGAACAGCCAGTGCAACAGCTTGACTACACAGGACGTCACTAAAATCAAAATGCTCATGGCAACCGCTGCCACGGTATCCCCGGCATCATCCATATTCAGCACGGCCACCGAAGCCAAATTGGTATCCGGTGAGTAAAGGAAAATGGCCGCTGAAACCGTCGTCATGGCATTGACAAAGATATAGACCGACACATCACATAACGCAGGAAAGGTTAAAGGCAAATAGACTTTGTAAAACATTTTCCAATTTGAGGCTCCCAGACTTTGCGCGGCATGATCCAGTTGGGTCGGAATCTGTTTAATGGCATTGCTCAAGGTTAAATGCGGCACGGTGTAGTAATGGATAATGGTCGAAATCACTAATAAGGTTAATGAGCCATATAGCACCGACATGGGATTTTCAGGCTGATTAAAAAACAGGATATAGGCTATCCCGAGTACCAGCCCAGGTACAGCCAATGGTAATAAAACCAGCATCTGCACATAATTTTTAATCACAGGATGGGCTTTAAAACGCTCGGTAAATAAAGCAATGATGAAAATCAGTATCGTACCGGCCAGTGTGCTCCAAAGTGCCAGCTGAATGGAGTTGAAATAACTGGACCAGCCACCGCCATCCACGTAGTCGAAGCGGTAATGGTTCAGCGTCAGCGAAAGATCGTACGGCCAATAGCGGATAAAAGAAGCCAAGATTGCAGTGATCACAATTAATAAAATACTGCCTGCAATCACGCTGCAAAATATGGTCAGCAGCTTTTCCAGACGCGGATTGTTCTTGATACGATAAGGCTGGATCTGGAAGCTCTGGAAGCGTGCCTGACGACGGCTTTGATAGCGGTCAAAAATAAAGGCCATCACAGCAGGACAAAGCAGCAGAATAGAAATTACTGCCCCCATATTCATATTTTGCTGGCCAATAATTTGCTTATAAACATCCAAAGCCATCATATTGAACGAGCCACCAATTACCTTGGGAATACCAAAATCGGTAATCACATAAGTAAATGCCACCAGACAGGCACTGACCAGTCCGTAACGAATGGCAGGTAAAGTGACCGCCCAATGCGTCTGCCAACTGTTTTTACCTAAAACGTGAGAAGCTTCAATTAAACGCTGGTCAATATTGCGAAAGGAGGCCATCATCAGCATAACCATGGCAGGAAACAGCCAGAAACAGTAACTAATAAGAATGCCCAAAGGCCCATAAATTTGCATATCTCCCAGCAGACCTTTGAATACCCCCTGCTGTCCGAACAGATAGACCAGAGCCAATGAAGGTAAGAGCGAGGGAGCTAAAATCGGCAAAAATGCCACGGTTTTAAAAAATGCCTTGCCTCGCATATGCGTGTTGGTCAAGGCAAATGCATAGATACTGGCCAAACTCACTGTCACCAGCATCGCCGTACAGGCAATCCAGACGGAGTTGAAGATAGAGGACAACAGAGCTGGATTGGAAAAATAGGCTATAAAATTTTGCAGGCCGACAAACTTCTGATTTTCATCCAAAAATGCGCTTTGCAATAATAATAACAGCGGTACAATGAGGCTTAGGGTCAGTACAATTGCAGCAACGAACAACACTGCACTAGAACGTAATGAATACAATGAAGGTTTGGATTTTTTACTGTTTAAAATGGCTTCTGCGGTTGACTGATTTAACATCTGGCTATTCCTTGCAAGTCAAACACATGTAAAGCCTGAGTCGGGATTTGTAGCCACATGTCATCTGCTAAATTCATGAGTTGCTGATTTTCAATATCAATTTGCAATTGGACTGGCGCAGCCTGTGGGTCATTTTGTTTCAATTCACAAAACAGGCGACGCTTCGCGCCAAGAAATTCCATATTTAAAATACGGACAGCTAAACTAAATTGTCCTTTACGCTCTTCTGGTTTTAGAGCCAATTCAATATTTTCTGGTCTAAATGCAATCTCGAGTTGCTCGCCTGCCGTAAAATTTATACTCGGATGATCCAACTCATATTGCCCGGCAATCTTTAAGCTATGGGTTGAAATTGCTGTGGCCTGAATAAAGTTCATGGTGCCGATAAATTGCGCGACAAAACGGGTTTGTGGCTTATAGTAAATATTGTGCGGAGTATCCAGCTGTTCAATCAGCCCTTTATTCATCACTGCAACACGATCAGAAATACTTAAAGCTTCTTCCTGATCATGAGTGACCATAATTGCAGGTAAATTCAGTTGCTGTTGAATGGCACGGATTTTCTGGCGCAGATTTAAACGCACCAAGGCATCCAAGGCAGACAACGGTTCATCCAGCAACAAAATGTCGGGTTTCGGGGCAATGGCCCGTGCTAGTGCAACACGCTGCTGCTGCCCACCCGACAATTGATTTGGATATTTATCACTAATCTCCGGCAGTTCAATCAGCTGTAATAACTCAGTAATGCGTGTTTGGATTTGTGCCGCTGTCCATTGTTTTTTATGCAGGCCAAAAGCAATATTTTCTGCAACGGTTAAATTTGGAAATAAAGCATAGTTTTGAAACACAATCCCGCATTTGCGTCTGGCAGTATTCAGGTGAGTAATATCGACATGCTGTTTAATAATCCGGCCATAATCGGGCTGTTCCAGACCTGCAATAATACGTAGCAATGTGGTTTTTCCGCAGCCTGAGGGGCCTAAAAAGCTGACAAACTCCCCCGCTTTTAAATCTAAATTGATATGTTCCAATACTTTTGTGTGGGCAAAAGATTTTTGAATATCTACAGCTTCGAGTACCACTTTCGCATTGGCAGTTGGATAGTTTTTTAAAGTTGACAGTAGATGTCCCGCTGACAACTTTTCCCCTGTTGGAGGCAGAGAGTTTTGTAAATAAGTTGGAATTTGCATACTGTACCTAATTCTAATTTCATTTATTTAAATGACATTTCTTCAATTTCGGTAGAAGCACTATTGTCTTTTTCCTATCTCACCCGGAATCCTAATGCAGGAATTGCCGGGAAGAATCGCTACCGGAGAAATGGATAATTCATCTAATTTCTAATTTACTTCTCGAACTGTGCTGACCATTTTTTTAAAATTGTGTCGCGCTGCGCTGCCGCCCAGTAAAAATCATTTTTCACCAGTTTTTCTGGCAGATCTTTGGGGAAATCGGTATTGCTACTTTGGACATGTTGATGGGCAACCATGGAAAAATTTTGCGCATACGCCTGATTCGCGGCCTGACTGACAGTCCAATCAATAAATTTCTGTGCGCTGCTCAATTTCTTGGTGCCTTTTACAATTGCAGAGGCTTCCATGTCCCAACCCAAACCTTCTTTGGGATAAATCACCTCTAACGGCGCACCACGGGATTTGAGTTTAAAGCCCGGATAACCGAATGAAATGCCAATCACGGTTTCACCTTGTGCCGCCATTTTGCAAGGCTTGGAACCAGAGTGAACATATTGAGAAATATTTTTGTCCAATGCCTGCATATAAGACCAGGCTTGCTTTTCACCAAAAATCTGCATCCATGCCGTGACATCCAAATAGCCTGTACCACTCGAGGCCGGATTTGGCATCACGATCATATTTTTATAAATCGGTTTACTGAGATCTTGCCAGGTTTGCGGCATCGGGAGATTTTTCTTCTTTAATTCGACTCGATTAACACATACTGCCGATTCCCAGGCCGTCATGCCTGTCCAGGTTGGAATTTCTTTCTGGCTATAAAACTCAGGCTTTAACTGTTCAACATTTTGCGGCCGATACGGCTGTAGCATCTGCTGTTTTTCCATCACCAATAAACTGGTCAAGGCCAAGCCCATCACTACATCTGCTTGCGGATTTTTTTGTTCTGCCAGGAGTTTTGCAGTAATGACACCGGTAGAATCACGGACCCATTTTACTTTTAATTCAGGATGCGCTTTGCGTAGTTCCCATTGATAACGTTTGAGCTGATCGGCTTCTACGGCGGTATAAACCGTAATTTGTTCAGCATCTGGTGAAACTGAACTGGTGGTACATCCTGATATCAAATAAGCCGTACCAAGGCTCAGGACACATAAACCAATCTTTTTTTTACACTGTTTTAAATACTGACTCATCTGCCATTCCTAGTGAATGCGGCTTCTTGATAATCAGTATTTCAGCAAATATTTATGACAGCTTAATTAATCTGGTTTAAACCAGATTGGTTTTTTATTTTAATTAAGGCCAGGTTATCAATGAAGCTAGATCATTGTTGAAATAATTTCACTTTTCAACCCGCCCTAAGTTGAAGCTTCAAAATGTAAATCCAGTACATCATGGAGCCAATATTCCTGATCGACATCAGTAATGATGCCGTTTTGATCACGATTGGTTCGACAAATATATAATCCCATGCTTCCTACATTGACATGTAGGGCCTTAGCCTGTTGTTCAGCAAAAGCAGTTGGATAAAGATGGATATGTGCTCGCGTAAGCTGTCGCTGATATTTTTCAGCCATTAGTACAGTGATTGAGTTTTCCAAGTTCTGTGCTAAAAACTCTGGAAAGAGTGTTGCGTTTACTCGAATATGTTCAACCACAGCAGGACGGCCATTAATTGTGCGTCGACGCCAAATTGAATAGACTTGATCTCCAACATTCAGATTTAAATGTTTTGCATCCCATTGAGTTGCAGATACCAGCTCTGCTGAAATAAGCTCTGTGGCGGGAACACTTCCTTGCTCTTGTACATATTGATTAAAGCTTTTGGTAGATTGCGGCCGATAGGCAATGCGGGGGGCACGCACAAACCAGCCGCGACGGTCTAAACGATAAATTAAACCATCCATTTCAAGCGCTAAAAGTGCTTCTCTGACCGCAACACGTGTTGTTGAAAACTGCTCCGATAATAAGCGCTCAGAGGCTAATTTTGTATTACTGCTTAATTGGCCCGACTCAATTTCATGGGCAATTGCATCTCTTATCGCTATATATTTAGGAATACGCTGGGAAGTTGTAGCCAAATCAGACATAAAGGTAAATTTTAAAAAAACTTAAACTACTATACTAAATTTTTAATTTCAAAGTGATGAAAATCAATAATAACTCGTATTCTGCTTAGGCCACTCATTCCATTAATTAAAGAGTTGACTTTGATTCAGCATACATAAAAAATAGGCTTCTGAATAGAAAATTCTCTTTTATATAGATGGTTATGCTTATTAAATTTTTTCTATTGAGCAGGTCGTATTCTCAAATGCAAATTGCGGTGTTTTAAAAATTCCCCATACTTATAGAGGCCTTCGAATTTCTAACAAGTCATCAATTATGCAAAAAAACATAGGAAATCAAACAAGGGGGCTGAAGGAATAAACTACCCGGTAAGCTCTTAATGAGTATCAGCCACTTTTCAGGCTCATTTCTTTTCCACAATTCAGGTAAATAAAGAGATTGAAATGATGACCTTTATTTCAGACCTCCAAGACAGCCTTCAAATATCCAAGTTCCACAGTCATTTTTTAGCTTTCGCACGAGCAATACAAATCATCATATTTTATCGTGATGCTTTTTCATCCCTATCAAGCTAGTAGTCAAAGTGTTCAGCTTGCAAAATCGCAGTTTCACAAGTACCACAGATTAGTGCTGTCATTGATACGTGTCATTAGCTTCATTATTACCGTGATGAATATATGCTTTGGGCACAGTTTGCCTCAAGCTCACCTAAATAAGCAGCCGCCAATCATGTATTCATGTATACAACTAAAATCACGCCCAAAAAAAAAGACCCTTGATGATCAAGGGTCTTTTAGATATTTGGCGGAAGCGGTGAGATTCGAACTCACGGAGGACTCACACCCTCGTCGGTTTTCAAGACCGGTGCATTAAACCGCTCTGCCACGCTTCCATGGCCGCCATCATACGAATCTTTCAGCCAGCTGACAAGTGAAAAGTGCAATGAATGCAATCAACTGCATATAGTTTCATCAACTCTTACAATTTAGCTGCCAATTCAGCGCCCTCACGGATTGCACGTTTAGCATCCAGCTCAGCCGCAAGCTTGGCCCCACCAATAATATGATAATTGGCCAGCGTATGTTGACCTTCGGCTGGCATTAATGCTTTGACCGATTCCTGGCCTGCACAGACCACCACACTATCTACACGCAGTAACTGGTCATGACCATCAACTTCAATCCATAAGCCTTCATCCGTAACTGCTTTATACTGCACTCCCCGCAGCATGCGTACACCGTGTTTCTTTAATTGTGCACGGTGTACCCAGCCGGAAGTTTTACCCAGACCTGCGCCAAGAGCAGTGGTTTTACGTTGTAGCAAATAAATTTCCCGGACTGGCGGTTCTACTTCAGCAGGCTGCATTCCGCCTTCGCTGATATAGTTTGGATTCGGATCGACTCCCCATTCACGCTTCCAGTCTTCCAGCGGTTGTGGCTGAGGCTGATGCTGATGCTGATGCTGATGCTGGGGTTTTAACAAAAATTCTGAAACATCAAAGCCGATCCCACCTGCTCCAATCACTGCAACCCGATCACCTACCGGTGCACCACGTAAAACTTCTGCATAAGACAGCACTTGTGGCGCCTCACTACCCGGAATTTTCAACTCACGCGGAATCACCCCTGTGGCAATAATGACTTCATCAAAGCCTTCGCGTTCCAGCTGTTCTTGATTGACCCGGGTATTCAGACGAACATCCACCCCATTTTTTTCCAGCTGCACCTTGAAATAGCGAATCGTTTCATGGAACTCTTCTTTGCCCGGTATGACTTTGGCCAGGTTAAACTGCCCGCCAACTTCATCACTTGCTTCAAATAAAGTCACCTCATGGCCGCGACTGGCAGCAACGCTCGCTGCCGACATGCCGGCCACACCTCCACCAACGACGGCGATACTTTTCGGCTTTTTGGTTTTTACATATACCAGTTCAGTTTCGTAGGCGGCGCGCGGATTGACCAGACAGGTTGCCCGTTTATTTTTAAAAGTATGATCCAGACAGGCCTGGTTGCAGGCAATACATGTGTTAATTTCATCGACCCGATTGGTTGCCGTTTTATTGACCCAGAAAGCATCTGCCAATAATGGTCGTGCCATTTGAATCATATCGGCCTGACCAGAGGCCAAAATCGCTTCTGCTGTATCCGGCATGTTAATCCGGTTCGATGCAATTACCGGGACGGTGACATGCTTTTTAACTTCTGCGGTGTAATCAACAAAAGCTGCTCGCGGCACAGAAGTTACAATGGTAGGAATACGTGCCTCATGCCAGCCAATCCCGGTATTTAGCAAGGTAATACCGGTTTTTTCCAGGGCCTGAGCCACCGTAATCACTTCCTGCATGGTGTTACCGTCATGCACCAGGTCCAGCAAAGACAAGCGGAAGCAGATAATAAATTTTTCCCCCACTTCTGCACGGATGGCTTTAACAATTTCTAATGCAAAGCGCATGCGGTTTTCAATTGACCCGCCCCAGCGGTCAGTACGCTGGTTCACATGCCGGCTAAGAAACTGGTTTAGTAAATAGCCTTCAGAGCCCATAATTTCGACCCCGTCATAGCCTGCTTTTTTGGCCAGACTGGCAGTTTTGGCATAGTCCTGAATAGTTTCCAGAATCTGTTTTTCAGACATCTGGCGAGGTTTAAAAGGTGAAATCGGTGACTTGATCGGGCTGGCTGAAACCACAAAAGGCTGATAGCCATAACGGCCCGCATGCAGAATCTGTAAAAGAATTTTGGCGCCATGTTTATGGACGGCATGCGTGACCAGACGGTGTGGAGCAATATCTCCCAGCGTATTCATAGTTCCGCCGGCAGGCAGTAACCAGCCCTGACGGTTAGGTGAAATCCCGCCAGTAATTAATAGCCCCACGCCACCTTTGGCACGCTCACCAAAATAGGCAGCCAGTTTCGGATAATTATAAAAACGGTCTTCCAGCCCTGTATGCATTGAACCCATTACTACCCGATTTTTAATCGTCGTAAACCCCAAATGTAATGGTTTTAAAATATTTGCATAACGCGTATTGGTCATAAGATCTTCCTGTTTTTATTTAGCCCAAGCCTATCCCTCTTACTTTAACTGATTTCACACGGCTTTTTATGACTATCAGGTCTGCTTTCTCAGGCATAAATCCCAATCTGTGTCGTCATGCTGCATCTGGTTTTTTCAATTACTGTTGCCATTGCCGTGCGCTTGCTTTCCACAAGGCAATCACGCCTAAAACTGTACCGACTGGAAAACTGAGCAGCATCAGAATGGCCATGATTCTGGACAGTGTCCGACCACCGCGATTGCCCTGTTTGACCTTAAGCGATGCCTGAATATTCAAGTAAATCATCAACGCCAGCAATAACAGGATAAATCCTAAGCTCATAACTGAAATTGTCGACTGCTGATATTCCAGATAGCCGAATACAATCGTAGTAAACACCAGCAGACCGGCATAAATACCATGGATCAAGGCCAAGGTTTCATTTTTGGGTTTAGGATTCAGGTTGGGTAAAGGGGGAATACGTGTCGTCATTTTGGGTGCCTCAGCGAATCACTTTTTATCTATTGATGATGAATATAGCGAATATTGCTGATATTCAGCAGTATTTTCAAAAAAACAAGCGCATTTGAAGTGATTTCAGACTATTGATTTCAAATTTTAAACCGAGTTTTCCTTTTCTAAAGCACACCTAAATAAAATAATGATACAATTGATACAATATATGTTTTTTTCAGGCCACCACTTCTGGCGCGCCTATTTCATATCATTAGGATGAACAATGTCTGATAATGCAACTATCTTGCAGAATGTCCCAGTAGGTAAAAAAGTTGGTATTGCCTTTTCTGGTGGTCTAGATACTTCTGCAGCTCTTTTGTGGATGAAACAAAAAGGCGCTGAGCCTTATGCTTACACAGCAAACCTGGGTCAGCCTGATGAAGACGATTACGATGCAATTCCCCAAAAAGCTGAAGCTTATGGCGCTGTAAAAGCACGTCTGATCGACTGTCGTCTACAACTTGCATTAGAAGGTATTGCAGCCATTCAATGTGGTGCATTCCATATTTCTACAGGTGGCGTTCCTTATTTTAATACCACGCCACTTGGCCGTGCAGTAACAGGTACGATGCTTGTAACTGCTATGAAAGAAGATGATGTCAACATCTGGGGTGATGGTTCGACCTATAAAGGAAACGACATCGAACGTTTCTACCGCTATGGTCTGTTGACCAACCCGGCACTCAAGATCTACAAGCCTTGGTTAGACCAGACGTTTATTGACGAACTAGGTGGCCGTGCAGAAATGTCACAGTTCCTGATCGACAATGGCTTTGACTACAAAATGTCAAAAGAAAAAGCTTACTCAACTGACTCAAATATGTTGGGTGCAACTCACGAAGCCAAAGATCTTGAATACCTGGATGCTGGTATTAAAATCGTTGAGCCAATCATGGGGGTAGCTTTCTGGAAAGAAGATGTTGAGGTTACGCCTGAAGAAGTATCGATTACTTTTGAAGAAGGCTTCCCGGTTGCAATCAATGGTCAACGTATCGAAGATCCGGTGGAGTTCATTCTTGAAGCGAACCGTATCGGTGGCCGTCATGGTCTAGGTATGTCAGACCAGATCGAAAACCGTATCATCGAAGCGAAATCTCGTGGTATCTACGAAGCTCCAGGTATGGCGCTGCTTCACATCGCTTATGAACGTCTGGTAACAGGTATCCATAACGAAGATACGATTGAACAATATCGTATCAACGGTTTACGTTTAGGCCGTCTACTTTACCAAGGTCGCTGGTTCGATTCTCAAGCCTTAATGCTGCGTGAAACTGCACAGCGTTGGGTCGCAAAAGCCGTCACAGGTACTGTAACGCTTGAGCTACGCCGTGGTAATGACTACACCATTATGAACACTGAATCTCCAAACCTGACTTATGAAGCTGAGCGTTTGACCATGGAGAAAGCTGATTCAATGTTCTCTCCTATGGATCGTATCGGTCAATTGACCATGCGTAACCTAGACATCACTGACACTCGTGCAAAATTAGGCATCTATACAGATTCTGGTCTGTTATCTGTAGGTACAGGTTCTGCTGTTCCTCAACTCAAAGACAAAAACTAAGTCCTTGGGATGAGCTCCTTTAAGTTGTAAAACTGCTTTTGATGAGCAATGCCAGTCAGTTAAACATTGACTGGCATTTTTTATGCTTTATCAGCGGCCTAGAAAGACAATAAATAATTTTTAAAGCAACTCTCAGCTATTGGACAAATTTAATTCTAATATTTTGCTGCAAGCCTGCCTTCTCTGCTTTTGAAAGCGCAGAGAGGATTAAATATATACAGTCAGCAAGAAAAGCTTTTCATTTGTCTCTCGCATTCCTGCCTTAAACATCTGCCCTTTTCACTTTCATACATTAAGGCAAGCATTTTAATTTAAAATTAATGACTTATCTTAAAAAAATTGAGTAGCATTTATTTTAAGAGTTCACCATACCTGCATTTACTGAACGAATCGACTGATAATAAATCTGGTTACGTCCCAATTGCTTGGCCCGATACAGTGCCTGATCGGCAATCTGCAATAAACTGTCCTTATCAAGATTTTCTTCACTACGATAGACCGTGATGCCTAAGCTGATCGTAATCTGATCAGAGATATGAGATTTTTCATGAGGAATTCGCAGTCGATCAATCGCTTTAAAAATGTTGGAAGCCACTGCATAGGCCCCGTGTGCATCAGTTTCCGGCAGCAGCACCACAAACTCTTCACCGCCATAACGCGCGACAAAGTCCATATGCCGAATCGCATTTTTAATCGTTAAGGCAATATTGGAAATGACATCATCACCTTTTTGGTGCCCATAATAATCATTATAATTTTTAAAAAAATCCACGTCGATAAACAGGATGGCTAAGGCACTTTCATTACACTGTGCCTGCCTGAAAAAAACATCCAGGGTTTCATCCAGAGTTCGACGATTAGAAATTTTAGTCAGCTCGTCCTGCTGACTTAGATGCAACAGCTCGGTGGTGTGAATACGCTGGATTTTTTCACTGATTTTGGCACGCCTACTGTATAAAAAGATCATTCTTTCCCGTGCAAAAATCATATGACTAATTACATAACCCAGCAAACAACTTCCCACCAAAATCCGGCCAAATACCAGCGGATTAAACACCACTGCCATGCTGAGTAGCAGCAGGATCGTAGTGAGCGCTGCCATTAAGCCGGTGATCAGCATCTGCACAGGTTTAATCCCGGTCAAGATATAGCCCAGAATATAAATGATCGTCATGATCGCCATTGACTGATGTTGTAAGCTCTCGGCCTGCATAGACATGTTGATATAAGAAATAGACACCAGCAACCAGAACACCAATATCATTGAGGCTTGCGAAAAAAAGCGTTTCAGTTTGGGGAGCGACGCGGCCAGATAGAAGAGTACCAGAGAGATTGCACCATTTAGCAAGCCTAACAGGCAGAGTATGAAATCATGCAAAAAATACTGGGGATCAGCAATCCAGTAATCGGTGGGAATCATGATCAGCAAAAAAATGAAATAGCTCAACACGCCTCCCCAGACGTATTTTTCCACATGCTTGCGTGCACGTTCCAAATGTTTGCTGCAAAACTCCTGCTCCAGACTTTTCGGAAATATTGAGCCGATACGCTGACTTTGGCTTGCAATAAGCTGTTCTATTTTTTCTTTGTCGTTCTGCAATTTTGCAAGATTGTACTTGTAGTCCATTGCCAAGTATTTATGTAATTTTTTTATTAATTACAAAATAACATACTTTTATAAATTAATTTATAGCGCTCATTTATTTTATATCCCTTTCTCGTTACCATTTTTGCTATAGATGGATTATCATTTGTTTTATTTCTCCGATTGAATTCACCTTGGATACGATTACGATTCTCCAGCCAGACGACTGGCATGCTCATCTGCGTGATGGTTTAGCACTACAACGCACCGTTCCTGATTTAGCCAAACAGTTTTCCCGTGCGATCTGTATGCCGAATCTTGTTCCGCCGGTTAAAACGGTGGAAGAAGCCCTCAGCTACCGTGAACGCATTATGGCGCACGTACCGGAAGGCTGTGATTTTGATCCCCGTATGGTGCTGTATTTCACTGACAATACTTTGCCAAGCGAAGTCCAAAAGATTAAAAACTCTGCCTATGTCAATGCCATCAAGCTCTACCCTGCTGGTGCAACCACCAACTCGGATAGCGGCGTGAGTGACATCAGCAAAGTCTATGCCGTCATTGAACAACTGGAAGAGCACCAGGTGCCCTTACTTCTACATGGTGAAGTCACCCAGCATCATGTGGATATTTTTGACCGTGAAAAACGTTTTCTGGACGAAGTTCTGGCACCTTTGCTAAGACAGTTTCCGAAACTGAAACTGGTCCTTGAGCATATCACCACCAGTGAAGCGGCGAACTTTGTACTGGAACAGGATCGCAATGTAGCGGCCACCATTACTCCACAGCATCTGTTGTTTAACCGCAATGATATGCTGGTCGGAGGGGTGAAACCGCACTTCTACTGTTTGCCAATTTTAAAACGTCAAACGCATCAGCAGACTCTACTGGAAGTGGCCACTAGTGGTAACCCTAAATTCTTTCTGGGCACGGACAGCGCGCCGCATTCCAAGAATGCCAAAGAAAATGCTTGTGGCTGTGCGGGTTGCTATAGCGCACCGACGGCAATCGAGCTGTATGCCCAAGCCTTTGATCAGGTCGGAAAGATTGAACGTCTGGAAGGCTTTGCCAGCCACTTTGGAGCAGATTTCTACGGTCTGCCACGCAATACCAATACGATTACACTGGTCAAAGAAGACCAGGTGATTCCTGAAAGTCTAGACTACTTGGATGGTGAACAGATTATTCCGCTTTATGCCGGGAAGACCATCCAATGGAGAAAAATGTGACAATTGAAACTCTTCCAGTCATTGGTCAGCGTTTCCGTGGATTTTTACCTGTTGTTGTCGATGTTGAAACAGCAGGTTTTAATGCACAGACTGATGCCCTGTTAGAAATCGCAGCCATTCCGATTGTATATAATGAAGATGGCCAGTTTATGCCAGGTGAAGCTTTTCATGCCCATATCAATCCTTTTGAAGGCGCCAACCTAGATCGCCGCTCTCTGGAGTTTATTGGAATTGATCCCTCCAATCCCATGCGGATCGCCATGGCTGAAGATGAAAAAACTGCATTAAAGCGTATTTTCAAATCAGTCAATGAGGTACGTCGTCAGCAAAACTGCACCCATGCAGTTTTGGTCGGACACAATGCGCATTTCGACTTAGGCTTTGTACAGGCCGCGATTGCCCGTACCGGAACCAAAAACCAGAACCCGTTTCACAGTTTTTCTGTCTTTGATACTGTGACCTTAAGCGCAGTGATGTTCGGTCAGACCGTCCTGGCAAAATCCTGTATTCAGGCTGGAATTGAGTTTGATGGCAAAGAAGCCCATTCTGCATTATACGATACGCAAAAGACGGCTGAACTGTTTTGCTATATTTTAAACAAACTCGCACCTCACCTGCTTGACACTTGGGTGGCGGATCAATAAGATACCGCCATCTTCTAAACGTCCCTATCGTCTAGAGGCCTAGGACATCGCCCTTTCACGGCGGTAACCGGGGTTCGAATCCCCGTAGGGACGCCATCTTCTGTTTTCAAAATCATGGTTGCACTTTATCTGAGAAGCCCAGCTGTACTCGTACCTGCTTAACTGCCTTTTTGAGTCTGCTTCAGCTATAATTCATCCAGTTCCCTATTTTATATTGTCGTCATGTTAAAAAAGATCTTACTGGTTCTGATGATTCTGGCTCCTTCGGCTTTGTACCTGTACATGGTCTCCGGTGATGATACTGCAACAACCCAGTCAGAGCCGACTCCTTCTTCCGCTAAACCGACAGAGCGACCACGTTATTCAACTCCAGACCACTAAAATGAGTGGTCTTTTCACCTATTTCTTAAATAAAAGCAATTAATTTATAAAAAATTCCAATTTATGTGAAATTTCATTCAATTAAAACTAGAATAGTCTTTTTCAAGTACATTTCCCAATTCATTTATGCAACCTGCTTCTCCTCCTTCACAGCAGTCCCCTGTTGATGAGGGACATACCCCTTCTTTAAAACGTGCCATGGGCACCCGTCATCTGATTATGCTTTCCCTTGGGGGGGCCATTGGCACCGGCCTGTTCATGGGCTCAGGTGAAGTCATCTCTCAGGCAGGTCCTTTAGGGGCAGTGCTGGCTTATATTGTCGGGGGCCTGATTGCCTATATGGTCATGCTGTGCCTGGGTGAGCTGGCTGTACATTTGCCAGTATCCGGTTCATTCGGTGCTTTTGCTACAAATTATATTGGTCCGGGTACAGGCTATATGGTGTCCTGGATGTACTGGCTCGGCTGGTCTGCAACTCTCGGGACTGAATTTACCGCTGCTGCCATTCTTATGCAGGAATGGTTCCCTCAGACGTCTATCTGGTTATGGACGCTGATCTTTGCTGCTGGCGTGCTGATCTCCAACCTCAGCTCAACCCGTACTTTTGCAGAGTCTGAATTCTGGCTGTCGCTGGTGAAAGTGGCCACCGTCCTGATCTTCATTATTCTGGGTTTTGGCTGTATCTTTGGTTTTATTCCTTTTCAAGGCTATGAATCTGCCCCCCTCTTCGGCAATCTGACCGAACATGGCTGGCTGCCCAATGGCTTGATTCCACTATTTACCACCCTGCTCATCGTGAACTTCGCCTTTAACGGCACAGAAATGATCGGGATTGCCGCCGGTGAAACAGAAAATCCTGAGAAAAATGTGCCAAAGGCCATTCATGCAGCGGTCTGGCGCCTGATCATTTTCTTTGTCGGCACCATTATCGTCATCAGTTCTTTACTGACCTACACTGACGCTGGTTTACAGGTGGGCGGAGATGGGGGCTTGAGTAGCAGTCCTTTCGTCTCGGTATTTACCCAGATGGGGATTCCATATGCTGAGGACTTTATCCGCTTTGTGATCATTACCGCACTGTTATCTACAGCCAACTCTGGCCTTTATGCCGCTTCGCGCATGATGTGGGCGCTGTCTTCACAAAATCAGCTGCCGCGGGTATTTGCCAAGGTCAGCAAGTCCGGCGTGCCTTATATTGCGGTTTGGGTGACCATGATTGGCGGCTTACCTGGCTTATTGTCTGAACAGTTCGAAGCCGATGTTATCTTTAAAAACCTGCTCGGTGTAGCGGCCTTTACCATGGTAATTGTATGGATGAGTATCTGCTGGAGCCAGTTTAATTTCCGTCGTCAGTGGCTTAAACAGGGCCGCAGTGTATCCGAGCTTAAATTCCGTACCCCGTGGTTCCCGCTGGTACCGATTCTCGGCTTTATTGCCTGTACTGCGACCGGCCTGAGTATGGCAGCAGATCCTGAAATGCTGTCGGGCTTTATCGGCTGTCTGTTATTTATGGCTGCCTGCTATGCCAGCTATTACTGGCTATACCATCCAAAACCTTAGGTTCTACACTAAAAAATTCTTCGCATTGCTGCAATAAACCCAATTTTTATTGGGTTTATGTGAGGATCTGTTGACCCTTCATTGATGTTTGCGACCACGCAATCCATTTATGAAATATCAACAGACCCTCTATTTAGAGTTAAAAATCACCTGAACTCTCCTATTCCAATAAAATCGTCTTCTGTTTTGCTTAATGTTTAAACTATTAAATAAGTTTTCATAAAAAGCCTTTTGACAAATTTAAGCTGAGTCCTTAATATACGCATCACCTCGCAACGTCCCTATCGTCTAGAGGCCTAGGACATCGCCCTTTCACGGCGGTAACCGGGGTTCGAATCCCCGTAGGGACGCCATCTATTGATCACATCTGATCAAGCCTTAGACACAATCCATATTAATACATTGCAGATTTGTAGTTTTTCACTACAATAACCCGCTTTACTTCTCTGGTTTTTTTGACTCCTATGCATTCATCTCCGAATGATGCTACGCATCAGGGCAATTCTGCGCCTTTAAAACGCGCTATGAGTACTCGACATCTGGTCATGATTTCGCTTGGCGGCGCAATTGGAACAGGCCTGTTTTTAGGTTCGGGTGAAGTCATTGCACAAACGGGGCCAATAGGTGCCATTCTTGCTTATTTCCTCGGCGGGATCATCGCTTATATGGTGATGCTCTGTCTGGGTGAGCTTGCAGTTCATATGCCTGAATCAGGTTCTTTTGGTGCCTACGCCAAACGCTATATTGGACCAGGAACAGGCTATACCATTACCTGGCTCTACTGGCTGACCTGGTCGGTGACCCTGGGAACTGAATTTACCGCCGCCGCCTTGCTGATGCAGGAATGGCTGCCGGACAGTTCCATGTGGATGTGGACGCTGGTCTTTGGCGCGCTGGTCTTCACGCTGAATATGATTTCGACCCGCTGGTTTGCCGAATCCGAATTCTGGCTGGCGCTGGTAAAAGTCGTCACCGTCATTGCCTTTATCCTGCTCGGTTTATTGGCCATTTTCGGGGTTCTGGATTATCAAGGCCAAGAAACAGCACCGCTGTTCAGTAACCTGACCGCCCAAGGCTGGTTCCCTGAGGGACTGTTTCCGATTTTCACCACCATGCTGATTGTGAACTTTGCTTTCTCGGGCACCGAACTCATTGGGGTCGCAGCAGGTGAAACCAAAGACCCGGCCAAGAACGTGCCAAAAGCCATCAATACCGCAATTTTCCGCCTGCTGATTTTCTTTGTGGGTACGATTGTGGTGGTGACCTCACTTCTGCCCCATCAAGAAGCAGGACTGGCCGTTGAAGGCGTGAGTAACAGTCCGTTTGTAACCGTATTCCAGCATATCGGTATTCCCTATGCAGAAGATATTATTCGCTTTGTTATTATCACCGCCCTATTGTCGGCAGCCAACTCCGGCCTGTTTGCCGCGTCGCGCATGATGTGGTCACTGTCCTATAGTAAACAGTTGCCCGCTGTATTTTCACGCGTGAATGCCAAAGGAATTCCTTATATCGCAGTCATTGTGACAATGATTGGCGCAATGCCGGGCCTATTGTCAGAGCAGTTTGCACCGGAAACTATTTTTACCAACTTGCTGGGTATCGCAGCATTTACCATGGTCGTGGTCTGGATGAGTATCTGCTTGAGCCAGTTCAACTTCCGCCGCCAATGGTATAAGGATGGTCATAGTGTCAAAGAACTAGGCTTTGCAGCCCCCCTGTTCCCGATTGTACCGATTTTAGGCTTCCTGTTCTGCCTGATCACCTGTATCAGTATGGTCTTTGATCCGAGCATGCGCATCAGTTTCTTTGGCTGCCTGCTGTTTATTGCAGTGTGTTATGCCAGCTACTATGCCTTCTATCACAAAAAAGTGTAGGGCTTAAAGCCAACAAAAGAGCAGCTTTCGCTGCTCTTTTTTTATCTATACTGTAAATAGATATGGAGCCACCCGAATGAGGCACCGATGAAAATTATTTATATTCATGGAATAAACAAACAGCAGTTTACCTCTGCCTCATTACGTCAACATTGGCTACATATTTTTAAAAAAGGTCTTCGGGAAAACCATCAGCTGGCCTGCTTTTCTCATTTAAAACGCCATATCCGCATCGCTTTTTATGGCGACTTACTGTTAAAGCATCATCTGCACAATGTTCTCAATGCCAGCACTCTTATGCCTCAGGACTGGCCACACTTCCCCTTTCATCATCCCGTCAATATTCCGCCAGAGCATTCCCTCCCTGCGCATAAAGTTGAGACTTGTGAAATTCCAGAGTTAAATGTAGAAGATGCTCTGGGTTTTAACCAGAAATTAAAATTCATTACTACTTTAAGTAAAAATATAGCCTTACGTGATTTTGTTGTATTGCTAAATTATTTTCCCGGCTTACATGGCACCCTGATCAAGAAATTTCTGATCGAAATCTATCTTTATCTGGCCAATCCTGATTTTATGCAGCAAGTTCACCAGCGTATTGCCCAGCAACTTTATGGTCAGCAGCCCTGTATTGTAATTGCCCATTCGCTGGGCAGTGTCATTGCCTATAATTATCTGGTTCATCACCCAGAACTGAATGTCCAGCGCTTTATTACGCTCGGATCGCCGTTGGCTTTTAGGGTAATACAGACTCATCTGCCTCAGCCCGTGGTCCGGCCTGCTGCCATTTGTGGTGACTGGATCAACTTTTATTCACATGATGATTTTTTGACAACGTTTCCCCTGACAGAAGCCCCTTTTTTATTTGAACCTGCCATTATTAATCATGAAATACGCACCTCCCCCGAACATCCGCATGATATTGATGGTTATATCCAGCATCCAGACGTGGTAGCAGCCATCCTGCACATGCTTAAAAAATCGTCTTAAATTCTGTATTTTTCAAGCATTTCCCCCATATTGTTTTAAAATTATGCGCTCAGCAGAAAAAACAGGAAAAATTCTGGAAAAGCGTTTGACACCTCCTAATTTTCACCCTACTATACGCCCACCTCTGAAACGTCCCTATCGTCTAGAGGCCTAGGACATCGCCCTTTCACGGCGGCAACCGGGGTTCGAATCCCCGTAGGGACGCCAATTTTCAGAAGTATTATTTTATTAAGTCCCTATCGTCTAGAGGCCTAGGACATCGCCCTTTCACGGCGGCAACCGGGGTTCGAATCCCCGTAGGGACGCCATACTTTAAATCAAAAGGTATGGTAGATTAAAATATTACTTCTCATTTGTCCCTATCGTCTAGAGGCCTAGGACATCGCCCTTTCACGGCGGTAACCGGGGTTCGAATCCCCGTAGGGACGCCATATTCGAGATCATTCTTTTAAAAGAAGTGTTCTCACAAAAAAGCCCAAGCATGATGACTTGGGCTTTTTTTATTACCTAGACATTCAATTCCATTTTTTTATCTTTTGATCAATTTCATGGGATTGCAGTTTTCTTTTTGATAAACAATTCATTCAAAAATTTCATTCTTTTACATTTATCTTCATCTCGTTATCGATTCATTTTCATTTACAGCAATCACACTATAAATATGAACAAAAAATCAACACCGAGCATATCAGCATGCCGTTAAGGTAGAAAGCATACTATATCTGCAAGGATCAGATTATGTTCGTCAGTACCAAGTCAAGTTCGTCTGAATCATCTATTAAAAACCATAACCATCAATTTAAAAATTTTAAAGATTGGGTCAACTTCTTTCAGGATCAACAGATTTCAACGGCGGTCAAGACCGAACAGGCGGAGCACTATTTAAGCGATTTAATCCAGCAAGTTGATGTGGTGGGAATGGAATGGCTGGATCAGCCAGCTTATGTAGAACAGCATTTTCTGGAACAGCACCATCAAACTTGTGCGCTTTTCCAGTCATATCTAGAACGGCGCAAACAGCAGCAAGGACGGGAATATTTTCCTACTGTGGCTCATGCCTTTGAGTTTTTAGCCAAAGTGGCTCCGGTGAAACTGGTAGATGGTGCGTGGTTGTATTCGAGTGTACAAAACTGGAATCGTCCGGAAAATAAAGACCTGATTTATATCTATCTGGAAGAACTCGGCATGGGGCATACTCGCGCCAATCATGTCACCATGTATCAGGAGCTGCTCAACCATTATGAGTTAAACAGTTATGCCGAGCAGCTGGATGTCAGCTATTATGAACAGGCAGCAGTACAACTGGCGCTGGCCTATGCCCCTCCAGAATATCTGCCCTTAGTGATTGGATTTAATCTGGGCTATGAACAGTTGCCCTTACATCTCTTAATCACCAATTACGAGCTGGCTGAACTGGCTATCGACCCGCATTATTTCAATGTGCATATCACCATTGATAATGCGCACAATGGTCATGCCCATAAATCGTTACAAGCCTATTTAGATCACTATGCTCTCGCGGAAGATCCTGCACAGTATCTGGACCTGATCAAAAAAGGTTATGTACTGAATGATATTGGTAAAAGTTCTACCGAGATCATCACGCAACTAAATCCTGAGCAGCTGGCCTTGAAAGTATTCCAAAATAAGGCTCTGATCGGACAATATATCCATAACCAGAAGTGTCAGTTTAGCGGCAAAACTATCAATGAATGGCTCTCTGACCCGGCGCAGATTGCTGACTTCCTGAAAGTCATGGTTGAAAAAGGCTGGATTGTAAAAGATGCAGCAGTAGAACAGAGCCGTTTCTGGAAAATCATTGATGATCCGGACGGCAAAATGTTTGGCGTATTTAATGCCACTGAAAAGCAGATTATTAAAGACTGGATTCAGGGAGCGACATTGGCTGCCCGCCTGTCTACAGGTAGCAAATCTCAGCTAAATCATCAGACGGAATCAGTATTAAACCGTATCGATCAGCAACAGATTCATCAGCTGAAAAACCGTTTGAATCGCTGTGCCGCTGCCGAGCAGAAGATTGATTTATTGATTCCTTATGTGGCGCCACATATGCACCATCAGGAAGTCGGTTTATGGGCTACACGTCAGCTTTCCCAGCTACTCTTCCCCTTCCAGACTCAGGCCATGACCTACTCCTAAATAAGTCACTAAAAAACAGGGCATTTTAAATGCCCTGTTTTTTTGCTTCAATTTATAGATATCAAGCTGATTTACGTGAATTGATCTGACCTTTAATCACAGCTTTTACATTACCTTTTAAATAATTCAGAAAAACTTTTAGAGGTGATAGTTTTGGATTCGGCTGATTGCCTTTGGCAATTTCCTTAAACTGTGCGGCATACCAGATAATTTCCATAATGGCCATTTTATCAACCATTGGAATACCGGTTTTAATTTTCTCCACGGCATAACGCACATCCTCCCCGGCAACCAGACGATCACCCAGATCAGGCTCAACCGCAAATGGGCGGGCAATACCCACAAATTCACATGCACCACTTTCCAAGGCGGCATTCATACCCGCTGCAGTACGGAAGCCACCCGTCACCATCAGATGGCAATTTACTTCCTGACGAATCTTCTCGGCAAAGTCGAGGAAATAGGCCTCTCGTGCCACGGTTGAAGCTTTACGTTTTTCCGCTTTCACTCCCGCCATGGCCGGTGCTTCATAAGTCCCGCCAGATACCTCGATCATATCAATACCTGCGGCATCCATGGCTTTAAAGACATAGATCACATCTTCTTCAGTAATACCACCACGCTGGAAATCCGCGGAGTTCAGCTTGACCGAGATGATGAAGTTTTCTGAGGTTGCTGCACGCACCGCCTGATAAGTCTCAAGCAGAAAACGGCTGCGGTTTTCAATACTGCCACCCCACTGGTCCTGACGCTTATTCGTTAGCGGTGATAAAAACTGGCTGATCAGATAACCATGGGCACCATGTAATTGCACGCCTTCAAACCCGGCCTTTTCACAGATGGCTGCTGAAGTCGCAAAGCGCTGAATAATATCCAGAATCTCATCTTCACCTAGTTCACGCGGTGTCCCAAAACTCACTGCCAGCGCCGGGCTAAAAGGTACAGCCGAAGGTGCAACCGTTTCTTTATTTAATCCTTTAGGACACTGACGTCCCGGATGAGACAACTGAACCAGCTGCACCATACCATGACGTTTACCCACTTCAGCCCACGCCTGGAGCTGTGCCAGATCACGTTCGGTTTCCACCACGACCACGCCAGGTTCATTTTTGGCACGAAAATCCACCATGACGTTGCCGGTAATCGCGCAGCCCAAACCGCCTTTGGCCCAAGCTTCATAAAGTTTTAAATGGGCCTGATTCGGCTGACCTGCATCATTGGCCAGCGCTTCACTCATCGCGCCTTTAATAATGCGATTTTTAAACTGGGTATTACGAATCTGAATAGAATCAGCCAATTTTGTCATGTATGTTCCTAAGGTATTTATCTTATTTTGTATGTGTTATAACCCAAGTCAGAAAATTTGACAATTCAACTTGTCAAATTGACACAAATTTTATTTAAGATGACTGATCACGAATTTATTTGCTCTATGTTTACGACGATGCATCTTTTTTAGCTGGAATGAAGTGAAAAGTTTAAGTTTTAGGATCAAAAGCATCCCGTATGGCTTCTCCCGTATAAATGAGCAGGGACAGCACAATTGCCAGAGTCAGAAAGCCAGACCAGGCCAGCCACGGCGCATTTAAATTATTTTTTCCTTGTAGTAACAGTTCACCCAGAGAAGCTGTCTCAGGTGGCAAGCCATACCCCAAAAAATCCAAAGCAGTCAGGGCGCTAATATTGGCGGTCAGCATAAAAGGAAGCTGCGACAGGCTCGAACCGATGACATTGGGCAAGATATGCCGGAACATGATCCGGCCATGGCCTGCGCCCATACTTCTGGCAGCCCAGACATACTCCAGATTTCTCGCTCGCAAAAATTCAGCCCGCACCATCGACACCAGCGTGGTCCAGCCAAAGAACAGCATGATCAAAAACAGCCAGTAAATATTCGGACTGAACAGACTGACCAGAATCATCACCATAAACAGCATTGGCAGACTGCCCCAGACTTCGAGAATCCGTTGCCCAATCAGGTCTACCCAGCCGGCATAATAGCCCTGGATTGCGCCGACCAGAATACCGAGGGCTGCAGACAGCAAGGTCAATGCAAAACCAAATAGCAGGGAAATACGCAAGCCATACAGAATCCGGGCCAACACATCTCGCCCCTGATCATCTGTGCCTAACCAGTTCTGCCGACTGGGGGGTGCAGGAAGCGGCACATCCAGCGCCAGATTGGGTGTGTCATAGGAAAACCGGATAACCGGCCAAAGCGCCCAACCATTGGCATGGATCAGCTGCTGCACAGCCGGGTCCTGATATTCGGCCTCAGTTTCAAAAACGCCACCAAAGGTGGTTTCAGGATAGGCTTTCAGTACGGGCAGATAATAAGCATCCTGATATTTGACCAGCAGGGGTTTATCATTGGCAATCAGTTCCGCGCCCAACGACAGCAGCAGGATTATTAAAAATGCAATGAAACAGGCAAAACCGGTCCGGTTATTTTTAAAGCGTTGCAGGCTGGCACGCAGCATGGGTGACATTATTTCAATCCTCGCGATTCAAAATGAATCCGTGGATCAATCACCCGGTACAGCACATCACTGAGTAAACGCAGAAGCAGACCCAGCAAACTAAAAATAAAGAGCGTTCCGAAAATTACCGGATAATCCCGCTGCATAATCGCTTCAAATCCCAGCAGCCCCAAACCATCCAGATTGAAGATGATTTCGACAAACAGGTTACCGACAAATAGAATGCCGAGCAGTGCCTCAGGTAAACCGGCAACCAGGACCAGCACAGCATTCCGCAATACATGCCGATACAGCACTGCTCGTTCCTGTAGGCCTTTGGCTTGCGCTGCCAGTACATAATGTTTGCCCAGCTCCTCGACAAAGGAAAATTTCACCAGATAGGTCAGTCGGGAAAAACCGCCCAGTACAATAGCCAGCAATGGCAGCGCCATATGCCAAAAATAATCCCCGATTTTCCCCCAGAAAGATAATTCAGCAAAATTTTCCGAGCTTAGGCCTTGCAAAGGAAACCATTGCAGATAAGAGCCACCTGCAAACAATACAATCAGCAAAATCGCAAAAATAAAGGCTGGAATGGCATAGCCGACCGCCAACAGCAAAGAGGTGGTCTGGTCAAACAGGCTGCCATGCTTTTTAGCTTTCTGGATGCCCAGAGGAATCGAGACCAGATAGATCAGCACCGTACTCCACAGGCCTAAAGACAATGAGACAGGAAGCTTTTCCCAGATGAGGTCTGTTACAGCCTGCCCTTTAAAAAAACTGTGTCCCAAATCAAACTGGGCATAGCTTTTCAGCAGTTCCCAGAAACGCAGATAGAGCGGCTGGTCAAATCCATATTGAATTTTAATCTGCTCGAGCATTTCAGGCGTCAGACCTTGCTGCCCCTGATATCTCAAGCCATTCGCCCCCAGAGGGTTAACGTGCTGCGCCTGATAAATCGCCTGTTCTACAGGACCACCCGGTGCAAGCTGAATTACCACAAAATTGATCAGTAAAATGACAAATAATGTTGGAATCATGAGTAGCAGACGTTTGAGTATATAAGTACTCATGGTACTCCTCGGGACTAGAAACTTAGCGATATTTTAAATAGGGGGCTATTTGTTTGGCCTTGCCAGCATCAACCCACCAGTAATCAATGCCGGCAGAAAGCTTCGGCTTGATCTTGGGTTGTTGATACATATTCCAGTAAGCGTACCAGTATTCACGGCTACCATATGTCGGAATGTGATAATAACCCGCCCGCAGCAAACGATCCAAGGCCCGGGTACGGTCTATCAGCTGCTCGCGGCTTTGCGCCTGAATGATCTGATCAATCACCCGGTCAATCCCCGGATTGCGAATCCCGGCATAATTATAGTTGCCGGGCTGGCCTGCAGCCTCGCTACCCCACAACTGCTTTTGTTCCTGTCCCGGCGTCAGCGATTGCGGCATGGTATCCACAATCATATCGAACTGATAATTTCTTAGCTGCTCATAATACTGTGCAGTTTCCACCATCCGGATTCGAGCCTGAATCCCCAAACGTTTTAAATGCCTGAGATAAGGCATCAGATAACGCTGCTGCTCGGCCTGATGTAATAAAAGCTCGATTTTTACAGTTTTACCCTGGGCATTTAGCAACTGTCCCTGCTGATAATAATAACCGGCTTTTAACAGAATTTTGCGAGCCTGAAGCAGGTTTTTGCGGTTAAATCCGGAGGCATCCGAGGGTGGATACTGCCAGTTTTGCAATACTGCTTGACGCTGTACCGGATGCAATTTAGACAGTTCAGGCTGTAAAATCTTCAGCTCCTGAGCACTGGGTTTTCCACCAGATGCGAGTTCACTATTGCTAAAAAAACTATTTAAACGCTGATACTCTCCATGAAACATGGCTTTGTTCAGCCATTCAAAATCATAGGCCAGACTCAACGCCTGACGGAAGTAAATATCAGCAAAAGGCTGACGCCGAGTATTCAACACCAGGCTTTGTGTGGGAATCGGATTATGGTGATGTAGGCGATAGGTCTTGACCCGGCCTTGCCGTACCGCAGGAAAGCGGTAATCTTTCACCCAGCGGCTGACCTGAGTTTCCTCATGGAGGGTGAACTGGCCTGATTTAAAAGCTTCAAATTTAATTTCCGGACTGCGGTAATATCGATATTGAATCCGGTCAAAATTATAACGCCCACGATTGACCGGCAAATCCCGGCCCCAATAATGCGGATTGCGCTTATAGGAAATACATCGTCCAGCTTCAATCCGTTCAATCACATAAGGCCCTGAACCCAGAATCGGTTTCAGGCTGATCTCCTTAAAATTACGCTGCTGCCATTCCTTCTGCGCATAAATCGGCATTTGTGACACGCCTATGGCCATTTCCGGATTGTGGCGCGACTTAAAACTGATTTTGACTTTTAAGGGAGATAGCACTTCAACGCGTTGAATATCCGCCAGATACATCTGCAAGCCGAAATTAGATTGGGTCTGATACAGCTCAAAGCTGTATTTAACATCCTTTGCCGTCACGGGCTGACCATTACTGAATCTGGCCTTCGGATTTAAATGAAAAATAATATAGGCGGTCTGCTCTGGATCGAAACTGACTTTCTCCGCCAGCAAAGGATAATATACGCCAGGATCATCCAGCGACTTCGACAGTAAACTGTCAAAAATATAGTTAATCCCTTCAGTGACATTCCCCTTACCATTCATGCTGTTCAGATTATCAAAACTGCCATCCGCTGCCCGGATCAGCACCCCACCTTTGGGCGCTTGAGGGTTGGCATAAGGCATAGATTCAGCGTGAGCATATTGAGGACTGCCATGCAGGGCAATATACGGGGTGGTGATGACTGCTGCCCCACTGCTACTGATGAGCCAAGGGGCAGTCACTACCATCCAGATATGACTGGGATTAAACAATCTCACGAGACAAAAATCAGTTTGGAACCTTAATTACCTCGCCAATCCGCAATTGCGTATTCGGTTTGATTTCATTCATTTCTGCCAGTACATCTGTTGCCAGACCATGACGCGCAGCCAGACCAATCAAGGTATCGCCACGCTGGATCTTATATTCAGTCACCAGTTTTGGAATCTGAATGGTCTGACCGACACGCAGCCCTGCACGCGGACCGAGATTGTTCAGGCCTGCCAGATCACTTACGCTTATACCCAAACGCTTGGCAATTGCATTCAGAGACTCGCCGGATTTCACGGTATAAGATTCCGTTGCCCTCGACGCTGAAGATTTATTTGTCACCTTTGCTTCTTCGACTTTTTTATCGGCCGGAAACTGACCTTCAATTTTTAAACGCTGGCCGATACGCAGGTTGCTATTGCTCTTCAGACCATTTAAATCTGCCAGATACTTCTGCTGCAAATGATACTGGCGCGCAATCGAAGTGAGGGTTTCACCCGATTTCACCACATGCGTATCAGACTTGATATTTTTCGTACTGCTCTCAACCTGCGTTTCCTGCACAGGTTCAGCTTCGCCGCTCAGTTTTAAGCGCTGACCGACACGCAGATTGGCTGTACGGGAAATATTATTCAAGTCCGCAATCTGGTCCATCGACAGGTTGTATTTCGCCGTGATACCGGTCAAGGTGTCCCCTGCTTGCACCGTATAAGTTTCCGGCACTCGACTAGCGGCTGGAATTTTAATGGTCTGACCAATACGCAAGCCGCTATTGGCAGACAGACTGTTCAAGGCCGCCAGTTCCGATACACTGAGCTTGCTTTGGCTGGCAATGCTATACAGGGTTTCACCGCGCTTGACCTGATAGTTTTCTGTCGGTGTCTGCTCTACTTTGACATTTTCAAACTTCTGCTCGACTTTCTTGCCCGATGTAGTCAACTCTGCCACTTCATTTAATGGCACATTGATCTTTTGTCCAACCAATAAACTGCTGCCTGCGGTTAACCCCGGGGTCAATGCTGCCAGTTCACCATTCGACAAGGCATAACGATCCGCGATCAGTTTCAAATATTCACCACGTTTTACCGTATAAGACTTGGTCTGAATTTTGACTGTTTCTGCTTTTTTGTTGTCTTCAGCTTTGGCTTTTGTGGCAGTTTGTTTTAAAGTCAGCTTCTGGCCGACAAACAAACCACTACTTGGTGCCAGATCATTAAAATCGGCCAATTGCTGTAGGCTTAAACCGAACTGGCTGGCGACACTGGTTAAGGAGTCATTCGCCTGAACCACATAGCTGTCCGGTTTTTCTTTGGCCTTCGCCGCTGCTTGTACCGGCTTGGCATCATAGAGATAAATCGTGGTTCCTACATATAGCGTTGCACTCGGGTCAATCTGGTTCCACTTGGCAACATCGCGCCAGCTCACCCCATTTTTGGCTGCAATCAGCGCCAAAGTATCACCCGCAACAACGGTATAAGTACTGCGTTTGCCTTTCGGTGGCACCACGACCACTTCCGAGTCAGTCTTGACATAGTTCTTGCCCTGATTCAGCTGGGCTTCAACTGAACTGGCTTGGGTATTTTCCGCCACCTGTTTAGGATAGGAAAAACCTTTGGTCAGCTCCTTGCCCTGCTGCTCTGCCACAGACAGACTGGTCTGAATGGCAGTGAGCTTAATTTTGCCATCATAAGGATCAACAATTTCTGTGCCCGCAGGTGCCAAGGCTTTTAGCTCCTCAACCACTTCATCACGCTCAGCGGTTGTCGCCACAGGCTGTAAAACCTCTTCTACCGTTTGTGCCGCACTCTCTGCAGCCAGCATACTTTGAATTTTCTCACGTTCTGCCGCAGAAATTGGTGGCTCCACCTGAACTGGCTTAACCGGAGTGTCAGGTCTTACCGCCACCGGAATACGTGGTGCACTCGGAATCGGCAAGTCACTTTGTGCCGCGAAGTCCGCCAAGGCGGTCGATCCTTTTGGTGTGGATACTTTTTTAGTATTAAGTGCCAGCGAATTGCCAGATTTCATGGCGACTTGAGCTGCTGTAGAGCTTGCCGTTTTACTCACCACTCCAGCAGTCGATACTGTACCGGACTTGCTGGTGGTTGCAGCAGAAGGTGTGCGGGTTGTAAGCACCGTGGTGGTCGAAGTTTTAGCAGCAGAGCTTGGAGCACTCGCCAATAAACCGCCAGAGCCGGAGAGTTTTTTCAGTTTCTCATCAATCGATGGACTTAGGTCAGCCGGGATCAGAATACGGCGCGGGCTTTGTGGATCAATCCGTTCCCCCCGATGTCCCGGGTTTAACTGATAAAGTTCTGCACGGCTTAAACCGGTAATCGCTGCAATCTCATTCAGACTGGATGCACCCACATTCACTTCACGGAAGTGAGGACGGTTGGCAATGGGCGGTAAACTCACGCCATACTGATTAGGATTTTTTACAATCTGTGCCACTGCCAGAAAGCGCGGCACATAGTTCATCGTTTCCTGCGGCAGTTTTAAAGACCAATAGTCAGTCGGCAAACCGGCTGCCTTGTTACGGTTAATCGCCTGTTGAATACGTCCTGGACCCGCATTATAAGATGCCAGTGCCAGCTCCCAGGAACCAAACTGGTTATACAGGCTCCCCAAAAACTCATAAGCTGCACGGGTGGATTCTACAACGTCACGACGGCCATCATACATCGGGGTCTGTTTTAAACCATAAATACGGCCGGTACTTGGAATAAACTGCCACAAGCCTGCTGCTGCCGCACTACTGGTCGCTGCCGGATCATAAGAACTTTCAATAATCGGTAATAACGCCAGTTCAGTCGGCATACCACGACGCTCTGCCTCTTTCACCGTATGATATAAATAACGCGAAGCACGGGCACTCAAGCGGTCCAGATAAGGCTGACGGGAAATAAACCAGCCACGCTGGGCATCAATACGCGGGTTCCAGACAGTTAAATCCATCTTGAAGCCCACAGTCATGCGCTTCCAGATATCACCGTGTTTTAGAACCTGCAAACGATCTCCTTCCACTGCCCGCATATCGGTAGCAGAAAGCAGATCTTCAAGTCCATCCAGACCGTTGGCATCCAGATATTGCGAACTGACTTTTTTACTGGAACCTGTTTGGGTCGCACTTTGTGTAGATGAACAGCCGGTCAGTCCCAAGGAAGCAAGCGCCGTTCCAAGTACAGAAAGTTTTAACAAGATGGGGAAATCAGGCTGCCACAAAGTTGCGGTTGGTTTATACATAAAGAAATCCAAACAATCCGTATAATTTATTTTTTAAGATATGCCATTGTAGTTAAGCATGTCGGAGACACAAGGCAATAATTTACCCTGATTTCACGTTAAATGTTACAAGAAATTAAAAAAACCGCTACGGGTAGCTTAATCCGCTGCATTTGCGTTATACAATATCGGTTCATCATGTTCTTTTCTGATCGGATTTATATATGTCACACACAATTACCCTCTATGTTGATGGCGCTTGCCGTGGCAATCCTGGTTTAGGTGGCTGGGGGGCGTATATTGTTAGCGGACAGCAGGAACATAAAATTTGTGGTGGCGAAGACCATACCACCAATAACCGTATGGAACTGACTGCCGCTATTAAAGGAATTGAGTTCTGCCCCAAAGATGCAAAACTGGTGATCTATACCGACTCCAATTATGTCAAACAAGGCATTACCGAATGGATTCACGGCTGGAAAAAGAAAAACTGGAAAGATGTCAAGAACCCGGACCTCTGGCAAGAACTGGATGCAAGCTGCCAGGGACGTGAAGTTGAATGGCACTGGATCAAAGGCCATGCCGGTCATGCGGGCAATGAAATGGCCGACCAGCTGGCTAATCAGGGCGCTGATGAAACCCTGAAAAAATCCAAACTGTCCGCTTCATCTGCTTCCACTACGGAAGATAAAAAAAAATCTGAACCCGACTGGCTGCTAGACGATCCTTTTGGTCTAGACCTGATAACTGATGATGAAGAAGAAGAACTGGAAGAGCCGATTGAGGTTGAAGAAACTGAAACAGATATGGCAGCCCCAGAACCAAACTCTCATTCTCAGGCCATGAATGAAGCCCAGCCGGTTCAGATGCATCCACATATTGTCATTACACCTGCAACAGCAGAATTGCATGGCCCACGCCAATTAATTCTGGATACGGAAACTACTGGTTTTTACTATCAGGATGGTGACCGGATTATTGAGATTGGTGCAATCGAGATGATTAACCGCAAACTCACTGGCAGCTCGATTCATATTTATACCAACCCTCAAAAACCGGTCGGCGATTCGGTCAATGTCCACGGCATTACTGATGAATTCCTGCAAGACAAACCATTATTTGAAGAAATTTCTCAGGTCCTGTTTGACTACTTGCAAGGAGCCGAGATTATTGCGCATAACGCGACCTTTGATATGAACTTCCTAGATATGGAGTTCAAGCGTGCAGGGCATGTTGCGTTGTCCGAAGTATGTGAAGTTACCGATACTCTGGCTATGGCCAAATCCAAGCATCCTGGACAGAAAAACTCCCTTGATGCACTGGTACGCCGTTATGAAATTCCACAACGCGACCGTACCTTCCACGGCGCCTTGCTGGATGCGGAAATTCTGTCCGATGTCTATCTGGCAATGACCGGTGGACAGGTTTCTTTTGATATGGATGCCCTCTCTCAGACAGAAGAACAAGGGAACCGTTCTGGCAGCGCCCGGATCGAGATGGAGCTGCCGGTGATTCTTCCATCAGATGAAGAGCTTGCAGAACATGAGAAGTGGGTCAAACAATTTCAGGAAAAGCATGGAACTCCTTGCCTTTTTGCCAAATAAAATCTAGATTTCGAGCAGTAATTTCGCTTTAAAAATACAGTTCTTCAGTTATAGTAATTACAAACAGTCCCGTCTAATAAAACGGGACGCATATATAGATAATACTTCAGGAAAGGTGCAGATCCATGTCTTACCAAACCTCTATACATTTTGATCCAACAGCATTACTGATAATAAAAAATGAGGTTGATAACTCGATCAAGTTAGTCGAATCAGCAGTAAGCACCTTGGTAGAAGATCAGGCCTTACCTTTTGGTATTGATGATGCATTAAATCAGTTTGAACAGTGTGCGCAGGTTCTGGCTCTGATTGATATGCAAAGTCTGGCAAAAATTGCTCAATATTCAGCAGAACTTATGCGCAAGATTATAGAAAATCCGGCCCAGGTAAATACTCAGGACGTGATCGCGTTGAGTGAAGGCACCACCATGCTGAAACGCTATATCGAATTTATCTGTCTGCGTGAAGTGAAGATTCCACAGTTCCTGCTGGATACCCTGAACCGTCTGGAAATTGCGCTGGGCAAACCGCTAACTACCGAAGGTCAGCATATTGAACCTCTACTGGATCTGATTACCCCGGACTTCCAGTTACCGCAAGCGCCAGGTCTGGAAAAATCCAACTATGTACAACGCCTGTACAAGCTGTCTCTAAACAAGCTGCTAAAACAGGAAGAAAGCGAGATGGATTTGCAGGCAATCAAACTGGTCGGTACCTATCTGGCAGGTCTGTCCATCAATCATCCGAGTAAGCAATACTGGCATCTGGTCCATGTGGCTTTTAACAATATTGAGCACTTGCTGATTAATGAACCGCGTTTGCGCACCCTGATCAGCATCGAACGCAATATGGCGCAGTACTTTAATACACCGCAAAGCTTTAAGGCCTCCATGCGCGATCTGGCCAATGTAATTAGCCTTTGCATCAGTCAGGAAGATCCTATCTCACAACATATCCGTAACCAGCTCAATATTGGCGATGAGCTGCTCACTGATACGCAATTGCAGGTATTCAGCCGTCATCTCTATGGGCCTGACTTTGAAACCATGCAGACGATCAGTGAACTGGTGACCACAGAAATGGCACAGATTCGTAATGAGATTGAATACAACTATCAGAACATGAGTCCTGAAAAAACGCAGGAACTTCAGCTTCAGTTGAATAATCTGGCCAATATTTTCAAGGTACTGAACCTGAATGAAGCCTACAATGACCTGACCCAGCAAGCCGCGTCATTGAGTCAGGCGGATATTCTCAAAGATGAAAACTTTGCCCAGCAACTGATGAATGTCATTCTGTCAGCCATGAACTCGATTGGAGTGCTGGAACGTCATCATACTTCGAGCCGTCTACAGCTGCGGGTGAATAATATGAATGTTTCACTCGACCGTCTGGATGAAGCTCATACCGCCCTATTGAATGAAACCCAGGCAATCATCGAACTGTCTAGCCAGACTCTGAGCAATTATCTGCAAGAGCAGGATCTGGCCGCACTCGAAGCTGTACCAGCACAGTTGATTGAAATTGGCGGGGCGATGATGTTCCTGAATGCTGAACAGGTTCGTACAGCCTTTGTGACCACAGCGGCCTTTATCAAGAGGCGCTTTGAACTGTCAACGGCTCTCAGTCCAGAGGAAGTGCACCATGCACTGGATGCACTGGCAAGCGCGGATATGATGATTAATAACTTAAAGAATAAACAGCCTGTATTACAGTCCATGTTTAAGATAGCATTAGACAGTAGTGAAAAACTGAAAAGCGTTGCCTAATGTCTAAATTATCACTGGCTTATATTTTCCAGCAGCAACAGTTACTGGTCGATCAACACTTTCAACTTCCGCGAGTTGAAGCACTCGCAGGTGATTTGCTACTGAACACGGATGATCAGGTAATTGCCCGTGACCTGCTTCCGCAAGAGCCGATCCCTGACGGCCTGCAACTGGTGCCCATCCGTCAGCTGTTACAATTCTGGAATGCCCAGCAATTTGAACAGGCCAGCCGCGCCGTGCAATTATTGGAATGGCGCCGTAACCACAAATTCTGCAGTCACTGCGGCACAGCGACTGAAGCTCATGCCACAGAACATGCCATGGTCTGTCCTGCTTGTCATTATCGTCAATACCCCCGGGTTCAGCCTTGTGTCATTACGGTTATTACCCGAGGTGAGAATGAAATACTGCTGGCCAAAAATGCACGCAATAAAAACAGTCAAATGTATGGCCTGATTGCTGGCTTTGTAGAGGTCGGAGAAACCCTTGAAGAAGCAGTCCGTCGTGAAACTTTTGAAGAAGTAGGCTTGGAACTGACAAACATCCAGTATCTGGCCAGCCAGCCCTGGCCTTTCCCCAGCAACCTGATGATTGCCTTTAAAGCAGAATATGCAGGAGGTGAGTTACAGTTGCAGGAAGAGGAAATCAGTGATGCGCAATTCTTCAAATTTGACCAGCTGCCCGAGATTCCATTTAAAGGCAGTATTGCCCACGCCATGATCATACATGTGACCCAAGGTCTCCCGGTGGCTGATGACACCCGGGCTTGGCTCTAAAAGATTTAATCAAAAAGCCCGGTTTAAACCGGGCTTTTTATTGCTAAGCGTTTGAATTACACAGATAGCTCTTTATCTAAAAGCATCCTCAAGCGCCCACATTACACGCGGCTTGGTTTCAAAGAAGCGGCTAAACAAACTGGATAATGAACCAATCAGGGTAATATGTCCAAGCTTTGGAATTGTCACCAATTCACAATGATTACCATGATCTTTCAGGACCTGACTCAAGTCCTGACTATTGAAATGGCCAACAATAGTGTCTCTTTCCGCCATAAACAGATAATGCCTGGTCGAGCTGTTTTCTACAAAATAATAAGGCATCACCTGCTGATAGGGAATCGACTGATCAAAGGCATCGGCACAGATCGGGTCATTTTTATAATCGAAATGGTAAGGCCCGGCTAGTCCAATGATAGCTCGGATATTCTCGCGCTGAATCATTGCCTTTTGTGGATGATATAAAGCCGACATTACATTAAATGCCCCGGCAGAATGCCCCATCAAGACCAGATTTTCTGTAGAAATGTTTAACTGCGTTTCTGCCTGCTGTAAATGATTAAGCAACAAATGCAGGTCATTAATATACATCGGGAAAATATGTTCAGGCGCCAGATGATAATTCATAACGACGACATCATAGCCTTCTTTGGCGAAAGCTTCCCCAATGAAGCGATAATCCTTTTTGTCCCCATGCAGCCATGCACCGCCATGTACAAATACAATCAGCGGCCGATGGGATAAAGGCTGATGACTGCGGAACAAGTCAAAGCGCTGCCGAGCTTTCAGTCCGTAAGCCAGCTGGTGTTCAAAACTATAACCCTGTCGGGGGGTTAAACGATTCAACGCATAACTGCCAACGTCATATACTCGCAAATCTTTATAGCGTTGCTGGACTTCCAGTAACTGATTTGACAGTTGCGTTCTTAAATGCTCAACCTTATGGAGCATCGGTTGGCTCAATCGCATCAGGGTCAATGGCAACTGGTGTCTGTTCCAGGCCAGGTTGCGCATAGGAAGCCGGTGCCGCAAAATCCTGCCCGTTTAGCGTTGAATTCTGTTCGATATTATCAATCAAAGTGACAATTTTTGTGACATTACCTACCTGTTGTAGCACCTGATTCAGGTCATTAATTTCCGCATTGTTTAAGCGCCCCATCACATACAATATGCCATCTTCGGTATGGATATGCAGCTTACTGTCTGACACCACCGGTGCTTTCATAATCAGGCCGCGGGTATTGGCGGTCACTGCCGTATCCTGCATGATGGTGTTATAGCTGATCTGGTTTCCTACTGTAATAAAGTTATGGACGGCTTTCACATCGCTCATCGACTTGACATTATCTTCTGCCAGCTGCTTAAGATGCGCATCAGGCACCTGCCCCGTCAACAGCACGTTGCCATGGAAACTTTCAATATTGACCCGCGCCTGTTTAAAACGCGAATCCAGTTTATAAAGATTAATTTTTGCAGTACGCACAATAGAAGAATCAATAAACACCTGTCCCAACGTTCGTACACCACTTTCAGTACCTACAGGAGCCGTACCTGTACCACTGGAAATAAAGCTGGCACAACCCGATAAACTTGCGACACACAGCATTGTTATTGCAATACGCTTAACCACTCAGCAAGACTCCTTCAATTTTTTACAGTCTTTATCTTAATTTAATCGTCTGTTTTTAAGTTCAGATAAATTCCACTATAGGGGACTTTAGCCTGTTCCTGCAGGAAATATAAGCATATCTGGACTTATTTTGTTCAAAGATTAATAAACTCTTGATCAAAAGTAAAAGCATTTTCAATCCATTGCAAATCATACGGGTATAGTGAAAAGTCATGCTGTATGGTTTTTGCAAAATACTGATTAAAATCAAAACAAATTACATCGAAACGATAATCATGATGAATAAATTGTGGAGATTGCTGAATAAAACATAGGGCTGTCTGTAAGATTTTTCTTTGCTTTGTGTAAGAAATAGATTCAATCGCTGGGGCATAACGGGTTCTGGCCCGGGCCTTTACCTCTACAAAAACCAGCTCTAGCCCACGCTGCATGACCAGATCCAGTTCACCATAACGACTATGATAGTTCTGGGCCAATAACTGAAAACCTTGCTCCCCCATCAGGTGGGCCGCCTGCTGTTCGGCCCATAGTCCCAACTGTTTTTGTCTGCTCATCCTTTTACAATACCTTCAGGCCATGGGCAGTTTGCTGAAAACAGGAGGGTGTACGCTGTACACCCTGCTCGGATAGCTGAATCAGGCCGGTACGACCATAAAACTCAATCTGTTTCAGTTTTTTATTGGCAAGATAATATTGGGCAATTTGCCAGGCATCGCCCCCAAAGGCAATCAGCCGCTGATAGGTCATATCTACCGGGTTCTGATGATAGGCCTGATGAACGTCGGGCCAGTGACCAAAATAAAGTACGGGCACATCACAAAACTTGATGCCCCGTGGCGGTGAATGCTGTTCATTAATTGCATGGGCGACCGTATAGATACGTTTATGTCCCAAGCCCCGCAAAGTAGCCAGCCAGTCTGCATTACCAAGTAATAATATGCCTTGTTTATGTTTCAAGAAAAAGGGCGGTTTCTCAACCAGGTGTAATTGTAAATTGCTCTGGCTCAGCAGTGACATCAGTACAAGTTCATGTTCCGTTTCATGTCCTGGCTGGCGCAGCACCAGAAGCTGCTGGATGCCGTCTTGAAAGATTTGCTGTTTTAAGGCAGCTGCATCATCTCTTTTCGACAGACTGAATTGCCAGACCTTGGCGGTCTTTGACGTCGCTTCATTTAAGCTTAAGGTGCGTATTCCGGGCCTGCTTTGAATCAATTGCTCAACATCCTGACGGGCCAGTGGGCCAATCACCAGCTGGGTCTTTTTATTGACATGCTGTTTCAATAGTTGAGGGATTTTCTTCTGGTCAGAATTAACCCATCTTAGCGGGACTTTCTGCCCGGAAACCTGATAGGCACTTAGAAAACCCTGTTTGATACTGGATGCAGCTCGCGCCAAAGGGCCAGATTCAGGTAGAATGATCAGCACTTCCGCCTGTACACTGCTACAGCAGAGCAGCAGGCTTAAGCACAATATTTTATTTTTAATCTTCCATTTTTTATTATTCATTTTATTCCACATGGAGAAACCTATGAGTGCTCAGTTATTTGTTGTTGCGACTCCAATCGGGCACTTAGATGATATTAGTTATCGTGCAATTCAAGTTTTAAAATCGGTGAGTCTTATTGCCGCTGAGGATACACGAACTTCTGCACAATTACTTAAACATTTTAATATTCAAACACCGCTGACGGCCTGCCATGAACACAACGAAAGCAACAAGATTGAACAGCTGATTGCACGGCTGCTCATGGGTGAAGATATGGCACTGATCAGTGATGCCGGTACTCCCCTGATCAGTGACCCGGGCTTCAAGTTTGTCCGTGCAGCACAAGAACACAATATTCGGGTGGTTCCGGTACCGGGTGCCTGTGCAGCAATTGCCGCCCTAAGTGCTGCAGGTCTGCCTAGTGACCGTTTTAGCTTTGAAGGCTTTTTGCCTTCAAAACAAAGCCAGCGTCTGTTAACTCTGGAAAAACTCAAAGATGAAAGCCAGACCCTGATTTTTTACGAAGCGCCGCATCGGATTCTAGAATGTGTCAAAGATTTGGCTCAGGTTTTTGGTGCAGAGCGCCCTGTCGGCTTTGCCCGTGAAATTACAAAGACTTTTGAAACCATCAAAAAAATGACCTTGGCTGAACTGGTGGAATTTATTGCTCAGGATCATAATCAGCAAAAAGGTGAAATTGTGCTGGTGGTCGGTGGTGCAACGGTAGAAAAAGATCTGGATCAGGAAAAACTGGACAAACTTTTACTGCGCTTGTTACAGGATCTCTCGGTCAAAGCCGCCTCCCAACTGGCTGCTGATCTCACTGGCATCAAGAAAAAAATCGCCTATCAGCGCGCATTAGAACTGACTGCTGCAAATGGCTAATGCATTCTTCAAAAAAAACACCACAAGCAAGGTGGTGTTTTTTCTGGGCTTAAACCTGGCAGCTATTATTCTCTGGCAACGGATTCATCCGCTGGAACTTCAGTAATACGACCACCTTTGGCCAGGAAAGCCGCTATTTCATCTTCCAGAGCCTGACGCTGCTTTTGTTTGGCAGTAATCGTCAGAGTTTCCGCTTCGACTACATCACTATCATTTACAGCTTCATCGCTGCTGACTGCACCTTTTTCAGCTGCCTGTGCTTCTTCATCGTCGACAACAGGATCTTCTACATCATCATAATCATTTATATCTGTCATTTTAGTCTCCCCACAAATGACTGCTGGTTTTGGGCATTTCAAGCTCGGTTTGAAATTACCTGAAATTTAGCAATCTCTGTGGGTTTCGCCTAGTACTTCCTATTAAAAAATCGTATTTTTTTTAAACAAAATAGTTACTCTTTATGAGTGTTTGTTTAAAAAATTTACATTCATGATCTAGGCGGAGTAACGGGTAGCTTTCAGCAGACTCAAACCATTGGCCTGAGCCATAAACGCATCTTTTAACAGGGGTTGCTGCTCCACCTGTTTCAGAGCAAAATTATGTGCCCACACCACCGGAAAGAGCTGGGCGGTTTCCATCCAGCCAATTAAAGACATGCTATGCATCATGGCATCATTTTGTCCCTTACGGCGATGTTCATAACGCTTCAAGGTCTGCTCATGCGCCCAAACGCCACGTGCTCTATCATGCAACAACACATCACATAGCACCGCTGCATCCAGACAGCCAATATTTACCCCTTGTCCCGCCAGCGGATGAATCACATGTGCGGCATCTCCAATTAGCGCCAATCCATCCTGTACATACTGCTGTGCAGCACGCGCCTTGAGCGGAAATTTGGCACGCGGTGTCGCTTCCAGCACTTCACCCAGCATATGATAACTTTCACGCGTCAGAAGCTGCCTAAACTCGGCATCTGATAGTGCGGCATATTCATCGGCATAATCGTCCGGCAATGTCCAGACAATCGATTGCCAGTGCCCCTGTTCCTCAGCTTTCAGGCTGGCCATCGGCAAATAGGCCAGAGGACCGGTTTCAAGGAAAATCTGGCGGGCCACATGCTGATGCGGCTGAGCCGTTTTAATCGCACAGCTAATCCCCGCCTGTTTATAATCCAGTACATCCAGATCGATAAAGGCCTGTTCCCGCACAAAGGAATTCGCGCCATCTGCACCGATCACCAATTTGGTTTTTAGCTGAGTCCCATCCGCCAGATGAATCAACCAAACGCCAACACCACGTTCGATCCGGCTAACTTTGACCTGCGTGCGATAGTCCTGCACATCCTGCAGTATCTTTTGCTGAATGGCCAGATTCAGAATGCTTGGTTCCACCATCGAACCTAAAGCCTGCTCTACCGATGGTGTTTTTTCTGAAGGCTGGCCAAAATTAATTTCGCCATAGCCATTTTTATTCCAGACCTGCATGCCAGTATAAGGTTGCTGCCGTGCCAGATTTTCCCAGACACCCACCGTTTTTAATAGGTGAATGGTTGCCTGACTTAGAGCAAGGACACGCGGATTAGCCACACTCAAAGTTTTTGCTTCATTCAGGATAGGTGCAGCATCAAGCACAGTGGCCTGTACATCGCCTTGAGCCAGCAGCAAGGCAGTCAGGCCACCTACCAATCCACCACCAATAATGACAACGTCTAATATTTCGTTAGTTTGATTTAAGCTCATGCTTTTAACCCCATGGCATAATTTGCAACGAGTGGCTTGATGCCTGGAATAGTATCAAAAGCAATGAGTCCGGTATTACGGACCAGCTTTAAAAATGGATTCTGGTTACTAAAGCCACGCACCACAGAGTCACAGAACTTAATCACACGCTGCTGATCATTCAGACGGGATTTTTCATAATCCTGCAATACCGCTGCATCGCCCAAGTCTGCCCCTTGTGCCTGCTGTTCTTTGAGATAGCGCAGCAGTACATAGGCATCGCGCATACACAGGTTAAAACCCTGCCCGGCAACCGGATGGATGGTATGTGCCGCATTTCCCATTAACACCACACGGCCAATGGCCTGCTTTTCTGCCAGAACTTGAGATAAGGGAAAGCTAAAACGTTTACCGGTTTTCTGGAATTTACCTGCCCGATCACCATAGGTTTGCTGCAAGGCATTCAGGAAGTGCTGATCATTTTCCTCACCCAGCCATTCTCCTTCTGTACCCTTTTTTACAGGCCAGACCACAGAGCGGCGATATTCTCCCGGTAGCGGCAACAAGGCCAATGGCCCTAAATGGCTAAAACGCTCAAAACCTACCTGATGATGCGGTTTAGAAGTTTGTACAGTCGTTACAATTGCAACCTGATCATAATCATGTTCGGATGCACCGACCCCGAGAGCTTTACGGCAGAAAGAATCCCGTCCGTCTGCTGCGATGAGCAGTTTGGATTGCAAGCTCAGTACAGATTCACCGCGCTGCGCTTCAATATAAGCAAAGTCGGCATCTTGGGTCAGTGATGTAACCTGAACACCATCAATCAGTTCAATCAGTGGATTTTTTTTAACTTCAGCAAGGAGTACCCGGCCGAGCCAGGCATTTTCAATCACCTGACCAAAGCTTTCTACTTTTTCCTGTTCTGCAACCAACCGTGCCTTACCAAAGCTGCCCTGTTCGGTAATATTGACTTCAAGAATTGGAGTGGCATGTTCCTGTAAAGCCTCCCAAAGTCCCAACTCCTGATAAATCTGCACACTACGGCGCGACAAGGCACTGTTACGGGCATCAAAACCGGAGTGATAGGGAGCAAGACTTACATCATCATAATCCGGATATTTGATCGCTTCCAAGAGTTTGACTGCAATATTGGTTTTCGCCAACATCAGTGCGAGGCTTAAGCCGACCATACCACCACCGACAATGATGACTTCTTGTTGCATGCTCTAATCCTTTCAATATCGTATCTACATAACAGATACTTATAATCATGATAGATTTTATATTAGCTCAAAAATTTCCTTTTTTATAATAAATTAGGTTTTGCCTACCCAGTACTTCTTGAAGGTGCTGGCTTCCTTGATGAAGGGACAGCATGCAGGGGGGGGTTCTGAGAGTGAATTCATGGCAAGCTTTAAAATTTGGAAACTTTAAAATGGTGCTTTAAAAACCTGTTTTGCGTCTGTCCTTTGGTTGATCGAGTTTTGCTTATGCACAACATATAGCACCTAGTTTTGATGACGAACTAGATCCCGCCACCCTGCAAATCAAGAGCGACATTCTCAACCCATTAAAACAAAAACAAATTCTAGCAATTATCTATTCCAGCCTGAATAAAGTCAGGAGAAAGCATGGTAATTCTTATTCCTCTTCAAAAAGCTTTATTCAATTTTGTAGTCTCCGGCGTACATCAGTTGCGGTCCTTTACTGCTATCCAGCATACAGAAGATCTTCTATGATGAACTCATCAGGAATAGGAAGTTCCCTATAAGAATAATAAGAGATAAGCACAAGGACAGTCTGGTACGACAGGAGTTATACCGAACAAATCCAGAAGAAAAACCCTGGCAGGATGCCGGGGTTTTTCTTCTCTTATTTTTCATGCTGTTAATTTCTTTTAGTTTTTCTTTGGCTGAAAGTGTTTAATAAACAGCGCTTAAAATGATGAAATATCATCTTTATATCTACGGAAAGAATGAGAGATTTTTTAATCCATCATAAAAACGGAACCTGAGCTCCGTTTTCACTTATTAAGATTTAATAGCTTCAAGTTCAATCTTAGCAGATTAAAAATCCATCTCACTCAGATATCAATGATCTCTTTCTGCTCTTCAGTGCATTAACGCATTACTCTCGAGTGAGTATCCGGATGGTGATGTATGGTTCTGCCTAATTTCGTTCCCGTATAGATTAAATATAAGGCTGACAAACCCACCAGAACATAAATAATTCGAGACAGCGTGCTCATTTCACCAAAGATTGCAGCAACTAAATCGAAATTAAATGCACCCACCAAACCCCAGTTGATTCCACCAATAATTGCCAAAGCATAAGCAATCCAGTCGATCGTATTTAGTCTCATTTGTTGTCTCCTACTCTTGTTTAAATTTACTCAGGGATCAGGGAAATTATGAAAACTAAGCTCTATTTAATATGTTGTATTGATGCTAAAAAGGCCAAGGCTGTGTTGAAGTACTGTCATCTTATAAAGTTTATTTTTTAATCAGGTTGGTTTTGTTTTGCTTATACAAGATAAACGTAAGTTAAAATTTTTCTTATTCTTAGGGAGGCTTTAAATGAGTGAGCAAAGTAGGGATCTCTTTTAACAAAATAAAATTAAAAGAACTTTTTTCTCTTTAAAAAATTATTTTACCAGTGACCATGTCGTTTATTTTTTAGAGGATTTGACATATTTTTCACGGCTGGGCTGAAGGTTTGTCATACCAGATAGCAAGACACAGCTCAGGTTTTGCCCAGTCATCCACTAAAACAAGCGTTCTATACTGACAGCTGCTCTGATAGCGATTGGCAATCATGTCGGGCAAGATATCGATACTGCCCCCTGCTCGACCATTTCAGCCATGCCTTCAAATGTAGGTATCCCGCTTCTTAAATTCAGCTCATGTCTTGGTGTTGGGGGCCTGCATATTTATATGATCTTGTCATCCACGTCCTGAATAAAAAGCCACTACATGGCTCCTAAATAGGAGCTTTGAATGAAATCTCAGTGTGCTGATATTAAAAGAGACTGAGGTGGAAGGATCACAACCAGATGGTCATCAATCACTGGTCCAGTCCCCTAAAGCTCCGAATTTAGGTCAGTATTTGGGCTTCTCTACAATATTCTCAGCATTCTTGTCAGATAAAATAGGTGCTGAAATAAAACAGCCAGTCATCTGACTGGCTGTTTTAAATAGATTTATACGGCGCGTGCTTTAGCCATCAGTGCTTCAATTTCTTCCACTGTTTTCACTACTTTGGAGGTTAAGTTCAGCGGACCATGTTTAGTCACTACAATATCGTCTTCAATACGAATACCGATACCCCGCCATTTCGGGTCAACTGTTTCATCATCAGGTGCGATGTAAAGACCTGGCTCAATGGTCACGACCATTCCTTCTTCATAGTTACGCCAGTCACCCTCTAGCTTATAGCTACCCACATCGTGAACATCCATGCCCAACCAGTGCCCGGTACCATGCATATAGAACTGGCGATAGGCTTCTTTTTCAATAATATCGTCAATATCACCTTGCATAATGCCAAGATCAAGCAGCCCTTGAACTAGAATACGTACTGCGACATGATGTGGCTGTTTATAAGAATTACCGATCTGAACCGCGTTAATTGCGGCAATTTGCGCATCAAGTACAATATTATAAAGCGCTTTTTGCTCAGAGCTAAATGTACCACTTACCGGGAAAGTACGGGTAATATCCGAGGCATAAAATTCATATTCACACGCCGCATCAATCAGGACCAAATCACCTGCTTTTAGCGGTTTGTCATTTTCTACATAATGCAGGATACAGGCATTGTCGCCTCCACCCACAATACTGTTATAAGAAGGCACACAACCGTTTTTACCAAAAATATAATTCAGCTCGGCTTCCAGAGCATATTCCATCATGCCCGGATGCACCATTTTCATGGCTTGAGTATGGGCTTGGGCTGAAATATCAGATGCAATCTGCATCAGTTCAATTTCTTTTTGATCTTTATGCAGGCGCATTTCATCCACAATGCGATCCAGCTGAATGACCTGCGCCGGTGCCGAAGTCCCGCGGCGGCTTTCACCATTGGCAGCTGCGATCCATCTGGCCACACGCGCATCAAAGTCTGCATTGTGCCCAATCCGGTAAAAAAACTTATCCTTGTTCTGCAGCTTAAGTAAGATTTCTTCATCTAGCAGATCAATTGCATAGGCTTCATCTGCTTCATACTCTTCAATAGCGCCATCAACACCAGCCCGATAACCATTCCAGATTTCCATTTCACGGTTCCGCTCACGGCAGAACAGGCTATAGGTATAACCTTCCTCTGCGGTATCAAAGGTTTCAATGACTGCGACTGCTTCAGGCTCGGCAAAACCGGTTAAATAGAAAAAACTGCTGTCTGCTCGGTATTTATAATCTGCATCGCGGTTACGCATGGCCACCGGGCTGGTGGCAATAATGGCAATACTACGCAGACCTATTTCACCCGCGAGGATGTCACGACGTTCCTGAAAATCGGCTTGAGTCAGTTTCTTCATGAGACCTTACTTCTTATTCATTTATATGAGGATTAAAATATGGATTAAGCTTCTGCCCTGAAAGCAGAGCAGTTCTGTTTGCTGTCAGTAACGAAAAATACCAGCAAAACATCTGCCTGTTTTCAAGACAAGTTATAAGCTGGTGGAATTAACTCGGGCGTTGAGGCGAGAAAATCTCGACCACAGATTGTGCTTCTGTAGTCGTCGCTTGGGGTTGAACTTTTTGAGTAAATTTCTGCAACAGTGGGGTTTCTTCCACAGCGACTTTCTTGCGACCTAAGGACAGGCTGACCGGAATTAAACGCACAAACTCGTAGAGTTCCTGGTAGCTTTCTTCACCTTCGGCATCATTATCAGAATCTTCGAATTCAACTGCTGCCACATCCTGCAAATGTTCAATCAGTTCCATTTCATCATTACGGATATGACCTGAAGCCAGTCCAAAGCCCAGCACTACCCCGGCACACCAGTCAGCCAGTGCCTGAACGCGCTCAGCCAGACTGTGTTCATCATCGGGCAATAAAGGCAGATAGTCCAGTTCATCTTCTGAGAGGGCATGAAACACATCTTCAGCTTCGCCGGTTAATAATTCTAATGCTTCAGGGTTCAGCTCAGGGACATCCAGCGTTTCCAGAATCTGCAACCACTCTACATTGGTCGGTGCCTGAGTCACGCAAACAATGCCAGTCAACAGACCGTGTAACTCACTTGGACTAGAAATTTCTTCAATTGAAGAAAAATTGCGGTACCATTCCGTCCAACCTGAAATATCGTCTTGCATTCGTTTATCCAATCTCTATACTGCTTATATATTACCTTTGTTTGCAACACTGTGCGACCTCGATATGTTAGAAGAATTACAGCGTCTACAAGGGCATATTGGCGTTTTAAAAACGCGACTTGCCCATCTTGAACATGAGAATACCAGTTTGCGCGAGGAGCAAGAGTCTTCTAATGCGCGACATCAAAATCAAATCGAACAGAAAAATAGCGTTATTACACAAAAACAACAAGAAATTGAAGGTCTAACCCAAAAGCTCTCTGAAACACGTGGACAGTTCCAGCAGTTAAATCAGGATGCCACTGCGCTGGCGGATCGTTATAGCCGTCTGGAGAAAAGCTGTACCGATCTGAAAAACCGTTTTCAGGAAATTCTGGCAGAGCGCAATGAATTACGTGCAGTAAAAGAAAAGTTATTACTTGATCAGCGTCATGCCCAGCAGGAAATTCAGCGCCTGAATCAGGAAGCTGAGCGTCTGACCCAGAAAAATGAAAGTGCAAAGGCGAAAGTGGAAGTCATTATTCAGCGTCTGGCCATTTTGGGAACTGCACAAGACCAGAATGCACAGGAAATCCAGCAACTGGCCCATCCGACTGAAGTGACCGAGGAAGCATCATCATGAGTGAGCAAATCGCTATCGACTTAAGAGTACTGGGACATAGCTTCCGTCTGGCCTCCACCGCGGATAAACGCGAGGATCTGGAGCGAGCCGCCCAGTTACTCAATGAAAAATATGATGAGTTTCGTCGCAAAGCGCCCCGCATGGAGCCGAGCAAGCTGATTATTATGGTGGCACTGGAATTGATGCAGGAAGTTCTGACCATGAACAAGTCCTTGCAGCAATATGCGCATTGTGAACGTTTGTTACAAACTATTTTAGAAGAAGTAGAAGAACTCTCTGAATAAATTAAGTTTTTGTTTAAAGTTCAAGCATTCAATCCGCATGTTTACAGTTGAGGAACAGCATAGAGTTGCCTCATTCATATTATAGTTTATACTGAGTCTTAACTCTGAGATGTTCGCCAGCGGGTCAAATTCCCCTGAGCCGATATTTAAATCTTAGGATTGAGTTCTGCATATTTAGAGTGTATGCCCATCCGGTATGGGAAACCTAGCAAGTATGCGTCTCGTCCACCTTGAACTTTAGGGTTCAAGGGTAATGACATGCAGCGGCATCTTCGGAGTGCTTGACTATTTTTCATACATTTCATTTTTTATCTTTTTAAATTCCAATTACATTTTTAATTTTCTTATTTATCGGATCTGCCTCAAAAGCTCTGTTTTCACGCCCCACTTAAAACTATCAATAGATTCATTTCATTCTCAAGGCTTTAGTTGTTTAAAGCTTTCTTAAAATGCTATCCGTATGTCTATAATATATAGGGCTTCTTTATCTTCGGTATAGCGAAGCCTGGCTGCCCTTCTCAAGCTGATCGCGAATTTTAAAGACCCTATGCTTATGACGACGATGAATCTATTTGAACTTCGAAAACAGCTCCGTAAACAACGCCGTCAACTTTCTTCCTTCCGGCAAAAACAGGCACAGCAGCGCGTTCTCAATATACTCCGTACCTTACCCGAGTTTCATGCCAGCAAGTCTGTCGGGCTTTATTTACATGCCTTTGGGGAAATTCATACCCAAGCGCTGATTGAATACTGCTTTAAAATGGCTAAACAGGTCTATCTGCCAGTTATTTGTAATATGAACCAGCAATTGGTCTGGGTCGAGATCAGTAAACATCAATATCGCAATAAGCGCTTTGCCCATCATCGTCTGGGAATGCGTGAACCGATCGCAACACGTGGTCTGCATGTTTCAAAACTGGAGCTGCTGATCATGCCACTTCTGGCCTGCGATACCGTAGGAACTCGTATTGGAATGGGCGGCGGATATTATGACCGTACTCTGGCATCTGCTCCTCGCCGTCCTTTTCGGCTTGGTCTGGCGCATGATTTCCAGCTGATTCATCAGCCTTTGCAACGTGAAACGTGGGATCAGCCACTTGATGCCTTAATCACGCCCTCCCTTTTACGACGCTTTAAACGTTAAATAATGTATTTCCAATGAGTTAAAGGCTTTAAAATCACATAATTAGTCATTTTTCATACAATTTAATCCTGTTTACCCTTGTAATTTTTAAATTACCCATCACTATTAAAAACATGGCAACACCGTTGTCACTCATTAGGAGTGCCCATGTCTGAAATTATTATGAATCAAGAAACCTTAGAGCCTCAGGTTCCAAGTGTATTACCACTTTTGGCGCTACGTGACGTGGTAGTTTATCCACATATGCAAATTGCGCTATTTGTCGGTCGTGAAAAATCGATCAATGCAGTTGATGTGGCTCGTAACAGTGACAATCTAGTATTTGTAGTTGCGCAAAAAGATTCGCTTACAGAAGAAATTGATCACGACAACTTATATCAATACGGTACTGTCGCGAAGATTGTGCAAGTTGTGAATCACGAAAATGATGAAAACTGTATTAAAGTCCTGATTGAAGGCCTGTATCGTGCCAAGCTCAAAACCATCATTGATGAAAATGAGTATTTGACTGCAGAGCATGAACTGAGTCCAATGAGCGTCACTGTAGATGAAGATACTCAAGCCCTTCGTCTGCAAGAACTGCGTGCGCTCTTTGCTCAATATGCTGAAGCTAAACTGCGCAATGCCCGCGAGCTGATTGCAGCTGCCAATAAAATCGAAGATTTGCTCCAGCTGCTATTTTTTGTTGCGACACGTGTACCCTTAAATATCGAAGTAAAACAGAAATTTCTGGAACACGATGAATTTGAAGCACACTTAACCGAGCTGATGACTTATTTATTGCAGCAATCTGAAGAACAGCAGATTGAGCAAACCCTGCATGACTCGGTTAAACGCCAAATGGAAAAGAACCAGCGCGAATATTTCCTGAATGAAAAAATGAAGGTCATTCAGCGCGAGCTTTCCGATATGAATGGCGGTGCAGAAGATGATGTTGCGGAAATTGAAAAGCGTCTGGCCGAAGCTGACCTGCCTGAACATGTCCGTAAAAAAGCCGAAGCCGAGTTCCGCAAACTCAAAGCCATGCAGCCGGCATCCAGTGAAGCGGCTGTGGTGCGTAACTACCTGGAAGTCATTCTCGATACACCGTGGAACAAAGCCAGCAAAGTCAGCATTAACCTGAACAAAGCGCAGGAAATTCTGGATGCCGATCACTATGGTCTGGATGATGTCAAAGACCGTATTGTGGAATATCTGGCAGTTCAATCCCGTGTGAAGAAACTGCGTGGCCCGATTCTGTGTCTGGTTGGTCCTCCTGGGGTCGGTAAAACTTCACTGGGTGAATCGATTGCCAAAGCAACCGGTCGTGAGTTTGTGCGTATGGCCTTAGGTGGTGTACGTGATGAAGCTGAGATTCGCGGTCACCGCCGTACTTATATCGGTGCGATGCCAGGTAAAATCGTGCAATCGCTAACCAAAGTTGGGGTTAAAAACCCGTTATTCCTGCTCGACGAGATCGACAAAATGGCTCAGGATTACCGTGGTGATCCAGCATCTGCGATGCTTGAAGTACTTGATCCATCACAAAATAACAAGTTCAATGATCACTATCTTGATCTTGACCTTGACCTGTCTGAAGTGATGTTCATCTGTACTGCAAATAGCATGAATATTCCTGAGGCCCTCTTGGACCGTATGGAAGTGATTCGTCTTCCAGGTTATACCGAGGAAGAGAAAGTTAACATCGCAGACCGTTACCTGGTACCTAAAGCCATTAAAAATAATGGTCTACGCGCCAAAGAACTTACCGTGCATGAAGAAGCAATTCGTGACATTGTACGCCGCTATACGCGTGAAGCCGGTGTGCGTAACCTTGAGCGTGAAGTGTCGAAAATTGCACGTAAAGTGGTGAAAGAAGCCATCAGCAAGAAAGCTAAAAACCTTCAGGTTGAAGTAAATGCTGCCAATCTTCCTGACTACCTAGGTCCGCATAAATTTGACTATGGTATGGCAGAAGAAGAAGCTCAAGTCGGCCGTGTCAATGGTTTGGCCTGGACTTCAGTCGGTGGTGAATTGCTCACTATTGAAGTTGCAGCAGTCAAAGGTAAAGGGAAGTTTATTACCACAGGTTCTCTTGGCGATGTGATGAAAGAGTCGATTACTGCAGCCATGACTGTGGTTCGTACCCGTGCCGATGAGCTGGGTATCGAAGCTTCACGCTTTGAGGAAACTGATGTACATGTGCATTTACCGGAAGGTGCCACCCCTAAAGATGGCCCATCTGCTGGTCTGGCATTAACCACGGCGCTGGTCTCTGCGTTTACTGGAATTCCGATCCGCCCAGACATTGCTATGACTGGTGAAACCAGCCTGAGTGGCCGTGCAATGCGTATCGGTGGCCTGAAAGAAAAGCTGCTTGCGGCACATCGTGGAGGTATCAAACTGGTATTCATTCCACAGGCAAATATACGCGATCTTGCGGAAATTCCTGAGAATGTCAAAGAAGGCCTGGAAATTAAAGCGGTGAAATCGATTGATGAAATTTTACCACTGGCTTTGATGGATATGCCGAAAGCACTGGTTAAAGCTCCCATTGTAAAAGCCAATGAAGAAGCCAAAGCAGCGCGTCATTAAGATTGCTATGCTATAAAAAATTACCCTGCTCTGGCAGGGTAATTTTTTATCTGGGTATATGTTTAAAATTAAAAACTGCCTAAAATTTCAAAGCTAAATCCACCACACTATTGACGACATCTGCCATTTTATTCAAATCCAGCTTATCGACCGTATCCAGTGGCGTATTATAATAAGGGTTGCGATAATGCGCTGTATCGGTAATCAAAAGCGTAGAATAATTAAATTTGGCATAATTCAAATAACCCGAAAAGTCGATATTTTGCAAAAAGGCCGGGCTAATAAATCGCTCACAATCCAAACGGGAAAGACGCTGCATCGACTCACAATAGTGAGTGACCATTCTGGCTGACGCCAGATGACCAAGCGCCGCAATAAAATTCCCTTCGCGTGGATAGATCCATTTTAACCCGGCCGGATAGGTTTGTACCTGGTTATCGTTAAAATAGCCGATTGAATCCAGAATGATGACTCCTTTAATTTTCTGTTTCTGAGTTTTTAACGATTTTGCATGAATGTAACTACCCATATATTCAGACTTGAAATAAGGAGGTTCTTCTAAGGTGTAAAAGGCAAACTCGACATTGTGTTCTAGTTTGGTCTTTTGTAAAGCCAGCAACCGTGCAGCTTCCAGCGCTCCTGCAACACCAGAGGCATTATTGTCCGCGCCAGCCTGCTCACCTTGTGCATCATAATGCGCTCCCAGCACCAAGGTCTTTTCCGCTTTGGCATCCAGACGGCAAATGACATTACGATAGCTCAGATTATTGACAACATAAGTTTGAAACTGGCAAGGGATACCAAACAGTCGCATCTGCTGCTTGATCCAGGCTGAAACCCGATTGAGTTCTTCGACATTCTTAAAATTCCGAAATTCATCAATATTAACAATCTGGTTAATAAACAGTTTTAAGTGCCCTGCTTGAGCACTTTTGGCAACATTGGCTTGACTTGCCGTAGAACACAGCAACCCCCAACTCAACAGAAGAACCGTCATACATCCTTTTAAAATAACACTGGGCCGCATTCTTATTATTCCATGGCTTTATTATCAAGCGGAGACTTGAACTCCGTTTATTAAAGCAACATCACTCGCAGTATTTCAATTGCAATTTGTTTCACCGCTCAACTTCATGTTAGGAGATCGTTATAATGGCGTATCCAATGATTGATTCTCTATTATGAAAATTCGTATCCTGACCATTGGTCAGAAAATGCCGGCTTGGGTATTAACTGGCTTTACAGATTATTTTAAGCGCATTCAGCCCTTTGTCCAGACGCAGGTTATTGAATTACCTATGGCCAAACGTGGGAAAAATGATTCTGAAGCCGATATTTTGAAATACCGCAATATTGAAGGTGACAGCATCTTGAGTGCGTTGAAACCAAATGAAGTGCTGATTGCGCTGGAAGTGGGGGGCCGTGAATTGAGTACCGAAAAGCTGGCTGAAACCATGAAAAGCTGGATGCTGGAAGGTCAGGATATTGCGTTAGCCATTGGTGGACCGGACGGACATTCAGAAGCTGTGCGTAAGGCAGCCGTCTGGCACTGGTCGCTCTCCAAACTCACCTTGCCGCATCCGCTGGTACGTGTAATGCTGATCGAACAGCTGTATCGTGCCATGAGTATCAACCATAATCATCCTTATCATCGCGCTGGCTAAGCAGAGTTGTTCTGTATTTGCAACGTTTTGTTGAATAATCACGCCTGCTCCTGATGCTCTTTTTTGGGCATTATTGAAACATCTGACTTATATGGTTTGAATTATGAACTTACAAACCCTGCCCGGCTTATTTATTTCTCATGGCTCTCCGATGCTGGCGCTTAACCCCGAGCAGGTAGGCCCGGCCCTACAGCGTCTGGCATTGAATTTACCGCGTCCGCAAGCCATTGTGGTGATGTCTGCACACTGGGAAAGTGAGGTACTGGAAGTGAATACCGGTATTCGTCCAGAAACCTGGCATGACTTTCGCGGCTTTCCGCCGGAGCTGTACCAGCTCCGCTATCCAGCACCGGGTAATCCTGAACTGGCAGAACAGATTCTGAATATGTTTGCCAATGCGGGATTCTCGGCACATGCCAACAGTGTCCGTCCACGTGATCATGGTGTCTGGATGCCGCTACTGCATATGTATCCCGAAGCAGATCTTCCAGTGGTGGAAATCTCTCTGCCGATGTCAATGAGTGCCGAGGAGATTTATGGGACCGGTCAGACCTTGGCTGTGTTACGTGAGCAGCAGGTGCTACTGATAGGTTCTGGCAGTATTACCCATAATCTGGCTGAATTATCCTGGCAAGAAAATACTGACGAAGTTCCAGAATGGGCATCGACTTTCCGCAATTATGTGGTGAACAAACTGACCCATAGTGACTTTAATACAGTCCTTGACTGGCAATCGCTCCCTCATATCAAGCGCAACCATCCAAGCTTGGAGCACTTTAGCCCATTGTTCTTTGCCATGGGTACCGGGCACCGGTTCAGCATTGTGCATAGTAGCTTTAGTATGGGTTCCTTAGGCATGGATATTTACCGTTTCGATTAAAATTTAAAGTAACTTTCATCAATTAACAAAAAAATATCAATAGATACACTTTGAAACCAAAAAAAATTGAATGTATCCATTTTTTTTAAAAGCTGATCATATATGATGTATCTTGTTATTTTAAATCAAGAACTTGAATCTAATGAAACTAAAACTTCTAGCACTTGCACTCTTCCCACTTGCACTGACTGCTTGCCAATCATCTGAGATTCAAAAAGTAGGAGATCTGGCTGTGTCTGTACTACAACAACAAAATGCAGATCAGACTTTGGCAAATTACCATTGGAGTGCTAACACAGCAGATGCCCCAAAACCTCTGGTTTTAAAGTTTGACAAAGCAGGCCGTTTAGGAATTTCTACCAGTTGTAACGGTATGGGAACCAGTTGGAAAGTTGAAAATAACCAGATCGTGACGGGCAACTTGGCGGCTACTCAAATGGCCTGTGAACCTAAAGCCATGGCACAAGAAAAAGTTGCAGCAGATTTATTTGAAAACCGTAAAGTACCATTCGTTTTAAACTTGAATGATCCACAAGCTCCAACCCTGACTATTGTCTCTGTAAAAGGCGAAAAAATTGTCTTCACCGGTAAGCAAACCGCTGAATCAAAATATCAAAGTGAAGGTGAAACCATTTTCCTTGAAATTTCACCAGAAACCAAAGCATGCACAGGTGTAACAGCACAGACTTGTCTTCAGGTTCGTGAAATCAAATATGCTGACAATGGCGTAAAAACCCAGGTCAATAAAGACTGGACATTATTCTATAACTCTATCGAAGGTTTTACACATAACCCTAAAGAGCGCCAGATTGTACGTATCAAACGTTATGAAGTTAAAAATCCAGCAGCGGATCATTCCAAATATGCGTATGTTCAAGACATGATTATTGAACGTGAAACAGTTAAGGGTTCACTTTAATTTTTAAGTCGATACAACATGTATGAAAAACCGATGTTAAGGCATCGGTTTTTCAGTTTTTATTCCCCTTCACTCATGGATCATCATTTTCTATAATTTTTAAATATGGAATATTGATCATGCAGATAAAAAGAAATATGTAAGCCATCAAAGCATTCAGCTTATTTTCTATATTTTTATTGCTATCAGCTTGCCGAAATACAACCATAGAGAAAACCACTCCGACAACACCCTTTAAATCCTCAGTCACGTTTTTATGTCATGAAATATTAGAACAAACAGGTGGATATCATGCCACCCAACACTAACCTAAAGTCACTTCAAAAATGGGCATCAATATATTGTTTACGGTATCTCTTATATCTCTGATATAAAAATTATAATGCTGAACTTTAGAAAAATTTACATTGAAGTCAATTTAGAAGATCAAACTCCAACACTGTGATCAAGCTTCCATCCTGATCAAATGATATTTTAGAATAACTGCCCTCGCTTAGGTCTGGACTGTTTTTTGTAAAGACAATAAAAAAACCGAGGCAAAATCCTCGGTTTTTATTTAGCTATATTCAGATTTAGAATACACCCTGTGCAAGCATCGCATCCGCTACTTTAACGAAGCCGGCAATATTTGCACCATTTACATAGTTCACAGTGCCATCTTCTTGCATACCGAATTTCACACAGTTACGATGAATTTCTTTCATGATTGCATGCAAGCGCTCATCGACTTCTTCGAATGTCCAACCTAAACGTAAAGCGTTTTGAGACATTTCCAAACCAGAAGTGGCTACACCACCTGCATTTGAAGCTTTACCTGGCGCATAAAGAATTTTCGCTTCAACGAACTTCTCAACTGCTTCCAGCGTAGAAGGCATATTTGCACCTTCCGCCACACAGATCACGCCATTTGCTAGCAGAGCTTCAGCATCAGACTCATCCAGCTCATTTTGTGTGGCACATGGAAGCGCAATATCACACTTGATGGACCAAGGGCGCTTACCTTCCATATACTCAAAACCATGCTTGGACGCAAATTCGGAAATACGGCCACGTTTTACGTTTTTCAGTTCCATCACTTCAGCCAACAAGGCATCCGTAAAACCGTCTTTAATGTATACCGTACCCCCCGAGTCAGAGAGTGAAACAACTTTAGCACCCAAATACATCGCTTTTTCAGCGGCATACTGTGCAACGTTACCTGAACCTGAAATGGTCACCACTTTATCTTTGAAGCTTTCGCTACAGCTCTTAAGCATTTCCTCAGCGAAATACACAGCTCCGTAGCCTGTTGCTTCTGGACGAGCCAGTGAGCCACCGAAAGTCAGGCCCTTACCGGTGAATACACATGAAGTGTCATTGCTGAGCTTTTTCATCATACCCGCCATATAGCCCACTTCACGGCCGCCTACACCAATATCGCCCGCAGGGATATCGGTGTCTGACCCTAAATGACGGTATAACTCAATCATGAGGGACTGGCAGAAACGCATGATTTCGCCTTCTGACTTGCCCTTAGGATCAAAGTCGGAACCACCTTTACCACCGCCCATAGGCAATGTAGTCAGGGCATTTTTAAATGTTTGTTCAAAGCCCAAGAATTTCAGGATAGACAGGTTCACCGATGGGTGAAAACGCATGCCACCTTTAAATGGACCAATCGCTGAGTTATATTGCACGCGAAAAGCACGGTTGACATGGGTTTGACCTTGGTCATCCACCCAGGCAACACGGAACTGGATCACGCGCTCTGGTTCAACTAGACGTTCAAGCAAACCGTGGGCTGCGTATTGTGGATTTTTCTCGATAAATGGCCACAAGCTGGTCATCACTTCTTCAATCGCTTGAAGAAACTCTGGTTGATGTGCATCACGTGATTTTACGTAATCTAGGAACTCATTAAGTGTGTTGTATTTCAACGCTTAATCCTCAGCAGAAAATGGATCAAAATTGGTCAAATTTACAATCAATGTTAAATTTTGGCGCAAAATATTAAATATCTTTTGTAACTAATCTACAATACTTTTTTGAAAAAATCTTTAAAATTAATTTGATAACAAATATTTATACACATTATAAAAATTTTTCCTTTGTCAGAAAATGCTAATTGAGTCCATCCAGAATTCTGCCTTTATGTCTAAAAAACAAGGCACTAAATGCTAAAAAATCCTGCCCATCATGTGACTTTAAATTTATGTTAAAATTGAAAAAACGACATATTTTGTTTCACTTATACTAAAGCTCAAGCAAGAGCTGCTCTGGTTATTCATGACTTCGCAAATTTCTCTCATCCAGTCCATTGATGCTTTACTGCCCCAAACCCAATGTGGTTTATGTGGTCATCGTGATGGTTGCTTACCTTATGCCCAATCTATTGTTGAGGGTGAAAATGCAAATAAATGTGTACCAGGAGGACAGCCGGTTGCGGATGCTCTGGCCACATTATTAAATCGCACTAAACTTCCGGCCGAAAAAAGTGTCTGGCCGATCCAGGCCGATGGCCGGCCACAGCGGATGAAAGCGGTTATTCGTGAAGATGAATGCATTGGTTGTACCAAATGTATTAGTGCATGTCCGGTAGATGCAATTATTGGTTCAGGCAAACTCATGCATACAGTTTTGACTGAGCTTTGCACCGGCTGTGAATTATGTATTCCTCCTTGCCCGGTCGACTGCATTGATCTGGTCGAGGATCAGCAGCCTTTAGCTACAGATGCACAGCGTATCACTGAGCAGGATGACCTGCGTCAACGTTACTATGCACATATCCAGCGTGAAGAGAAACGCCGAATGAACCGCAAGGGTCCAGTTGTACGGGCTGAAATCAATACTGCCCTATTTGCACAATTTTCTGCCCAGGTTGAGCAGGTTCCGGCTATTGAAGTTATCCAGAAACCGGCAGATGAGGTGGTCATCTCCGATGCGCAAACGACGATTGAACTTGCCAAACTCCGCACGCAAATCAAGAAGTTGGAAAAACAGCTTTCTGTACATGAAAATGAACAGAAACGTATACAGCTTGAGGAATTACAGCAGAAATTACAGGGATTACAAGGATAAAATATGAGTACCGCAAGTCATAAACCTGTAAAAAACATGACTAAGAAACAGGTTCAAATCTTTTTTGAGCGCTTAAGAGCGCAGCGACCAGATCCCAAAACTGAACTGAATTATTCTAGCCCATTTGAACTGTTGGTGGCCGTAACCCTGTCTGCCCAAGCAACCGATGTCAGCGTGAATAAAGCCACCGACAAACTGTTTCCAGTGGCCAATACTCCCGAAGCAATTTATGCCTTGGGCGTAGACGGCTTAAAGGAGTATATCAAAACCATTGGTTTATATAATTCAAAAGCGGTTAACGTCATTAAAGCCTGTGAAATACTCATCACGAAACATAATAGCGTAGTACCGGACAATCGTGCTGATCTGGAAGCTCTGCCCGGCGTAGGCCGCAAAACCGCCAATGTGGTGTTAAATACGGCTTTTGGTCAGCCGACCATGGCAGTCGATACCCATATTTTCCGGGTAGGTAATCGTACAGGTCTGGCCGTGGGTAAGAATGTACTGGAAGTAGAACACTGTCTGGTGAAAGTCATTCCCAAGGAATTTATTGTCGATGCCCATCACTGGCTAATTCTGCATGGCCGCTACTGTTGTATCGCACGCAAGCCTAAATGTTCTGAATGTGTTGTCGCCGATGTCTGCAACTGGCCGGACCGTTTTGAATTTGGCGCAGGCCAAGCCATTCCAGTAAAAAGTATTGATTAATCTTTTCAGTTAAGTTCTGAGGAAATGAAAAGCTCTTATAAATTGCTTGTCTTTGGTTAACGCCGAGAGTAGAGAGTCATCATGCAGAATAGTTTGAAGTGGGGTTTGTGAATAGAGTTCATCTCAGAACAATCAGCCTGAATAATGGTGTCGGGCTGGGTAATAAGGAATTTTATACATACCAGGCTTTCCCCGCCAAGTCAGCAGAAGTGAGTTGGAAACTAAGGAAAAAATCGAGCGCCTAGCGTTAAAAAATATAATTCTTGCATCCTTTACTCCTCAGCTGACTTTTTGTTTCCGGTATTTATTTCTTGTCTTGCTCAGCTTGTTCTTGCTTGGCCCGATCAAGTTCAGCTTGTAATTTTGGATGCAGCTGACGCATAGGTACTTTACCCACATTTTCTGTGCGCTCTTCTTTCTGAACTTTTCTTAGCATTTTAAAGCTCAATACAAACAGGCCTACCAGGACAACCAAACAAAGTCCTATTCCAAGTAATATCGCAATTTCCACAGTGGTCAGCCCTTTCCAATCAACCATAAAAAAGAGCCCTAATATGACTTAGAGCCCTTTTAAAGTCAAAATTATCGAAAATCGATTATTTTGTTTGGTCCAGAACCGCGAAGAGATCAGCCTGAACATCTTCGATTGGACGTAAACCGTTTAGCTTGTCATAAGTCGGCGCATTTTCACCAGATGCTGCACGGCTCTGATAGAAGCTCACCAACTGTTCAGTTTCAGTGTGGTATGAACCCAGGCGCTTACGAATTGTCGCTTCCTGATCATCAGGACGTTGAACCAGATCTTCACCAGTTTCATCGTCTTTACCTTCCACCTTAGGTGGATTGTAAATAATATGATAAACACGACCAGAACCCGGATGCTGGCGACGGCCAGACAGACGTTTTACGATTTCTTCATCCGGTACATCAATTTCAATCACATGATCAATATCGATGCCTTCTTTTTCCAGCGCTTCAGCCTGTGGAATAGTACGTGGGAAACCGTCAAAGATACAGCCATTTACACAGTCAGGCTGTGCAATACGTTCTTTGACCAGTCCAATAATTAATTCATCAGAAACCAAACCGCCATTATCCATGACGTTTTTAGCTTGTAGACCTAATTCAGTTCCTTCACGAATCGCAGCACGGAGCATATCACCGGTTGAAATTTGTGGGATATTGTAGCGCTTACAGATCAACTGAGCTTGTGTACCTTTACCTGCTCCAGGTGGTCCGAGTAAAATAATGCGCATATATAAACATCCTCATTTAAACAATATGTATGACGCCACGACCACAATCCTCTGATTGTGTCCCCCGGCATCTCATTATAAGAAAGCCACAAACAAATGGATTAAACCCGCAATAAAACCGGTGACACCACCCAATACAATCAGGATCCATTCGTCTTCCTGAAATGCAGGACGTAACAGATTCTGAAACTCCTTCGGTGTCAGCTCGCGTATGCGGTCTCTAAACATTTGATAGATCTTCTGTGCACGGCTCGCATTAAATGCAGGGTCGCATACAGGCACCATCGTAATTTCAATCGAGCGATCGATCAAGTCTGTCTTGAGTTTTGCATACTCTTTGGGTCCTAAAGACAACTGTAAAGAGGTCCGAACCAACGGTGTTTCCATAATTTCGTTAATATGGCGTTTGACAATACGGCGAGTCTTATCTTTTCGACTGCCATACATCATTTCAGTCATGATTGATTTTAGCGTAATCAGATCTTCTGTGACTACACTTGCAAAAACATCAGAGACTTCTTCCTGACGTTTCATAAAGGCACCTTGTATGTTATAGGTGCTAATTCGTGGAATTACCGGCTTGATCCAAGGGAAGCTGCGATCGGCAGTCCGGGCGAAGAATTGCGGATACTTGATATAGTGCGGCTCCACTGGATTAAATACCATCCAGATGGCAATCCAGTTGGTCAGAAAGCCCCAGATTGCTGCCCAGAACGGCACAGTCCAGTGCCAAGGCACCACAAACCATACTATCATCTGGAACAGACCAAAGAGCATTCCGATCAGGGCGCTAATATGCCAGATAAAGTTAATTTCTTTTTGCCCGACTTTAAGGAACATGCGTACCATTAAACGCCGGTCACCTTCCATTTGGCTGACCACCATCTCCCGCATATTGACCAGTGACTCGACGTTCATGGTCAGCTCGGTCACAAGTTCTTTTAAGGTACTTGGCAGCTGCTTATGGGCCTGGGCATAAATACGGCGTTTAATAGAATAAGGTAAATTTTCCCAAAGTACCGCATTACGGTCGATCATCACTTCATCAATCAGGTGCTCAAGCTCAAAACCCACCTGTTCACCAATAATACGAGCCATATCATCTGGATCCATGGCATTTAAAAACTCATGCAACGAGCCCAGTTTAGATAAAGTATTATCTGTGATAATTCCCGAAATACGTCCAGCTTTACGCGGTACGATCCCCTGCCATCCCACAGGTAGAGGGCCTATATGAAAACCCCAGAAGTTGATTGGATAAAACACCATTTTCAGTGCCATCCATACGTGTGCCCACGTTACAAATGCGGTGACCGGGATAATGCTGAGCACGGCCCAGAAATCCGGGCGATTCAAAAAGACTTGCCATAACTCGTTGACGTACTCAAGCATGCATAACTTCCATATTTAATTTTTTGTTCACAGTATACACGTATTAATAAAGTCAAATATTTTCTCTATAAACCGATACTTAAAGTATAGGAAAATTGTAGCCGCGGTTCAGTTTCAGCCACCACCCGGCCGTTTCGGTCTTCTAGTTTCTCACCTGCCCCTATCCCGATACTAAAGCTGCTGATCCGCTCTGAGTTCAGCAAGACGTAGGCCAGATCAACGCCTGCACCCAAGCGGGCTTTATCTTGGCGGTCTACCTGTTTAGTATCAATATGTCCTGCATAAGCTCCAATATAATAACCATTTTTATCTTTACCTGTGAGGTGGGCCGGGTAACGAAAGCCAACTTGTGCTCCCACAGTCTTGTCATCGTTGATAAAGACACCACCTTTCACATAAGCAATCCCATAAGGATTCACCCATTCAGTATTTAAATGGAGCATTTTCTGGGTCAACCCTGCTCCGATATTCCAAGTTTTGGGTTGCTGATCATTTAACTGGGCCTGCCTGTGATTGTCCTGGGCATAGGCAGAACCCGCAACTGCCCATAAAGCACACATTAACAAAGGGTAAACTTGGTTCATTCCTTCACCATCATCCTTAATTATATTTTTTGGTAGAGCTCTATTTTTATTTAATTTTGACTTTAGCAGAATTATCCAGACTGTTATAGGCAGCAGCTTATAATTTTCATGTCTACAAAGTCAAAACGTCGTCGCCATCTCATTTTGCAGCTGTTTTTTCGTTATCAAATTAAGAACAGTTGCGTTAGAATACTCCACTTTGATTCTTTTCTCTCAGGTCTTAAGTCGATCGCGTTATGAAGCAGCACTTTCCTTTAAAAAATGCACAACAAGAAAAGCGCATCTATCGCAATCGGGTCATGATTTCGTTTGGGATCGTCATTTTCTTTATGCTGCTGCTGGTATGCCGCTATGCTTACCTGCAAATTTTTAATTTTGAAACTTTTTCCACGGCTTCTGACCAGAACCGGATTCGCCTGCAACCTTTAGCGCCCGCACGGGGATATATCTATGACCGTAACGGGGTGCTTTTAGCCGATAATTATCCAGTTTTTACAGCAACGTTAAGCCGTGCAGATGTCAAGGATATTGACCAGACTATTGAGCAACTCAAGCCAATTTTAGACCTGAGCGAAGAAGATATCCAAGGTTTTCAGAGCCGGATTAAAACCGCTCGTCGTACCGAACGGGTCTCGATTAAACTGAACCTGAATGAAAGTGATATTGCACGTTTTAGTGAAGTGAAATATCAGTTCCCAGGTGTCAACATTGAGACCCAGATGACCCGCTATTATCCGCATGGTGAGCTGTTTGCTCATGTCATCGGTTATGTAGGCCGTATTAATGACAAAGAACTCAAGTCGATCGATAAAGACCTGTATGCCGGCACCAACCTGATCGGGAAGATTGGGGTAGAAAAATCCTACGAGGAATTACTGCACGGAGTTCCGGGCAATGAATCGGTTGAAGCAGATGCCTTTGGTAATGTATTGCGTCATCTCGGCCGTAAAGACCCAGTCCGTGGCAATGACCTGTTCCTGTCCTTGGACTATGGCCTGCAAGTTGTTGCCTCAGAGCAGCTGGCTGGACGCCGTGGTGCCATTGTGGCCATGAATCCGAAAACTGGAGAAATTCTGGCCCTGGTCTCTAGCCCCAGCTTTAACCCGAACCTGTTTGTAACCGGAATTAGCCACAAGAACTATAGTGCATTAAGAGATAACCTCGACCAGCCGCTTTATAACCGTGCTGTACAAGGGGTCTATCCGCCGGGTTCTACCATTAAACCCATGTTTGGACTGGGCGGGATTCATTATGGTTATGTGGACTGGGATACCACCATTTCTGATCCGGGTTATTTTAGCCTGCCTGGCGATAGTCACCGTTTCCGTGATCATAAAAAGACCGGGCATGGTGCAGTCGATATGCATAAGGCACAGAACGTTTCCTGTGATACCTATTTTTATGTGCTGTCCTATCGCATGGGTATTGAAAAAATGGATACCTGGATGCGCCAGTTCGGTTTTGGTGAAAAAACCGGTGTAGATCTGCCCAGTGAAAGTTCAGGACTTTATCCTAACCCGGATTGGAAAATGCGTACCCGAAATGCTAAATGGCTACGCGGTGAAACCATTTCAGTCAGTATTGGTCAGGGCGCCTTTACTGCAACTCCTTTACAGCTCGCGATGGCGACAGCTATTACTGCCAACCATGGTAATAAAGTCATTCCGCACGTACTGCGAGAAAGCCGTGGCGCCAAATCCTTCCAGGTACATAATGGCACGCATGGCAAAATTGAATTTAATGGAAGTGATGAAGACTGGATTAAAATGCGTGATGCCATGGTTGACGTCATCCAGACCGGGACCGGCCGTGGGATTCGTGGGGGCTTACAGTATTCAATTGCAGGTAAAACCGGAACAGCACAGGTTAAAAGTATTGCTCAAGGAAAGCGCTATAACGAAGCCTTACTGAATGAACGTCAGCTGGACCACGGTTTATTCGTCGGTTTTGCGCCAGCAGAAAGTCCTGAAATTGCCATTGCAGTGATTCTGGAAAACGGCCGCGGTGGTAGTGCGGCTACAGCACTTGCCCGTCCGATCTTCGACTATTGGCTGCTGCACAAGGATAAAAATCCAGTACGTCCACACAACCATCAGTTAAGTGGTGGCCTGATGACTGCGGGGATCAAACCTGGTGAATTGCCAAGTGGTGAAAGTCTGCTCAGTCCAAATTCAGCCGGCACAACGAATGCATCTGACAATGCGGCAGCTTCTCCCCCAGGCAATGCTTCAGCTCCCGCAACCCCTGCACCTGCTTCTATAGAGCGAGATTAACCATGAAAAATCAGCTTCGTATTATTGGAGGTGACTGGAAACGCCGGCAACTGGCTTTTGCCAGCATTGAAGGGCTTCGTCCTACGCCAGACCGCGTTCGTGAGACTCTGTTCAACTGGCTTATGTGGGATATTCAGAATGCTGTTGTCCTGGACCTGTGCACAGGCTCGGGAGCATTATCCTTTGAAGCGCTGTCACGCGGTGCTGCTCAAGTGGTCATGATTGAACCTGACCGTACTCAGGCGCAGTTTTTAACCAATAATCTTGAGCTGTTAAAAGTCACCAGGTCACGTGCCCAGTTAAAAATTGCTACGGCGCAGCAAGCGTTGACAAATATAAAGCAGCAATTTGACCTGGTCTTTCTGGACCCCCCTTATGGCCTAGACTTATGGGAAGAATTGGCTCAGCAAGCAGATCCGCTGATTAAGTCTGAAGCTTATATTTATGTCGAAGCAGACAAGGACTTACATCAGCTGAAGCTTCCGGCTTCATGGCATTTAATTAAAACGACCAAAGCAGGTATGATCCGGGCGGGACTGTATCAGAAAAATGTAAATGCATAGTGATCGAAAAAAATCATAAAAAAGGATTCCAGTATGGAATCCTTTTTAAGTAATCACATCGTCAAGTTAAGAACTAAGCCATAACCTGCTTAACGGTCACGACGCCAGTCACGATTGTCCCGATCATGTTTCCAGTCCCGATGATCTTTATGTTTCCAGTCGCGGTCCCCATGTTTTCGGTCATAGTGGCGGTCACCATGATTCCGATCATATTGTCCATGACGGTCTTTATTGTAACGATAATCACCATCATCATAAGGGTCAACGACACAACCGGTGACAGAGATTGCAAATATAGACAGTAATATGATTCTTTTCATATTCATCCCCTCTTACTTCATTGTTTAGTATCAAATGATTTAATGGAGAATAAACGTGATGATTGTTGTACTGTTGTAGCTTTTATTCACTACTTATGCGTACAGAGATTCAGGCGAATCTGACCGCAGTCTTCAGGTATCAATACAGTGAAATATAGACTTGGATTTTGCGGGAATCTGTTAAAACTATTTACCTTTATATAAGTACTTCATTTTACGACCTTGCTGGTTTTTATTGTAGGCGCCATGATCGCAGCTTTCGTTCAAGGCCTGACCGGTTTTGCCTTGGCTTTAATTGCCCTGTCATTCTGAATCTGGGTTTTGCAGCCCAACCAGCAGCCCCTTAGAGGTATGCCCCGCTGTCTGGAGTCATCTCATTTGTCTAAGTCAGGAACAACACCAGTCAGTTTTACCCTGATAGCTTGATCTGCCTGATTTATTGGCGGGATGAATCGGAATCCCACTCGGTATTTGTTTTATTGCACATCATTCAAACCAATACTTTTAAATTGGTGCTGGGAATATTTTTGATTCTCTGGTCACCGATAATGCTACTGAATCCCCCACTAGCCGCGCTTGAATGTCCAGGAAAAGTTATTGACAGCGTGATCGGCTTTATAGGTGACATTTTAGGAGGGTTAAGTGTATTTTTCGGTTCCTTCAACCTGAATAATGATTAGACAACGGCACAGAGCAGCACAACCTAATATCCTGCGTCATTTTAATTTTTCTATTCAGCTGTTTAGCCTCGGGGCTTATTGGCAGTCATTTCTCTTCTCTGGCAATTCTCATGTTTTTTGTCCTGCCTGCCATTTTGGGGCCAGGTTGCTTTATCACATTTTTGAACTGGTCTTTAAACGGATTATTTTAGAGCGGTTGTTCAGTGCCGGCAGGTTTTCTGCTCATGAGCCAGCTGATGTAAATCAGACGATCCAGATTATTTTCTAAAACTTGGACAGTATTCCTAGAACTGTTATGGTAGGTTCATGTTCAGTAACTTCAGATAAAATTCATGCAAATTCGTGATCAGATTGTTCTTGTGACTGGCGGTGCCCGCGGTCTTGGTCTAGCTATTTCTCATGCCCTGCTTTCCGAAGGTGCGCGCGTGGTGGTGAATTATCATAATAGCCAGCAAGCAGCTGAACAGTTGGCCCAACAGTATCCTGAGCAAGTTTTTATCTATCAGGCCGATGTAACACAAGCTGATCAGGTTAATGCCATGTTTGCAGCTGCTAAAAACCATTTTAATGAAGCGATTCATGCCGTGGTCAATAATGCTCTGATCCAGTTTGAATTTAATGGCGATGCGCGTCCTAAAGTAGAGCAACTGACTTGGGACATGATGCAACGCCAGCTGAGCGGAGCAGTACAGGCCGCTTTAAATACGACTCAAGCTGCGCTACAAGATATGCAACAAAACCGCTTTGGCCGTATTGTCAATATCGGGACGAATCTGGTGCAGAACCCGGTGGTGCCTTATCATGACTATACCGCTGCAAAAGCTGCCCTGCTGGCATTTACCCGTACCACCGCTCAGGATCTGGGACAGTATGGTATACATGTCAATATGCTCTCAGGTGGGTTATTACAAAAGACAGATGCCAGCAAAGCCACACCGGATGCTGTGTTTGATTTGATCGCGGCTTCTACGCCGATGGGCCATGTGGTATCACCCGAAGAATTTGCTGCGGCTATTCTTATGTTCCTGTCTCCGTATGCACGCGCAGTCACCGGACAAAACCTGATTGTAGATGGCGGCTTGGTAAAAGGCTAAGGACTGTACAACGAAAGCACTTAAAGCCAGCCACTGGCTTTAAGTTAAGAGGTCAATTTTCTAGTTTTTAACCAGTTATTTAAATTTAGAGAGGTTAAATCAGATTTTTAATTTACACTATTCACTTTCTTATCAAACCTACCTATTTTTATTATGAAAACTATCACAGCATTGCTCGGTAGCATCTTACTGGCAGGTTGTATGTCTAGTGATCTTAAAAAATCAGAACAGATGCTCGATAACTTTCGCTGCACCAAGATTGAAACCTCACAAATGTCAAACAGTGCAGTGACGGACTATTATCAGCAGTCACTTTACAGCACCAAAGCCAAAGCTGAATCCTATATTCAGCAATATCAGCAAGGTCAAAAGCTATTTGATATTCCCTTAACCGAAGTAGTCCAGCAGCAATATGATCTGTATAAAGATGCCTGCCAGAATCTCGGAGGCATCTTGGCTACCCAGCATCCCCCCTGAACTCAGCTTGTATCCGGTTAAGCTGCATAACGCTGGTCGATGCTGAATTTTTCAGGAAATTTCGGTTGAATGTTGACATAAAAGGCCATAATTTCAGCCATATCCTGTTCATAATTTCCAGTTGGGTAGATAATTTTCCCTACACCTGCCTCTTTTTTCTCATAATCCATATAGGCCAAGGCAATAGGCACACCGGCATTGATTGCTACATGATAAAAACCGGTTTTCCATTGCTCCTGACGGGAACGCGTACCTTCCGGAGTAATCAGCATTACCAGTTTAGGATGTTCTTTAAATAAGTCACTCATGACCTGAACCATACTTGGACGCGGCTCACCTGGCTGCTTAGGACAGCGATTAATGCCAATACCCCCCATCGCCCGTACAAACGGTCCAAATGGAAGTTTCATATAGCTGTCTTTAATCGTCAGGCGGACATTCACCCTCAACGCTTTTAAAGCCAGACGCGCATAAAGTGCATCCCAGTTGCTGGTATGGGGTGCTGCGATCATCACGCATTGATCTAGGTCTTCCGGCCATTGATTATCAGTTTTCCAGCCCATTAAATTCAGAGTTTTTTCAGCCCATTTTTCAAACACGATAGGTCACAATCATTCGCAAAAATTCGGCACAGTCTAACAACAAAGTAAAATATAGATAGAGTGAAATGTACACAAAATAGACAATTAATTTATATTTGTATTTTAAACTTAAGCAAGAAATTTTTCTTTTTGCTAATCAATTACTTTTTTAATTGGGCTGATATCAAACTCTATAACCTTTTGGCTATTTTGCGATAACGCATATTTTTTATGCCACCCATCTCCCAATTTTCAGATAAAGACATTACAGGTTTCCGGGAAATCAACCGCACGCATAACAGCGCTAGTTTATTCGCTATTTTAGAAGATGGATGTACAAACAGGGTGAAGCTGATAGTTCTGATGATCTCGGTCATTCCGGTATAGACATCAGACAGTTAGCTTGGAATACGACCACTATTCAGTTTACAGCCCATCTTTCACCAGATACTCATGGTGGATTGGAACTTTCACATCCGGTAAATAGTTAGGCAATACCTTAAATCTGGATGATAGACGTTTAATTTTGACTGAATTTGGAATAAATAAGACGAATTATTTAACCCGCGTCCAACAATCTCCTGATCTGGCAGAAACCTGAAATCTGAAAATTTCCAGTTATTGACTTTCTATAACAATACTTATTATTTCATGCTGGATATAGCCGATTACATGCTGATGAAATTATTATACTTGCTGATATTTCCAAGATTCTTCAAATTATATTTGCTCAACTTCACTTGCTTCACCTACGGAATCAAACTTTAACAAGATCTCTCTTTTATATTTTCCCTGTCCTTTTAAGGTATTTAAAGTGCAATAAAAAAACCAGGTGAACCTCAATGAAAAAAATTCTATTTTCCGCCCTGCTGACTGTAACGGTTGCAAGCTTAACCGCCTGTTCAAAACAGGAAGAACGTGACATGACCAATACCGAGCAGGCCGATTCAGTTCTCAATTCTTCTACCTCTTCAGAACCTACAAGCGCTCAAAGCACATCCAGTACTGGCCTGACCACCAATGATCGTGCAGAAACTGCCCTAGATTGGTCAGGTGAATATGAAGGTGTTTTCCCCTGCGCAGACTGTGAAGGCATCAAGGTCGAACTCGAACTCCATCCTGATAAAACTTATGAATTAAAGGAAGAATATCTCGGTAAAGGTAAAAACAATGAAACTGAAATTAAAGGCAGTTTCAGTTTTGACTCACAACAGCCTTCAATTATTATTCTGGATGCCAAAGCTGAAAACCGGAAATTTTTTGTAGGTGAAAATTTTCTTGAAGCGCGTAATCTTGAAAATGGTCAAAAAATCGAGAGCAAGCTGAATTATAAACTGCTTAAAAAAGCATCCTGATAATGCATCAGCTAAAAAAATCCCCGCATAAGCGGGGATTTTTTAGATCGAATGACCGGATGATGAATTACATCATGCCGCCCATGCCACCCATACCGCCCATATCTGGCATAGCTGGTTTTTCTTCTGGAATTTCTGTGATCATACACTCAGTGGTCAGCATCAAGCCAGCTACAGAAGCAGCATGCTCAAGCGCTGAACGAGTTACTTTTGCAGGATCAAGGATACCCATTTCCAGCATATCGCCATATTCGCCAGTTGCAGCGTTGTAACCAAAGTTACCTTCACCGTTCTTCACTGCATTGATTACAACAGATGGTTCATCACCTGCGTTTGCAACGATTTGACGAAGAGGTGATTCAATCGCACGACGAAGGATGTTAATACCTACATTCTGGTCATCGTTTATGCCAGTCACACCGTCAAGTGCTTTTGCTGCACGTACTAGTGCAACACCACCACCAGCAACAACACCTTCTTCAACTGCTGCACGAGTTGCATGCAGCGCATCATCTACACGGTCTTTCTTCTCTTTCATTTCTACTTCAGTTGCAGCACCGATCTTGATAACTGCTACACCGCCTGCCAGTTTAGCAACGCGTTCCTGAAGTTTTTCCTTGTCGTATTCAGAAGTAGATTCTTCGATTTGCGCACGGATTTGCTGTACACGGTCAGCAATTTGAGCTGCATCACCAGCACCATCAACAATGACCGTATTTTCTTTAGATACTGTGACTTTATGTGCAGTACCAAGATGTTCAAGCGCTGTTTGATCTAACTGCATACCGATTTCTTCAGAAATTACAGTACCGCCAGTTAAAATCGCGATGTCTTGCAGCATTGCTTTACGACGGTCGCCAAAACCAGGCGCTTTAACCGCACATACTTTAATGATGCCACGCATGTTGTTAACAACAAGTGTTGCAAGTGCTTCACCTTCAACATCTTCAGCAATGATCAGAAGCGGTTTACCTGTTTTTGCAACAGCCTCTAATACAGTGATGAGTTCACGGATGTTGCTGATTTTTTTATCAACCAACAAAATGAACGGGTTTTCCAGTTCAGCTGTTAAAGTATCTTGCTTGTTTGCAAAGTATGGAGAGAGATAACCGCGGTCAAACTGCATACCTTCTACAACATCAAGCGAATCTTCAAAGCCTGAACCTTCTTCAACAGTGATCACGCCTTCTTTGCCCACTTTTTCCATTGCTTGCGCAATCAGTTTACCTACAGTGGTGTCAGAGTTTGCAGAGATCGAACCAACCTGCTCAATGGCTTTAGAATCAGATGCTGGCTTGGCAGTTGTTTTGATATTTTCAACCACAGTTCTTACTGCAAGGTCGATACCGCGTTTCAAGTCCATTGGGTTCATACCCGCAGTTACAGACTTGATCCCTTCATTCAGGATAGCTTGAGCCAATACGGTTGCAGTTGTTGTACCGTCACCTGCGATGTCATTGGTTTTTGAAGAAACTTCGCGAACCAGCTGCGCACCCATATTTTCAAATTTGTCTTTTAGGGTAATTTCTTTTGCAACAGAAACACCATCTTTAGTGATGTGCGGTGCGCCAAAAGAACGGTCGATTACAACGTTACGGCCTTTAGGACCTAAAGTTACTTTCACCGCATCTGCAAGCGTATTGACACCAGCAATCATTTTGCTGCGAGCTGAATCACCAAATTTTACGTCTTTAGCTGACATAGTTGACTCCGAATATTTTTAATAGCTTTACAAAATCTGATATGGAATGTGTAAGACTGTATTTAGCGAAATTAAGCTTCTAGCACCGCTAAAATATCAGACTCTTTCATAATTAATAGTTCTTCACCATCCACTTTTACAGTTGTGCCGGCATAAGTACCGAACAATACTTTGTCGCCAACTTTTACATCTAACGCGCGTACGCCATTGTCAGTGATCTGACCATTACCTACTGCAATAATTTCCCCTTGTGCCGGTTTTTCTGCAGCAGAACCTGGAAGTAAAATACCGCCAGCTGTTTTAGTTTCTTCTTCAACACGACGAATAACAACGCGGTCATGTAATGGACGAATGTTGCTCATATTTAACTCCATCAGACTAAGTCTTTTTTGATTACTGATAATGACTTCGTTATTCCCTGGGTCACTATCAAAACTTTTAGATGTCACTTTTATGGAGATGGAATAAAACGCTTCAAGGGTAAAAATAAAAAAAATTTCGTTTTTTTTGATATTTTTTGATCAATCACACTGTTTCGTCTATTTATTCAGCGCATCGGAGTGCAATACAAAGCTTTTAGTTTGTTCATCAAATAAATATTGAGAAATTTTTCCTGCTGCATCAATCAAATTAAAACTGTTTGGTTGACTTTTATGGAGCCGATGCGAGGTAGAGGTTCCGGCATGTACATCATAAACGGGATGATCTACCCCCAGCCTAAACATGCAGTTTAGGTCATAGCTGGCTGGCTGATGTAGATGACCATGCAAGACCGCGAACAGGCCATGTCTGGCCCAAGCCTCCAAGGCAATCTTGGCCATGAGTGGACTATCTTTAAAACCGCGCTTATTGTGAAAAGGCACATAAAAAGGTTGATGGCTCACAATAATTTTGATCTTAGAGGAAGGTGCCTGTGCCAACTTCTGATCAATGCGCTGAATCTGCTCAAGCGATAAATGCCCTTTGGTATGATAGCGACGCCGGATTGAATTCACTCCGATCAGATAAAAATTTTCCGTTTCGAGGGTGGGTTCCAGTTCACGGAAAAAAAACTGATAACGGGTAAAAGGACTAAAGAGGCGATTCCATAAATGATAAAGCGGAATATCATGATTGCCGGGAATGACCAGATAAGGTGTACTGAGCTGATCCAGAAATCGCTTGCAGGCATAAAATTGTGCAAACCTGGCGCGCTGGGTCAAATCTCCGCTCACCACAACCGCCTCCAGAGGATGAGCCTGACAGAACTGACGAATCGCCTCCAGACACTCAGGTCTTTCTGTTCCAAAATGCAAATCAGAGAGATGTAGAATCATAAGGCACCATAACACTTAGGCTATTTTTGAGGACAGCAATATTGAGAGGCGGTGTCATTTCTACAGTTTCTCCATCTATGGCCACCATCAGCTTGTGACGCTCTGCTTTAATGCAGACATGATCTGCTGCAAAACTGTAGACGTCCGAAGCCTGATCAATCTTGCCTCTAATTAGCTGATAAACCAGTCTGAATAAAGTCAGCTTATCGCTTTTGGCCACCACCACCCCAGCGACTTTACCCTGCTCTGCTGCCTGAGCAATCCGCATTTTCATTTCTTCCAGCTGCAAAGGGTTATTTCCAAAAAAGATCAACGGCGTTTTTACCGGATATTTTTTCTGGTCAATCCAGATTTCCAGCTTGAGTTCCTTATGATTACGAATTAACACATCCAGTGCTGAGGTATAAGCATGCAAAGGCAAACGCCCAAAAAGACGATTATAATCTTCTCTTTTTTTGATAAATAAAGGATATAAGCCCAGACTGGCATTATTCAGGTAAATGTCCTGATTAATTTGTGCCACATGAATCCGTTTAGCTTGACCTGTGACAATCACCTGTGCCGCTTCAAGCAGCTCTAAAGGAATATGTAATCTTCGGGCAACATAATTAAACGTGCCCATTGGCAAAATCCCAACAGGAATGGGGGTATTAAGCAAATACTTGGCGACTGCATTTAAAGTACCATCACCGCCAGCCGCGACCACAATGCCTTTATCAGATGCCTGAGAGTGTCGTTCCAGTACCTGCTGCATAATCAGTTTAAATTGTTCTGGAGTATTAATTTCAAAAGCCTGAGTGTCATAGCCATGCAATGCAAAAATATTAGTCAGCTCTGTGTACAGCTCTTGCTGGCCTGTAATACGAAAGCCTGAATTATGATTATAAATAATCGATAAAGGTTTAGATTGTTTAGACATTTTTCGCTTAAATATACTGACACCTTTAGGCATTTTGTCGAATTCATAGACAATTAAAAGGTGCTTTATGTAAAATTCAAATCACAGTCATTCATTTAATCAATAAATGAGTTAGAACAAATATTTAATTTAAGTCATTGATAAATAATACAATCAATTAAATAAATACTGCACATAAAAAAACAAAATAACAATTAAAATCAAAGATATCCTTCTTATGTGGTTGTTTTACATCAACTTAATCAATGAGCAGCATTATATTCCAAAAAAAATCTAGCGCGCCTTTAGTCTTATTTTTTTTATGATTTTATGCTTTAATACAGCCACTTTTTTTTCATATTTCATCTGAGCAGTTGCTGTATTGTTCAGATTGTACTTTGTACAACATTTTGTACACATTTGAGATAGGCCTCACCATGACCCAAGTGAACGCACCAGAATTCGTTCGTCACCCTAAGCTTATTGCTTGGGTGGAAGAAATTGCTAATTTAACAAAACCAGCAAAAATTGAATGGTGTGACGGTAGCGCAGAAGAATATCAACGTTATATCGACTTGATGATCGCTAACGGCACAATGCAAGCGCTGAACCAAGAAACACATCCGGGTTCTTATCTTGCAAATTCTGATCCTTCTGACGTTGCGCGTGTTGAAGGTCGTACATATATCTGTTCAGAAAACAAAGAAGATGCTGGTGCAACCAACAACTGGGAAGCGCCTGCAGAAATGCGTGCTCGTCTGAACGGTTTATTTGATGGTTCAATGAAAGGCCGTACTTTGTATGTGGTTCCTTTCTCTATGGGTCCTTTAGGTTCTCATATTGCCCATATCGGTATCGAATTAACAGATTCCCCATACGTTGCAGTTAGCATGTCTAAAATGGCACGCATGGGTAAAGCTGTTTATGACGTACTGGGTACTGACGGTGAATTCGTTCCTTGCGTACACACTGTAGGTGCTCCGCTGGAAGAAGGTCAAAAAGATGTTGCATGGCCTTGCAACCCTGAAAAATATATCGTTCATTACCCAGAAACCCGTGAAATCTGGTCTTACGGCTCTGGTTATGGCGGTAACGCATTGCTGGGCAAAAAATGTCTTGCTTTACGTATCGCCTCTTATATGGGACGTGAACAAGGCTGGTTAGCTGAACATATGCTGATCCTTGGTGTAACGAATCCACAAGGTGAAAAGCACTATATCGCAGCTGCATTCCCTTCTGCTTGTGGTAAAACCAACTTTGCGATGCTGATTCCACCAGCAGGCTATGAAGGCTGGAAGATTGAAACCGTAGGTGACGATATTGCCTGGATCAAACCAGGTGAAGATGGTCGTTTATACGCAATCAACCCTGAAGCTGGTTTCTTCGGTGTAGCACCTGGTACAAATACCAAGACCAACCCGAACTGTATGGCTACGCTTCACAAAGATGTGATCTACACCAACGTTGCTGTAACTGACAACGGTGAAGTTTGGTGGGAAGGTCTGACCAAAGAAGCACCTGCCAATCTGACCAACTGGAAAGGTCAACCACATACCGGTGAAGAGAAAGCAGCGCATCCAAATGCGCGCTTCACTGTTGCTGCAGGTCAATGCCCATCTATCGATGCTGACTGGGAAAATCCGGCAGGTGTTCCTATTTCTGCATTCATCTTCGGTGGTCGCCGTGCAGACACAGTGCCTTTAATCTCAGAAGCTTTTGACTGGGTTGATGGCGTGTATAAAGCTGCAACTATGGGTTCTGAAACGACTGCTGCTGCAGTTGGCCAGCAAGGTATTGTTCGCCGTGACCCATTTGCAATGCTTCCATTTGCAGGTTACAACATGGCTGACTACTTCACGCACTGGTTAGAAATGGGCGAGAAAGTAGGTGCTAAAGCTAAAGCTTCAGGTAACAAACTTCCTGGCATCTACAATGTGAACTGGTTCCGCCGTGATGCTGAAGGCAACTTTGTATGGCCTGGTTTTGGTCAAAACATGCGTGTGCTTGAGTGGATCATTGACCGTTGTGAAGGCCGCGCTGATGCAGTTGAAACTCCAATCGGCCGTGTTCCAACTTACGAACAGTTGAACTGGACTGGTGTAGACTTCACCAAAGAACAGTTTGATCTTGTAACTGCTCAAGATAAAGATCAATGGATCAAAGAGCTCGAAAGCCACACTGAACTATTCGACAAACTGGGTGAACGTTTACCAGAAGCGTTGAAAAAACGTCAAGCTGAGCTTTTAGAAGCAGTTAAATCAGCTTAATTATAAGTTAAAGTGAAAAAAGACCGCTCATGCGGTCTTTTTTTTATCTATTTGACAACTTGAATGGATCAATGAACAAAAAATATAACAAGGGCTTTTTTTAAAGCACTCATCCCAATAACCTGCTTACCTGGGCTATCCAGCTTCACTCTGGCTAACTCTACTATGTTCTAGCAACCCGTTGTGTACGTCTGTGCCCCTTTTTATTTTATGGCCAATTTCATTTGATCTTTTAATCATTAACTTTAGAAGATACTGATCTAAACGCGATATTTCATCCACATTAAATTGAAAACCAAGTTTGCTTCTACGCCATAAAATATCCTGACTGGTTCTGGCCCACTCCCGATCTACCAAATAATCGACTTCTTTGGCAAACAGGCCGTGACCAAAATCTTCACCCAGCTCCTTCAGGCTGGAAATATGCCCTAAAAACTGCCAGACTCGTGAACCATAAGCATGAGCCCAGCGTGAGGCCAAGGTCAAAGGGACATTTTCCACACGCTGCATAATTTGCTGAATTAGAAGTTCCACCGAAACCAGATTTTCAGCTCCAGGCAATAACGCTTTTTCAGTCCAAGGTTTTTTTATTTCAGGAAAGGTTACTGCCAAGTGCGCTATGGCTGCCTCCGCCAGCTTTCTATAAGTAGTGAGCTTCCCGCCAAATACTGAAAGCAAAGGCGCTTCATGGGGCTGCGGATGCGACAGGGCCAAAGTATAATCCCGGGTAATGGCCGATGGATTATCAGACTCGTCATCACATAAAGAGCGCACACCGGAATAAGTCGATAAAATATCTTCTAGACCTAACTGCTGCTTAAAGTGATCATTATAAACATCCAGCAAATAGCTCATTTCCGGCTGAGTAATTTCAACCTGATCTAAATCGCCTTGATACTCATGATCCGTGGTTCCGATTAGCGTGTATTGCTCAAGATAAGGAATGACAAAAACAATGCGATGATCTTTATTTTGTAAAATAAAAGCCTTATCGCCATCATAAACTCTAGGCACAATAATATGACTGCCTTGAATCAGGCGCAGCCCATAAGGTGATTTCTGTTTTAAGCTTTTTTCAATAAACTGGGTTACCCAAGGTCCGGCAGCATTGACCAAAGCTTTCGCCTGTACCTGATAACCCCCTTGCGAATCTTCCAGATGAATTTTCCATAATTCATTTTCACGCTCAGCAGCTGTACAACGTGTTTGGGTGGCAATATAGGCTCCCAGCTCATGTGCCTGCATGGCGTTTAAAACCACCAGACGGGCATCATCTACTGCACAATCCGAATATTCAAAACCCTGGGTTATGTCTTCCTTTAAAGGACTACTAACGGTATCAAACCTAATATGTCGAGAACCTGCTAGTTTTTCCCGTTTTCCCAGATGATCATAAAAAAACAAACCTGTCCGGATGAGCCATGCAGGACGCAAATGCGGTTGATGAGGCATGATAAAACGAAGTGGACGAATAATATGCGGGGCTTTCGCCAACAGAATTTCCCGCTCAGCTAAAGCTTCGTGCACTAAACGAAATTCTTTATGCTCCAGATAGCGCAAACCACCATGAATAAGCTTGCTGCTGGCAGAAGAAGTGTGACTAGCTAAATCATCTTTTTCGCATAAAAAAACCGATAAGCCTCGGCCCGCAGCGTCAACCGCAATGCCAACACCATTGATACCGCCACCGACAATCACTACATCATAGACCGGATGATTCATCTGCATCATCACCTCCTTGGATCTGCTCAAACAGTATATTTAGATTTATTCTTGTTCTAATAGTTGGTTTTGCATCTAGCAAATTAACATCTTAGATTAGCATTTGAAGTGCAACACCATGTTGTTGCCATAATACCTGACTCGGACTTTTAAAGCCGAGTCTTTTTCTTGGACGATGATTCAAGCGTTGAGTAATTTCTGCAATATAGGCATCCGTATAGTCATTCAAGTCACTGCCTTTTCTAATATATTGTCTGATCAATCCATTCGTATTTTCATTTGTTCCACGCTGCCAGGCGCTATAGGGATCAGCGAAATACCAGTCGACATCTAATT
>NZ_VLSR01000029.1:0-15928 GCF_007558235.1 Acinetobacter sp. RF15B | reverse complement strand
ATTTGCGAGATTAAAACATTTCCGTGCTATTGCTACCCGATTTGATAAGCTTGCACGAAATTATCAGTCTATGATTTACATTGCTTGCATGTTTATTTGGTGTAAAGCCAAATGAGGACACGCCCTAGATTTCTAAAAGAAATGATTCACCTTTAGAGCAATCTCCATTAAGCCATTGCCAATTTTCTATGAGTTTAATTTTTCCATTATTCTGGATTTCAATCTCAGTATTACACTGCCCTACACGTAATTCATTCTTTTCATTTATGTGATGGTAGCTCATTGTAAATGTACTTTCAGAAGTCATGAAACCTATTAAATGTCCACTTATAATCCGGCCTCCAGAATATGTAGCTTCTATTTGTTTACCGACTTGCTGATAGTGAAAAATAGTTTCACCGGATACTTCTCCATTCGCTGTATTGTTGGTATTCATGAATTTTTTATTATTCAGCAGTAATTTCATTTTTATCCCAAGATTTCCTAAAATTAATATAGACCTGATGAATTTATAAAAACAACTTTAAAATGACATGCATTTTCTTAATCAATATCCGGGCAACTGATTATAAAAATGTCTCATTTGCAAATAATTACACCGCTTGCTGGGCCAAAAACTTCTCAATGGCCATTTGTGCTATTTCAGCATCCTGAAATGATTTCGCCCCGGAAACACCCATCGCCCCCACCAGTTGGCCTTAATATAAAATCGGCTCTCCGCCTTCTAGCATGCCCGAAAAACTCTCCATAGTCAGAAAGCCCATCTGACCACCTTTAATCATATCTTCAAATAGTTTAGATGGACGGCCACTTATGGCTGAGCATTTTGCTTTTTCAATTGCCAGATTTGCAGTCATTGGTGAACTGCCATCCATACGCTTCATTACCAGCAAATGACCGGTTTCATCCATAACCGCAATACTGACCTTAAAATTGTTCTGCATGGCATATTGATATGCCTGATCTAATAAAAATTCGGCATCATTTAAAGTTAGATAATGTTTGGTGTGCATCCCTCTTTTTCCTTGTTCAAGATCTCTATAAAAAAAGCCCGAACGAATTCAGGCTTAAATAAATAGTAGAAAACTAAAAAGTTTAGGCTTTCATTTCGGCAAACGTCTCAGCCGCAGCCTGAAGCGTAAAGGCAATATCGTCATCACTGTGTGCTGCTGAAATAAAGCCAGCTTCAAAAGCGGATGGCGCCAGATTTACTCCACGTTTTAACATACCGTGGAAGAATTTACGGAAAGCATCAACATCACATTTCAACATGGAATCAAAACTGGTGATGTCTACCTGATCCGTGAAATACAGACCGAACATGCCGCCCACTTGTTGAGTCTTGAATGGAATACCCGCTTCATCTGCCGCCGCTTGCAAGCCTGTAAGAAGTTTTTCAAGTTGTGCAGTCAGTTTTTCATAGAAGCCTGGCTCGCGCAGATGTTTAAACATCTCAATACCTGCACGCATTGCCAGCGGGTTACCAGACAATGTGCCTGCCTGATAGACCTTACCAAGTGGTGCAATGCACTCCATGACTTCTCGTTTACCACCAAAAGCACCCACTGGCAGACCAGCACCAATAATTTTACCTAGAGTCGTCAAGTCTGGCGTAACCCCATAATGCGCCTGCGCACCGCCTAATCCGACCCGGAAACCGGTCATGACTTCATCAATAATAAATACCGAACCGTGTTCATCACACACATCACGAATCGCTTGCAAAAACCCTTCAACGGGTGCGACCAGGTTCATGTTACCTGCAACTGGCTCGACAATTACACCAGCAATTTCAGAACCGAACTTGGCAAAGCATTCTTTTAAAGTTGCAATATCATTGTATGGCAGAGTTAAAGTATGTTTGGCAAAATCAGCCGGCACACCTGCAGATGTCGCCTCACCTTCACCCGTAGTCAAAAGACCTGAGCCGGCTTTGACTAGCAGAGAGTCGGAATGACCATGGTAACAGCCTTCAAATTTGACAATCTTGTCACGGCCTGTATAACCACGTGCCAGACGGATCGCAGTCATGGTCGCTTCAGTACCCGAGTTGGTCATACGAACCAATTCAATTGATGGCATGATGTCACAGATAATATCCGCCAGTGTCGTTTCATGCACAGTCGGCGCACCAAAGCTCAAGCCGTCTACAGCGGCATCTTGTACAGCCTTAATAATCGCAGGATGTGCATGACCCAAAATCATTGGGCCCCACGAACCAACGTAGTCTACATAGCGCTTGCCATCGACATCATAGAGATAAGCCCCTTGCGCCTTCTCAATAAAAACTGGCGTACCGCCTACGCTATTAAATGCACGCACTGGTGAGTTCACGCCGCCTGGAATATGTTTACTGGCCTGTTTAAACAATTGCTCTTGCTTTGGAGATAAGCTCATGGATGCACTCAACTAAAAAATGAAATATAAACAAAAAAAATCAAATTAAACTGTTTCTGCAAACAATGCAGCCCACGCATTTACACGCGCAGGAATGTCTTGAACCGCTAAGGCTAATATATCACTGATCACCGCACAAAGGTCAGCCCCTGCTTCAATCACGGCCTGAGAGTTTTCTACGCTTAACCCCCCAATTGCACAAATCGGCAACTGATATTTTGCTTTCGCCTGCTTTAGCGTTTCAAGCCCGATATTACCTGCTTCAGGTTTGGTATCGGTGGCATAGATCGCCCCGAAAGCGACATAAGTGGCGCCATCAGCAATCGCTTTGTCCGAAAGTTCAATTGAATTATTGCATGAACGTCCAATAATTGCGCCATGTGGCAAACGTGCAGCAGCGTCGGAAATCTCACCATCCGACTGTCCCAGATGCACCCCCAAGCCGAATTTTTCTGCCAGAGCCAGATCATCATTAATCACAAAAGGTGTCCGGTATTTTTCTGCTAACGCTTTTATTAGCTCAACTTCTGCGTCTTGATCCGGTTTTGCCACTTTTTTACGGCGGTATTGCAAGATCGCAATATGGCCTGTCGCCAAGGCTGCTTCGAGTTTCTCTAATAAAAGTTCCAATGCATCATCATTGGTAATTAAATATAGACCGCGCATCGTACTCGCCACTAATAGAATGGCTCTATTATAGCCCGAAGCGTTGTTATTTTTGTGGTTCAGTGAAGTAAACCGCTGAATATCAAAGCTTGAATCTACTTTTATCTAAAGGGAGACCGTGTACTTGTTCTCCAACGTCAAAGGTCTTTTTATAAGTAGAAAAGTTATGTAATCATCTGCTGTATAAAAAATTTGGCCCATTGCTGTCACCGGCAGCTTGATCAATTCAGTATTTTTAGGCATAAAAAAAGCCCGGAGAAGGTCGCTCCAGGCTTGGAAAACTGGTTGATTCAGAATAATTTACCTTGATAAAAAACCTGAATAAGTCATATCACGATTAATAAAATAATAAAATTCCGCTTACAAGTCTTTTTATCTGTTTGCACTTATCCATTAAAGCACTATTCAATAAAACATGGATATGAATTAAACAGAAATTTTATCGTATTGAGTATCAATCAAACTGATATTCATCCGTAACACATCAGCAAACATACGCCAGTCAGAAATAAAACTGTAGAAAGGCTGCTTGAAGCTGGCCGGTTTGTTTTTTTCAAAAACAAAATGTCCAATCCATGCGCAGGCATAACCTGAAAGCAGCCCATAAGCCAGATATTTGGCCTTACGCTGACGAAGCGCCTTGCTAAAAAAATAAAGTCCTATACTGCTTCCCGTAATATGCAGACGACGGCTCATAATGTGGCGATGTTCAGTCAGATAAAATCGGTAAAATTCATGATAATCACGAATTGGCATTTGCGGAGACGCCGCAACTATATTTCCCTGCTCTACTTGAATCGGTGCATTCATAACATCATCCTGAAGTCTTTTTGCAACATTAGCGCATAATTTGGACAATTAAAAGACTGTTCATCCTATAGTCTCAATCTCATTCTGGGTCTATTAATGACTGAATTTTCTAGTATTAAATAAACATATACCTATGAAATTTTATATTAATTTCTTTAATCAGCACTTTTTCCCTTTGGTCAAGTCTTACATGTGATTTGAATTTGGTTACAATCTGCTGCTTAAAAATCTAAAAATATTTCCGCGATCTTTCGGAACCTCATTACAGCAAGCAGGCTTCAGTCTTATTTGAATAGCTGAGCAGACAGGATAATTATCATGGTTGAAGTTGAACTCAAGTTTCAGATTCCGGCAGCACGCCGTCAAGCCCTGCTCAAGGCACTTGATCCTAAGAAATCGCAACAGATCCAGCTTCAGGCCAAATATTATGATACTACTGATCGTCAGCTGGCTCAGCATGGTGTGGCATTGCGTCAACGCCTTGAAGGAACACGCTGGATCCAGACTCTAAAAGCAGCTGGCAAAAGTCATATCGAACGCTTTGAGCATAATCATGATCTTGGAGAACTGGCTCATTCGCCTGAACTGGAGCTGAGTATTTATCAGCAGTGTCCTGAAGCTCAGGAAATTCTGGTGGGTGCCCTAGGGCAACAATTTGATCATCTAAAACTTCAGTTTGAAACGGATATTGTACGTACCTTACGTGTTATTGAGTATGAAGACAGCCAGATTGAAGTCAGTCTGGATGTTGGTCATATCCGCACGCCAGATGCTGAACAGGACGTACACGAGGTTGAGTTTGAGCTTAAACAGGGTTCTGTGCAAAATCTGCTGGCTATGAGCTTTGAATGGGTCAAAAAATATCAGCTCTGGCTGGATGTACGCAGCAAGGCTGAAATAGGCAATCTCCTGGCCAGTGCCCAAAAGGTTAGCCCGGCGACACAGGCTAAAGAACTTCAGCTGAGCAAAAAATCCAGTGCAGGCGAGAATCTATGCAGCCTGATTGCCCAGCAGATGCAGCATCTTTTACCTAATATCGCGGCCATATCGGCGCATGTGGCTGAACAGGAGCACATTGAGCAGGCACAACAGGCCCTGCATCATCTCCATTTAAGTCTGCTACTGTTTAAGGACTGGCATACAGGCGTTTCGGATAAATGGGCACATCAGCTGGAAGCATTTAAAAAACAGTTTGAACATTTACAGCATTTGCAACATATGCAAAACACGCTGGCCATTTTCCTGCAAAATCCGACCACCGCAGAAAACCTGACCAAAGATATTCTGTATGCTCAGGAGAAACTGAATCATCTGGTGAAATCCACCCAAAATGTGCATCATTATCTGGAATTACTGATTTTCAGTTTAAGCGGTCATCAGAAATCCGGGGCAGATCTGAAAACTGCGGCGCAAACCTGTCTGCAACAACAGTATAAAGCCTTGCAAGAACAAATGAATCAAACAGATAGTGCCGATTTTGACAGTCTGGATCAGTTGTCGATGCGTATTCAGGAATTGAAATTCAGCTTCCCGATTTTGACGCATGTCTATGATGTAAAGAATCTGCAAAAATACAGCAAGGCACTGAATGATGCCCAGCAGGCCGCCCAAGAATATCAAACTCTGGCATCTTCAGCGCTTTATATCCAGCAGACTGAACTGGAGGCCAGTGACTGGTTTGTTCTGGGCTGGCTGACCGCCAAGCAGGAAGTTTATGCACAAAAGCTGCTAGAAACGACCGAACAGTTTCTGGTCAGTCGCAAATTTCTTAAATAAATCTCATCAAAGAGTTTCAAGCACGCTACGGCGTGCTTTTTTGTTGCAGAAGTGCCTCACACAGCTATGGATCTTTGGGATATATTGAATGCTATCCCGTTACATCGTGCAGGTGTGATCCGATGGCAGAAGTTGAATTGAAATTTCAAATCCCTTTCCATACACGCAGCCAGTTTGAACAAGATTTTCAGCAGTATGCGCCTGCCCGGCATCATCTATATGCCCAATATTTTGATACTCACGATCAGCAATTACAGCAACATAAAATCGCACTGCGGCAACGTCTGGAAGATAAACAATGGTTTCAGACGTTAAAGGCACCTGCACGGCATGAGTTTGAGCGTTTTGAACTGGAACATTGCCTGGGAGAAACCCAGCCAGAATCGTGTAATTTTCATCTATATCAAAAAGATAAGCAGGCCAAAAAAATACTCAAGCAGGCAATAGGCAAGCTGAATACTCCCCTACTGCTCCAATTCGAAACAGAGGTCAAACGTCAGGTCATCCAGTATAATTACCAGCAGAGCCAGATAGAAATAGCTTTCGATATTGGAGAAATTCGCTCTGGACACCAGATTGCTCATATTTATGAAGTCGAATTTGAGCTTAAAACTGGCACACTGGATCAACTGATTGAATGTGTAGAAACTTGGGTTGAACCTTATCAGTTGTGGCTGGATGTACGCAACAAATCCGAACGCGGTTATGCCCTATTAAAGGCTGAACAGCAGCTTCCAGTTCAGCATCAGGTTGTACTCAATTTAGAAGAGGAAAATGATGTTGCTAGAATCCTGCAAAAAATTGTAGCAAACTGTCTGACTCATCTTTTTCCGAATGCAACGGCAATTGCCCTAGAACACTATAATAGTGACCATGTGCATCAGGCACGTGTTGCAGTCCGTCGTTTACGCAGTGCCTTAAAAATTTTCCAGTCCGAAACCAAAGAATGCCCGGCTGAATGGCAGGATCAGCTGCGGGATATTTTTCAGCAATTAGGCGCTACCCGCGATCGGGATGCCTTAGCTGGAAGCCTGCTCCCACAATTAAAACAAGCCGGTTCACCACTTTTAGTATTACCTCCTGCTCCTAAAGGGCAGCTCAATATCAGTCAACTGTTTCAACAGCCCGCGACGACAAAGCTGTTTCTTGAACTTTTAGGCTTTAGCCAGCGCAAATTTAAGCCACATCCCTCTTCCCATAAAACACTTTGCACCAGTCTCAGCAGCTTGCACCACAAAATTTGTGAGGATGCAGCCAATTATATACAGCTGGATATTGAGGCACGACATCGTACTCGCAAGCGAGTCAAGCGTTTACGCTATAATATTGAATTTTTGCAAAGCCTGTTTGTCGAGCAGGAAGTAAAAGCGTATCTCAAAGCATTAAAGCCCGTTCAGGAAAGTTTAGGACATTATAACGATCTGTTCGTTGCAGAAGAGCTATTCCTTCCCTATGTGAAAAAGCAGCCCAAAGCCTGGTTTGTGTTGGGATGGATTAAAGCTGAACAACAGCGCCTGTCTGCTGAAGCTGCGGCCCGGTTAGCACAATTTACTAAAACCGGGCCATTCTGGTCATAGCGACATGGCTTTAACGATTTTTGCCATACACTTTCCAGATATTATTATCCGCCAATGGATCGCTATAACTGTCACTGCGTTGTTTGCGTGGCTTATCGCGTGCATCCACCAGCTCAAAGTCTGGCTCGACACTCAGCACGATCCCATTTACATAAAATCGGGTGCGCGTATATTCACTTTGCCCATGCTGAAATACATAAGTCCGTAAGTCAACAAATTCACGGTGGGCCACCAACGCTGCTGTTTCATCACTGTCCAGCCAACGCTGCATGGCAGCCACCTGTTCTGCTTCAAACTGTCCGCATTTTTCTATCAGACTGGCAATACCGCGAAAGGTTTTGGATTCTTTGGCCCGAGTCTTATTAATACGGATGCGATCCACATGAAAATAGAATAAGGGGAGATTCAGGTGACCGGGCAGATGAACTGCATCTACGACCTCATCTTCCATAAACGGCTGAAACAGGTCTTGTGCCCTTTCAATCAGACCCAGCCATTGTTTGTAATATTCATCCACCTGCGACTTGGTGCCATAGTAAATCGGCAAACCTTCAACATTGGCCAGATTTGCGGGTGGCCATATATTCTGGCGCAACAAGGCAATATCACTTTTCAGGCTTTGTACCGCAATTGCATCTTGCATGGTATTCACACTTTAATTGCTTAGGCTATTTTTAGATTAAGGCAAAGGTTTAGTTTCTGCAAGGCTTTGCCTATAATTAGACATCAAGATTTTATAGTCAGGAAAAATTCATGGTTCAAAAGATTGAAGCAACCGATGTAACCGAAGAAGAAGCGTTAAATGCTGCATTCTTTGAACGTGCTGATGAATTTATTAAACAGGCCAATGAATTTAGCCGCGTAGAAAAAGGTTCTCAGGAAAATCCGGCAGACAAACGCGGTCAGGTCAGCGCTGCAATGCTGTTTGGCACAGCCCGTTTTAATACCTGGGTCGCTGCCAACAATTTTAAAGATGGCAATGAAATGCGCGATGCTAAAGATCAGGTCATGTCTTATATCTTGCAGCAGTTCCAGATGATGCTGGAAGACAATTATGATGAATACTGCGAGCAGTTTGAAAACTATTTACGTTTCCGTCGTAATGAAGAGTTTCATGCCAATAAGCATCAACACGACCACGATCATTAATGAAAGCCCTACGGGGCTTTTTTTATGGACACAAAAAAATTGACTTTAGGCTGATTGTAGGCCTATATAAAAAATAATAAAAATTAAGGACAGACCAAGAATATTATGCAATCACTTCCCTTTCCGATCATTGATCCGCATATCCACCAATGGGATCCCTATACTACCCCGCATGCCGCGGCTTTCGCGGTGAAGCTGTTTGGCAAACATCCTAGATTGCTAGACAAGATGGTTCGACTGTTAAAACCTAAAGATGTGATTGAGACGATTGGCTTGACTGAACATCTGACTGCACCTTACCTACCTGGAAATTACAAGAAAGATGCAGATCATTATAAGGTGGAGCAGATTGTGCATGTCGAAGCCAGTTGGCATCAACAGAAAGGTACGGGCGTGGTAAACGAAACCCGTTTCATCGCTGGACTTCCTTTTGATCAGCACAATATCCAATTGGGTGGAATCGTTGCTACGGCTGATCCACGACAGAAAAATTTTAAACAGCTCCTGCAATTACATCGCGAAGCCTCACCCAAGTTTCGTGGCATCCGTAAAATGGCAGCAGTCCATGCAGATAAAGCTATTCATGCATGGGCAGATGAACCGCATCTGTACCGCAATAAAAAATTCCTCAAAGGTTTTGAAGAACTGGCCAAGCAAGATTTAAGCTTTGATGCCTGGGTATATTCTCTCCAGATTTCAGATGTTACTGCGCTGGCCAAAGCCTTTCCAGACACCCCTATCGTGCTGGATCATCTGGGTACGCCTGCTGGTTTATTTGGCAAGGTGGGTAAAGGCACGGGCAAGACAGCTCAGCAACGTGAATATATTTTTCAGGCATGGAAAGAGGATCTGGCTGAACTGGCACAATGGACGAATGTATCGACTAAAATTTCTGGCTTGTTTATGCCTGTTTTAGGGCATGATTTTCATCAGCAGAAACGACTGGCAACTAAACAGGAACTAGTAGAACGTGCAGCTCCCCTGATTCAGCATGCTTTAAACTGCTTTAGGGCTAAGCGCGTGATGTTTGCGTCCAACTTTCCGATGGACCGTGTCAGCAGCTCACTCACTAACATTATTGATGCGTTTAGCGATATTGTGCAGGCTTATGATGAAAATGCCTTAAAGCCGATTTTTTATGAAAATGCTAAAGCGTTTTATAAATTATAAGAATAAGCGTCTGGATCCTTAAAAAAGGAGGAAAACACATATGCTCTGGGAAGAAATGATCGCTAGTCCCTTGTCAGAAAAACTTTTATATACTTGCCTGGTGATCTGTTTTAGTGGAATGGCATCCTGCTATTACCAACATATTATTCACTTACCCTTTAATAAAGATATTGCTTTCGGAGCAATCTTAATATCAGGTGGTATTTTTCTGTTTCTTTTTGCCACTTTCTGGTGGAGCTTAGCCAGTGCTGTGCTATCTGGCGTTTTAGGTGGAATCCTGTTTACCAGAAAAGTTACTTAAATTAGGGCTTTAAATAATATTGAAAAATAAAAAATCCCCGACTTGAGGGGATTTTTCTATTTACCTACTCACACTATAATTGCTTAACTTCTTTTCCATACTGATCGGCCATCACTTCCACCAGCTGATTTGGCTTGATGTATTTTTTAATCACGGCATCAATGTCGGCTTTACTGAGTTTAGCAATCGCCTGATCACGTTTTTCCCGATACAACAGATTACGGTCTTTATCCAGTTGCGGAACCAGCATGTTATGAATACGGCGATCATCTTCCAGCACATTTAAGCGCTTTTTTAGAATACTGGCTTTGGCAGCTTCCACTTCCTGCTCCGTGACACCCCGGGTCAATAGCTCATTCAGCACTTTATATACCGCTTGTGAAACTTGTGCTGATTTCCCTGCCGTATAGTTTGCATCAATGGAGAGCGCGCCTGACTCCGCCCATTCATCAAACTGGAGATTGGCACCAAATCCATAGACCAAGGCATTTTTTTCACGTAGCTCCTGAGCTAAACGGGAAGACAACTGGGAATTCCCCAGAATATATTCGAAGACCTGCAAAGCCGGCACATCAGGATTGTCCGCCCCCACCGGCAAAGTCATCAGTGCCTGATAACTACCAAACTCACGCTGCTCGGATAAGGCATGAACTTGTTGGGCAGGATAAGCTCTATATACCGATTTCAGGCGCTCATAAGGCTGTTGGGTTTTCCAGTCAGCAAAACTTTTTTTCAGGATGTTTTGCATGAACTTGGGGTTAAATTCACCCGTAACCGCAATTTGTGCATGATGGGTTTTAAAAAACTGCTGATACAAGGCCACTACCTGTTCACGGGTGGCCGCTTTAAACTGTCGGGTCGCCAGCTCAGGTTCAAAATGATAGCGAATATCTCCTGGCTGGTAGATTTCAATAATTCGCGACATGGTCAGCCCAGCAACAGTATCTGGCTCCGTATAAGGACGATCCAGAGTTGATAAAGTCTGCCCCTTGATCAGATCAAACTGGCTTTGTTCAAATACCGGGTTTTTAAGCACCTCAACCACATACTGAAAAAACTCTTCGAATTTTTCTTTTTTGGCACTGATTTGAATGGTCAAGCCATTCACCGCTGCACTTGCAGTGGCAGATCCGCCAACTTCAATAATCTTGTCTGCAATCTGCTGCAAACTCTGGGTTTCTGAAGAACGCAATAATAGATATGCCATCAGATCCAGTACTTCACCCTTATTCAATAAGGTTTGTGCTGTACCAAAATCCAGGGCAATGGTGGCATATACCTTATCATCACGTGTAGTGGTCGGAAATAGCGCATATTTAATGCCATTTTTCAGCTTACCGCGCTGGATCTGCTGTTCTTTTTCATGCAGATATTGCTTGGACTGCTGAACATAATCTTTCACTTCCGCCTGATAAACCCTGACATCCTTTAATGGTTCTTCTGCTTCAGCCGAAGGCGCTAAACTTTTTTGTGGAGCTTCGCTCTGCGCCAGTTGCTGTGCTTTTTTCTGATCTTCTGGTGTAGGCAGAATATTCCCGAAAATACGATGCTCTGGTTTAAAAAAGACCTGATAGGCTCGATTGACATCGTTCACACTCAGCTTTTGGATCGAATCCAGATCTTTAAAGTATTGGCTCCAGTCCCCAGAATAAGCCACTGCATAATCACTCAGACGGGAACCTATCGCGGCTGCACTATTTTTGATCATATCTGCTTGGTTACGCACCAGATTTTTTGTACGGTTAAGTTCGACTTCATTAAAAGGCTGACTCTGCTCAATGCCTTGTATCAATCCTTCCTTTACACCTGGTGCCTGATGATTCGGTCCATAAATCGCACCCATCATCACCAGATTAAAATCCCGGTCGAGCCAGGTTGCAGATTGCACTGTGGTGGACTTCCCGGTTTCCACCATACTTTGATACAAATGTCCACTCGGTTGCAGCGTATATAGCGTCGGCGAAATCGCCAATGCTGTTTTGACACTTTCATTGGCACCCGTTAAATAAATACTATATTTTGCCAGATCACTGCCTTTTTGCACGGTAAACTCACGCGGTGCGATCTGTTCAGGTTTTAAAGGCGGTACCTGAGCCTGTGCCGGAATATTGCGCGACTGGATCGGGCTGAAATGGCGATCAATCTGCTTGAGCACATCCGCCTTGTTAAACTTGCCTGAGATCACCATGAAGGCATTATTTGGTGCATACCATTGACGGTAAAACTGGTTCAGCTCCTGCATGTTAATGGATTGCAGTTCCTCCAGATCGCCAATCGCCAATCGCCCAAGATACTGATTGCCATAAGCCGCTTTAAAAATTTGATCCATCATGACCGAAAATGGCTGATCCAGACGAATTTCGCGCTCACGTTTCACAATATCAATTTCAGTCGGGACATATTTTTCTTGCAGCACCAGTTTGTCCATCCGCTCGGCTTCAAGAAAAATCACTTCATTGAGCGCCGTCTGCTCAGGACGAATCACATTGGTATATTTGGTAGAATAATAGTCGGTACTGGCATTGGTCATTAAAGTATATTGATCCAGTCGACGCTGGAATTCATCCCCTTTGACATTGCGAGTGCCTTTAAAGGCCAGATGTTCCAGAAGATGAGCCAATCCCCCCTTGCCTTGCGGATCATTCAGTGAACCGGTCAGATAAACCGTGTTCATAAATACTTTATTTTCTTTGTCATTTGGCGCGAGAATAATTCTTAAGCCATTTTCTAATTTATATTCTTCAACATTCTGCTCAGTTTTTAGTAGCACTGGCTGGGCCAGACTCAGCACCGAATAACCAGATAATAAAATCGCCAGTGTTAAACTTTTAAAGCGTATTAACATTCTTTATCCAAAATTTTAAAGGTGAATTTTTATTACCGGTCTATATTAGAAAACGACTCTTACTCTGAATAATCTTTTAAACCGGATTGCCAGAAATACCATACCGTCTGCCAAGACGATATTATGTTTTACAATGTAATTTAGATAAAAATTTCAGCCTGCATATATAACCTGGCATAGCCTGAAATTTCAATCCGATCTTCAGCTTTCAGGCTGCAATACAGCTCGCCGCCCCGTGCCGAAGCCTGATAGGCGACCAGTTCGGTCTTATTCAGTTTTTCCGCCCAAAGCGGGGCAATACCAGTATGGATTGAGCCTGTCACCGGATCTTCATCAATTCCGTTACTGGGCGCAAAGTAACGAGAAATACAGTCATATTGCGTAGCACCTGTGGTAATCGCCACATCCAGCAAGCTCCCTTTTGCCGTAATGGCCGTTCGCTTGCCATTTAACTGTTTGAGCAGTTCAAAGTTCGGCCGTTCGTCCAGAACATCTCGTACCGATTCATATTCAATAATATAGCCCTGAATATTCAAATAGACATTTTTAAAAGGTTTGCTCAGGGCCTGTCTGAGTTCATCCGGATATTCTGTCACCTGCTTGGCTCGACGAACTGGAAAATCCATTCTGATTTTGCCATCTGTATCCTGAGTGACCGTAAAAATCCCCAGATCTTTAACGTGAAACTGAATAGTCTTGGCTGATGTAAAATCTTTAAACAGCACAAAGCTGCTGGCTAAAGTAGCATGTCCACAAAAATCCACTTCTCTGGTCGGAGTAAACCAGCGAATCGCATAATTTTCTGCATCCCGTACCTGAACGAAAGCAGTCTCGGATAAATTATTCTCCAGGGCAATATTTTGCATCAGGCTGTCATCTAGCCACTGGTCCAGCACAATCACCGCGGCCGGGTTTCCTTTGAACAGTGCTGTAGTGAAGGCATCCACCTGGTACATTTTCATTTTTATGCTCCTGTATATTAAGGTCCGTTGACCATTTATCTATGTCTAATGTTTGTGACGTAAAAGGAATATCTCGCAAGATTTTTAGTGAAGATATGGCAGGCAATGATGCACTGAAACTCAATCGCTAAAAACAACTGCGCTGCTAAATCACAGCAGCAAAATCCGAAACACTATTAAAATTCAGGCTATTTCGTCCTGTACACTCTTGCTTTAAAATAACTTCTGCAAAATCACATCTGCATACAATATCAAAAGAATGGCAAATAGCCATCAATATTGAAAAGGCTATGGAAGTAGCCACGTCAAAATCGCAAAGCACTATCGTTAATATAATTTCTTGATCAATCGGCACTTTATGCGAACGCTAAAACATCGGTAAATATGTTAGGTTATCAGCAAAACCCTTTAGGCTGATTCGCTATGTCCTCATACAAAATTCATTGCATTGATGTCAAAAACTCCTTACAAAACTATATCTGGTTACTGGAACATCTACCTTCCCATCAAGTCGTGGTGATTGATCCGACTGAAGCAGAACTGGTTAAAACCTATTGCACCGAACATGCTCTGATACTCAGCCAGATCTGGCTGACTCACTGGCACAAAGACCATACTGGCGGTGTAGCCGGATTAATTCAGGAGCAGAACCTCCCTGTTTATGGTCCACGCGCAGAACTGATTAAAATTCCGGTAATTAGCCATCCGCTTGAACATGAAAATCAATTTAACTTTCATGATATTGAAGTTCAGGTTATCTCCGTTCCCGGGCACACCTTAGGCCATATCGTTTATTTTATTGATACGCTTGATGTGCTGTTCTGTGGTGATACCCTATTTGCGATGGGCTGTGGCCGTGTTTTTGAAGGTACGTATCAGCAAATGTATCATTCTCTGTCGCGTCTGGCTGCCTTGCCTCCCCGTACACAGGTCTATTGCACCCATGAATATACCTTGTCTAATGCACAGTTCGCCAAACATGTCGAGCCAGACAACCTGGAGATTCAGGAACGTTTGGAACAGGTGAAGCGTTTGCGTATGCTCGGTCAAAACACTCTGCCAAGTACCATTGAGCTAGAACTTGAAACCAATCCATTTTTACGCGCCAATAGTGTTGAAGAGTTCCAGCAACTGAGAATGCAAAAAGACAATTTCTAATTCCTCATTCTCAGAATTTTAAATCCTTCTAAAGAATCTGGTTGCTTTGCGCATAAGCATCCAGTTCTGCCTGCGTTACTACGCGTAGCGTATTCATTTCATTCACTCTAACCAGCAGCAAACCACCCAGTGCTGGCTGGTAGCGACGTGCACTTCCAAAGGGTGTATAAGCCACCTGGGATTGCACACTAAACTCCAGCCAGTCTTCATGCCCCAGCATGACAGCAACCGGAGTTAAAGCCTGTTGCTGCATCTGTTCAATCTGCTGCTTTACATACTGTTCAATGTTGGGCTGAGTCATAATCTTTCAATTTCAATCTGTTTTTTCATAATATAAATCAGAGGAACAGAAATACTGCTCAGAAAATCTCCGGCCAAGTATGCTTGAATAAAATAGAATCCAACCGGTTTATCATGAAAAGTCATGCAATAAATCTTTTACTTAACTGTCTCCTTCATAATTCCCTCTTAACCAGTTGAATATTAAAAATAATTTATAATTTTTATAACTTAAAAACATACAACATTTAGTTACAACATCTTAAAATATATAAATATCAAACATTTAAGCTATATTTAATGGCTTTTCTCAAGCTATGAATGTTCATTAAATCTGCATTTTCCTTTAAATTAAAATTATTTAAGGCAATCGCCCTTTAAAACATTTTTTTTCACCCTTATCTATCCTTTAACAATGATGAAGGAGTTATCTCATGAAAAAAGTGGTTAAAGCTAAAAACTTGATCGCCTTTCGCCTGTGGTTAGAAAAATTAGGTTATTCAGTTCGCACTCTGGCTGATGACCGTGGCTTCAGTTTCAGTTTTAAAAAAGAATATGGCCTGGTGACCTGTGACCTCTCCGGCAATGCTTTAGCCATGCAGCTCGGTGAAGAATTTGAAGATCACTTAAAAGCCTGATCAGCAGGTTTGATACACTTGAAGATAGGGATGTCGATTCAAAGAAGTGAATGCAATAAAATTTTAAATCTTTTCAGCCCATTGTTATGGGCTTTTTTATACTTCTAAGATTTATAAATTTCAGGCGAAAAAAAACAAGGTCATCGCCTTGTCTTTTTTGATGGTGGGGACGGAGAGACTCGAACTCTCACACCTCGCGG
>NZ_VLSR01000028.1:0-16763 GCF_007558235.1 Acinetobacter sp. RF15B | reverse complement strand
CTTCTTGAGTAAGATGAGTATAGTTCATGATGCAACTTTGACTTTGGTCGGTCGGAAGCAAAATGCTAGCTCATCTTGCTTCCTTCCAATAATTTAATCTCTGTTGCACTTCATTTGAGAATCCAAGAATTATATTAGAGTAAAACCCCGTATCCATTTAGAGCGTTTAGCTCAACGTCAAGAGAATAACCAACTTGACGATAAATATTTTGATTATGGAAATATTTCACTTCTTAAGTTTCTAGGCTACTCAGCAAGAGAACTAGCAAATCTTGGCAAACCGAATGAAAGTCAGGCTGACCCTGAAGCGTATGCTCGATCATTAGATGATAGATTCTATCGACTTAATGCTGCCTCTATAAATTTATCCCAATCTATTCAAGAAATTTGGAATCCAAATAATAAGACAGATGAAGCATCCAATTTAGAAATTGTTGCTGATGGACAATCATTAAAAGTCGTAGTAACTGACTTGTCAGGAGCTAAGGTAGAACTCGATCAGAGATCGGAAGGCTTTCAATGGATGGTCTCTTTTTTTATAGTCTTTGAATCTCAAGCTGACAATGATTACAAAAACTGTATTCTTTTACTTGATGAACCTGCCACTAGCTTACATGCTTTAAAGCAGAAAGAATTTATTAAGACTATTAGCAAACTAGCAGAAAAAAACCAAACGATCTATACCACTCACTCCCCCTTTATGATCTCACAAGATGAATTAGATTTAGTGCGAATTGTAGAGTTAACGGACAGATCTGAAGGAACAAAAGTTAATAATAAAATAGTTTCAAATGATCCAGCTGCCCTTTTCCCATTACAAGAAGCTTTAGGTTATAACTTAGCTCAAAGTATGTTTACAGCAAAGAAAAATGTGCTTTTGGAAGGATTAACTGATTTATGGTATTTAGAGGGTATTAACTCTTTATTTGATAAAAATTTAGATCCGAATATTGCTCTTCTTCCTGTAGGTAGCTCTTCAAAAATTTCATATTACGCATCCATGCTTAGTAATAATGATTTAAAAACTGTAGCTCTGTTAGATTCAGATAATGCGGGAGATAAAGCAGCCACACAAGATACCGTTATTCATTCTTTAGGAGCTAAAAATATCCTAAGAACACAAGAGTTTTTAAATCGAGACGTTATAAATTCTGAAATCGAAGACCTTATCAGAGTGACTTTGGCAAAAATTTTTCACAATGAATGTGGAATTGAAATTTCTAGTGAAGAGTTAGAATCAAATAAGCCCATTATAGATATTTTCAAAAGAAACAATAAAGAGCTTTCTAAATTTCAATTATCCAAAGCTTTTTTGCGTTGGGCTAGAGAACATGATTCTAGTGACTTAACAGATGAGGAAGTTCAAAATTGCCAAAAGCTAATTGATACAATAAATCGAAAGCTAAAATAATTTTTCCTTTATCTTATCTTATACATATGGCTAATCACTCTAGCCCATATGTATAAGTCTACTATAGCCAATTTTCATTCAATTCCCTATACTCAACTCAACAACACTCAACAAGAAAGAATCATATGAAATTTAAAGCTCTTATTTTGACGGGTCTTGCGAGTATTGCTCTTACAGCGTGTACATCTGCACCCAAAGTTCCGCAGCTTGAAGTTGGCGTCTTACAGGAAGTACAAAACCTCGACGTATCTCCTGAAACCACCAACAATCAGGCAAAACTGACCAAATTCCTCGATAAATGCGTGATTGAATTTACAGGCGATATTGAAAATAATCGCATTATTGAACAATGGTCATTTAAAGGCATGACCTTGATGGATGCCGGTTCGGCAACTTTCCAGCGCGACGGCACCAGCACCGCGCAAAAATTCAATCTGCATGACGCAGGTGTACAAAAGAACTTTGTCACCTTAAGAGAACATTTCGCGAAAGATGCCCTGAGCCAATGTGACTAAATGGATAGCCCTATTTTGATAAAAAAATAGGGCTATTTCTTTAAGCCGCCTAAAGTTTAAAATTATTTCTTCCTCTTTTTTCTTCATTATAAAAATGACAATGCTTTGAATCTATCTATTTTAATATCTTCTTCTTCACAGGATATTCATTGTTTTCAACCCTTCATCCGCTACACTAAAAACAAACTCAGACCATTCTTAGACAAATTCGAGGTCGCTCCATAATGAATATCAAAACTCCTCTTCTTTTAAGCGCAGCTTTAATGCTGTCTATACCGGCATTTGCACAGACCACGACTCAGCCCGCTAAACCGGTTAAACCCTATGGTGAAAATCCAAACCTGTTGCATGTGTTTGCCTATAAAGCGCAGGAAGGCGTAATCCATACTGCCGAAAAAGTCGGTGAAGTGACTGAAAAAGGTATTGCCAAAATTAAGCCTAGGGTCGATCGTGCCTGGGATAATACCAAGAGCGTAACCTCCGATACGGTACAGAAAGTAGATCAGGGCGCTCAGCAGGCTGCTCAACAGGCCAATCAAAAAATTCAGCAAACTAAAGAGGTGTGGGGTGGCAATCCTCAACAGCCTGCACCCATTCAACAGCAACCTTTAAGCCAGTCGTCAACAGTGACCGAAAGTCCAACTATGCCACAAGCTCAACCGCAGGCAGGCGCAGCCACCAGTTATGCGGTGACTGATCTATAAAAAAAGCCCCTCATGGGCTTTTTACATCTTGTGTAGCAGGAAAATTTTAGCTGCACGCAAGTGGCGAGAATCAATTCACCTGCCGAATCGGCTGGCCCTGTTTAAAGGCTTCGACATTTTCCAGCAACTGGTCCACGATTCGCTGACGTGCATCCACACTGCCCCAGGCATTATGTGGCGTCACAATCAGGTTCGGAATTGAAGCATCAAGCAGGACATTGCCCTCTTTAGGCGGTTCAACCGAGAGCACATCGGTCGCTGCACCTGCAATCTTGCCTTCACGCAAGGCCTGTGCCAGTGCCTGTTCGTCGACAATGCCGCCGCGCGCACAGTTCAGCAAAAATGCACTGGGCTTCATCGCATCCAGCTCAGCATGACTGATTAAATGTCGGGTATCTTCAGTGAGCGGGCAATGCAGACTGAGGAAATCTACCTGTGGCAAAAGCGCTGCAAATGGAATACGCGATTCGTCCGCAGGACGGCCAGGCAAGGCAGCAATCCGGATCTGCATGCCAAAGGCTTCGGCCAGTCGGGCGACCGCCTGGCCCAATTCACCATAACCTACAATTCCAAGCGTTTTTCCAGCCAGCTCAACAATCGGTGCATCCAGCAAACAGAACTGGGTAGATTTTTGCCATTCTCCCTGCTGTATCGCACGCTGATAGCTTAAAAATGAAGTGGCCAGATTCAGCATCAACATTAAGGTATGCTGTGCCACAGCCGAGGTTCCATACGCCTGACAGTTACATACCACAATACCGCGTGCCCTGGCCTCAGCCAGATCAACATTATTGGTGCCAGTGGCTGAAATCAGAATGAGTTTAAGCTGGGGACACTGCCGGATCGTCTCGGCATTGATGACCACCTTATTGGTGATGATCACTTCGGCATCGGCCACACGTTCCAGCAGCACATCGGCAGAAGTCAGCGGATAAAGGGTCAGTGCATCAAAAGCGGCCCGAAGAGCCTGCATATCCAGATCTTGCTTGTCTAAGGATGTATAGTCCAGAAAAACGCCGTTCATATAAATTCCCTTGTTCCTGTTCGACAATAACCTCATGACTTAACCGCTATTGGCATACAAAGCAAGTTAGTGCTGGCGTTTCACTGCCTGTTTTTTTAGTCGAGCGGCTTATCGATATAATTACGCAAGGAAGTCCGCATTTTGCACATCACATAAATCGCCAGAATAATCACAAAAATAATAGATGCACTGAATAAAATAACTTTAGGATGCACACTTTCTGCATAGGCCAGATTTGGCAGCATCACAGTCAGGATCAAACCAATCTTCATCGGCATAGACTGCATTCTGTATCCCCTCTTTCTGTTTTCAGCTTCGGGAGTGACAAGCCCCCCTAGCCTGCCACCTAAATACATCTTAAGCCACCTTAGCTTTATGTCAAATATTTGTTTTAGATTAACTTTTTTTGGTTAATCCAGCTCATTTTTAGTCACAAACTGCACATTCTTGTCACTTGAATCGACAAAGCTGGCTGCGCCATATTCATTGGTACTCAGATTGAGCTGTTTATAGCTGAAGATATAAAAGTCTTCATAGCGCTTCATTAAAATTGGATGCATGCCCAGACTGAGCGTATCCTGTTCCTTGACCAGTTTCATGATATGCCGGTCATTCATCACCACCAGATAGCGCTCATCATTCAGGCTAATCGTTAACAAGCCGTTGCCTTTGGCATAAATCGGAATCAGGAATTTATGGTTCAGCGCAATCGCGTCATCCGCATAGCTCTCAATTTTATTGCTGATCACATTAAACACCAGCCCATGACCATAGGCATCTAGCAATAGCTGACGGTTTTCCTGCGGCAGATTCAAATGAATCCCCAGTTTCAGCAGATCCTGCTGATCTACCTGTTTATTGCTGAGTAATTCCCGCAAAATGACCTGTTTCTGGGCCGCATCAAAAAACTGGGTATCCAGCAGCAGATCGTTATTTTTTAAAATGCGTCCCAGGGCCTGACGATGGCGCGGCAGGATATTTTCGATCACCTTACGATAATAGAACTTGCTGTTTTTCTTGACCTTGCGCATTTTCTGGTAAAAATAGCTGGCATCATAATCCCGTACCAGAAAGTCATAGAGCAACTCGGAACTGGCCAGCACAGCGATGGCATCATGGCCGGTAAAAGGCAAATGCAAGACATGGTGCTGTGGAATGACCGCCTGCAATTTCAGATAATGGGCACGGTCTTCGGCGCAATAAGGATCGTAGATAATAATATATTCACGCGCTGCACTGACATCTTCTACTTCAATCCGCATGCCCTGATTAAGCTCTGGCTGATAGAACATGTTATAACGGCGATCTTCGACATCTTGAGGATCAATCGAATATTGTGGCACCATGGCCACCACGCGCTGTACATCTAAGGCATTGGAATATTTGATTGCCGCATAGCCGCCCATCGAGCCGCCATAGGCGATCCTCTGCTGGAAAGGTGCAATCAGCTCGGCAATAGCCTGCAACATGTTCCACATGGAACCTTGTGGAAACCAGGATTTATGCTTAGGCATAATACCGAGTACATTAAATTCAAATTTTGCCAAGGATTTCTCGGCATTGATGCTCAAGCCCTTCGCACGGGTAATCAAATCTCCAAATGAAAAAATCAATTCTGAAGATGATCCCGGCATAAAAACCGCACGTATATGCTCATCTTCAAAAACAATCTGCTTATCCATAACTTTCCCGTGCTGGTTAATCGAACCCTTCGGCAACAATTCAGTCAATGAATGCGACCGAAAAAGTGAATATGCTATTTTATAACGATGAAAAAGATTAAAAAGCGCAAAATATGACACAATCATTACATCCTGCAGCGCAACAGGGGTTTAGTGCAGCGGCCGAGCTTTATCAGCAGGTCCGGCCTGACTATCCGGCAGATCTCAGCCGCTGGCTGGCCGCCACCCTGTCTTTGCCAGAGGAGGCGCATCTTTTAGATCTCGGCAGTGGGACGGGAAAATTTATCCCATCCTTACGTCCGCTCGGCAGCCGGATCACGGCGATTGATCCTGTGCCGGAAATGCTGAACCAACTGCAACAGGCCCATCCAGATATTCACACCCTGGAAGGTCTGAGTCATCAGCTTCCCTTGCCGGATCATAGCGTGAATGCCGTGTTTTGTGCACAGTCATTTCACTGGTTTGCCAATCTGGATACTTTAAAAGACATTTATCGGGTACTTAAACCGCAAGGTTATCTGGTTCTGGTCTGGAACCAGCGTGATACTGAGATAGACTGGGTAAAAGCTCTCGCAGATTATATCGCACCCCTGGAAGGCAATACGCCACGTTTTCATCATGGCCAATGGCAGGAGGTATTTAAACAACAAACCTTGTTCCAGCCGTATGCAGAGACACATATGCAGCACGTGCAGCATGGTCCTGTGGAACAGGTGGTGTCCAAGCGTCTGCTATCGACCAGTTTTATTGCAGCGATGCCAGAGACACAGCGGCAGCAGCTTAAACAGAAATTTGAACAGCTAATTGAACAATATACGACCAAACAAGCCCACGATCTGATAGATTTTCCCTATCGGACTTATGTATATGTATTTCAGCGAAGTGACTAAAAATGGGATTTGATCATGAATAAAATGCAATGGATGACACGCACTGTGCTTTTGAGCAGTGCCATATTTCTCATGGCCTGTGATCAGAAAAATACGGAAAATACTGAGCCGAGTCCAGATTCATCTGCCTCAGAACAGGTAATGAAAGAACTACAAACCGATCCGGTCAAAGCCTTCCCCCAAACGGCTGATGATCCTCATGACATTGCTGTATTAACGGACTATGAGCTACGCTTTCAGGAAATGAGTGCGGATCTGGAAGCAGAAATGAACCAGATGCGCAAAGACGAAAATCTGACTGAAGAATTTATCCAGCAACGTCAGCGTGACCATGTTCGTTCTGCCCTGAACATGCTCAAGGCTCTGGAGCTTAAAACTGAACAGGGCCGTTATATTCAGGGCTTGATGTATCAATACTGGGAACATCAGGAACAGCTACTGAAGCGTTCAGAACGTCAGGCCAGCACCGTCACTGAAGCCAGCAAGAATGTACAGGGATTGGGTAAATATCTGCATGCTCAGGAACAGTTAGAACATTGGCGCTTGCAGTATCCTCAAAATACGCAACCCCCAGCAAAAATCACCCAGAATTAAACCGTTTTTCATCTTTACAGGAAGCTGGGAATTTAAGCCGTTTCTGGTCTGATTTGAGCTATTCAGCTCGGCTTTAATTCGACAGAAACTGATGCACCCCTTCTCCGGCTGCACGCCCTGTGGCAAAACAGGCGGTCAGTAAATAGCCGCCGGTCGGTGCATCCCAATCCAGCATCTCGCCGCAAAGAAATACCTGCGGATTGGATTTGAGTTGCAGCTGTTCCGAAAGCGCTTCACGCTTCACTCCGCCTGCACAGCTGATTGCTTCTTCAATTGGCCGAAAGCCACTTAAAGTGATAGACAGCTGTTTGATTTTTTGAGCCAATTGGTCTGCATCCTGCCAGATGGATTTCGCCACCAGTTCTCGCACTAGGGCGGCTTTTGCTCCTTCCAGACCCGCTTTACGCCAGACATTGGCCAGAGACTGTTTTTTGCCGGGTTGCAGCTTTTTAGCCAGCTGCTCTACCGTTTGATCCGGAAATAAATCCAGCTCAAGCAGCATCGGCTGGCCAGCTTTTAATTGCTCACGCAGCCCCCGGCCCTGTTTATAGATCAGCCCACTTTCCAGACCATAATGACTGATAACAATATCGCCAGTGCTTTTATCTCCCTGTCCTACCCAGGCCACCACACGCTTTAGCGGCTGTCCGAACACAGGCTGCATAAACCGGGACCAGACATACTCCACCCCGGCATTACTCGGCTGAAATGGCTCCAGTTCTTCAGCCGCTAACCAGCTTTGCCATGCTCCATCACTGCCCAACTGCGACCACGAGACTGCCCCGCAGGCCAGAATAATCGCATCGAACGCTTCGATCCGGCTTTGCTTAGTCTTCATATCCTGAAGTTGCAGGTGTTGCTGCTGCACCTGTTCCACCTGATGCCGATAATGAAACTGAATGCCTTGCTCGGTCAGGCGCTGTAACCAGGCACGCAGCAACGGTGCAGCCTTCATTTCGGTGGGAAAGACCCGGCCTGAGGAGCCAATATAAGGTTCAATCCCCAAATTTTTCATCCAGTTCTGAATCCAGGCAGCATCCCATTGTCTTAGCCATGGCGCCAGCCAGTCGGCCTGATCATAACGCAGAATAAACTGCTCAATAGGTTCAGCATGGGAAATATTCAGCCCCGTTTTTCCTGCCATTAAAAACTTGCGCGCTGCCGAAGGTTTTTGCTCATATACATGCACCTCATAATGCCACTGGCTTAATACTTCAGCCGCCATCAATCCGGCCGGACCTGCACCGACAATTGCAATACGCTGGCTCATGCAAATTATTCCATCACTTGAGCGTTCTGGCCTTGCAGAGGCTGAAACTTGTCAAAGCGGGTGATATAACCTTCTGGTTTACGAATGATTAACTGCTGACACAGCTCCCCCCGCTCCAAATATTTAATTTCAAAATGTGTACGCGCCGAATCCTGAGCAATCACTTCTTTTTTAAATGGCAATTGCCAGACTTGCACTAACTGCTGTTCTGCTTCCGCAATATATTCCGGAATATTACTGGCCAAAGTGATCATACCGCCGCTTTTTAAACGGGATAACAAGAATTCAAAAAATGGCATATTTAACCAGCGCTGTGCCGGATTATGCGGCTCCGGATTGGGATATAAAATAAAACACTGTTCCACTTGCTGCGGATAAAGTGCATGTACAATCCACGGTAGCGCATCGGCATGAACCGGTTGCAGATTGGCCTGACCTTCAAGCGCATGCTTTTTTTGCATGGCCAGAAATTTTTCCCGGGTTCGTTCAATGGCAATCAATTGACTCTGCGGATGTGTCCGGCTAAAGAGTAAAGCATGTTTTCCCTTGCCCGCTCCGATTTCAAGACAAATCGGCTCAGGACTGATACTTTGAAAATCACGAGGCGCATGCATACGCTGTGCTTGAAATTGACGAATCGGCATAATCAGATCAAACTAATAAAAACCGCATCAGTCTACCAACTGCGGCTATATTTGCCTAATCGAAGCTGCATATTTATCGGGAGTTTAACCATGTCTACCAGTTTAAAATGTCCACATTGTGGCAAACTCACCACTTGGGAAAATAATGAATTCCGTCCCTTTTGTTCAGAGCGCTGCAAAATGATTGATCTGGGGGCATGGGCCAATGAAGACTATAAACTGCCCACCCAAGATGCGCCTCAAGCCGATGCTCCAGAAGACTAAAACCGGAGAAAGTCTGCTTTTTTCCTTATCCCTAGATAGAAAAATAGCTGGCATACTCATATAAACCTGATCAAGTTAAGCGAAAATTACACGCAAGTTAACCATATTGATCGCCTACTCACACTCCTACTCTGAACTTAACCATTACATTATTTTTAGAGCATTCATATGGGCTATATCTTCTTAAAAGCTGTTTTTATGGGGATGTGTTTCTTAGCCCTTCTTTGCCTGAGTATTGGAATTTTTCAGCAAGCTGTTCTGTTTATTGTGGTAGGCTTTTTATTTGCCTTTCTAAGCGGGTTATTGCCTATGCAAGCCCGTCAGCTTCCTAACAATCCTTTTTCCAGATAAAAAACCAGCGAATGCTGGTCTTTTTAACAATTAGCCTGCTATCTCAACCCGCCTTTCCCGCCACAAAAGGGTTATGCTGTTTTTCAAAACCAATGCTACTTATTGGCCCATGCCCCGAAATAAAGCGAGTGTCATCAGGTAAGCTAAAACATTCTCGTTGAATCGAGTCCAGTAATTGCTGATGATCGCCTCGTGGAAAGTCCGTGCGACCGATTGAACCCTTAAAGAGCACATCACCGGTCCATAACAAGCCATGATTCTGGTTATAGAACATGACATGGCCCGGGGTATGACCTGGTGCAAAGCGTACTTCAAATTCCTCATCACCCAGTTGCAAGACTTCCCCACCTTCCAGCCATTGGGTCACCTCGACTTTTTCAGGAATCGGAAAGCCATAACGTGCAGAAACTTCCTGAATCATGTCAAGCCAGAATGCGTCTTCACGATGCGGGCCTATAACCGGAATATTCCATTTCTTTTGTAGGGCACCTACTGCACCGGCATGATCCAGATGACCATGTGTGAGCCACAGGGCTTTGACCGTTACACCCAGTGCTTCCACCTCAGCTACCAGCTTTTCCGGCTCTCCTCCTGCATCGATCAAAATAGCTTCTTGAGTGTCCGTATCCCAAAGTATCGAACAGTTTTGCTGAAAGGCCGTTACAGGAACAATTTTGACTTGTAGCATAGAACGAAATACCTCGAGATATTTTAATGGGCAAGAGTTTGAGTCAACGCCTCAAGATTAGCTTCTAACAACGTATTGAGCAATTGCAAATGATCTTCACGATTATTCAGCGCCGGAATATAGCTATACTGCCCACCACCTAGCGAGCTAAACAGCTCGGCATTCTGGATGGCCAGTTCTTCCAGGGTTTCCAGACAATCTGCTGAAAAAGCCGGACTCATCACCTGCACGGATTTCACCCCCTGTCTGGCCCACTCTTCAATCAGTACATCGGTATAGGGCTTGACCCATTCCTGCTTGCCAAAACGCGACTGAAAGCTGATCGCATATTGATCTTCAGTCAAGCCCAGTTCCTGCGCAACCAGATGACCGGTAATCCGGCAACGATCGGCATAGGGATCGCCTTTATCTGCATAAGGCTGTGGAATACCATGAAAAGACATCAATAACTTTTCTGCTTGTCCGTGTACTGCCTGATAATCCCGCACACTTTGCGCTAAAGAGCGAATAAAAAGTGGGTGTTGATAATAGTCCCGAATCATCGAGATACCTGGCAGATTACGCTGTTTGGGAATCCAGTTCGCTATCGCATCATACAATGGCGCAGTCGATGTCGCCGAATACTGGGGAAATAAGGGAAACAGAATAATATGATCTTGGGGCTGGGCCGATAACTGATGGAGCACCTCTTGAATATTGGGATTGCCATAAGTCATGGCTGGCACCACATTCAGCTCAAACTGTGGATAACGCGCGGCCAGCTGGGCTTTTACAGCCTCGACCTGCTGCAACAGAATCTCACGCATAGGAGAATCCTGCTGCCAGACCTGCGCATAAGCATGAGAAACGCGCTTGGGACGAAAAGGCAGAATGAATAAACGCAAAATGATTTGCCAAATTGGTTTGGGAATTTCAATTACGCGCTGATCAGACAAAAACTGTTTCAGGAAACGGCGTACCGCTAGCACGGTCGGTTCATCTGGCGTGCCTAAATTTGCCAATATAATTGAGACTTTAGGTTTGGCTGTAGAAAACATTCAGTGCATCCGTCATGGTATCAACCCGCTTACTTTAACAGCTTTTACCTTATTCTCTATATAGATTAATAGGCTGACTTATATGGAAAAGTACGATCTTTACCCAATAACTGACTGTCCAGAAGTTTACGTGCTTTTGGGGTCACCAGCCAAAGCAGACGCTGGCGATCATCACGCCCCGAAGGAATAATCCAGTCATTCTGGCGCATTTGCATTTTTATGCTATGCAGTGCACGGATATTGATTTGGGCGCGAGCCACCGCATGTGCACGCGGCATTTCTGCGTGGGCATCTTCCAGACCGGTTTCATTTAAATATTCATTCATGCGTTTGGAAAAAAATTCTTCAGGCGTCGGATTGATAAAAGTCGAGCCCAAGATCTGCAGTAATTGTGCCCAGGTCAATTTTTTCTGGACTTTCAATTCTTTAAAGTTGCCATCCTGATAGGCATGCATACGATATTCAAAAGAAAGTAGCTCATGCATGGAGACTTTAGGCAGGCTCAGAAATGGATCAATTTCGCGTGTTCCCATTTCCTGCTCCAGTTGCGCCAGTCTGGTCTTCAACTGGTCAATTTCATCATGCAAGGCTTGGGTATTTTGCGGACGCACCCAGCCCGCTACCGGATAATGCTCCAGAATTTGTGACATGTTCAGACGTACCGCCATTTCCAGATCACGCAGGCTGCGATACCTAAACACCTGATCTGCTTCATTTTGGAGTAACTGACGAAATTCCTTAAATTTTTCTTTTAATTCCGGCTTGCTATCATGCAGATCAGGATCACGTGAGTCCGGGTCCTCATGCATAAAGACAATTATAGGCTTCTGTTTCGCGACCGCATAAATATATTCCAAGTGCATATAGCCCACACCGGAAACCGATTGCTCCCCATATTGGCTGCCCAGCAGGATCACGACATAATCACAGTCATCAATCTGGCGGCGTGCAAATGCCGTATTGAGCGGAGTACGCTGTTCCAGTCCCCAGGAAAAGAACCCCATACCCACCAGTGTTTGAGACAAAATAATCCGCTCTGGCTGCATGTCTGCCCCAGAAGTGGAAATGAATACCTGATAGCGTTTATCGAGCATGGGTTATCCTCTTCTACCGCATAGGCACAAAAAAGCTTTCGCATTTGCAGCCTATGACTCCCCCAGTATTAAAAAATACTTTTCCAAATTTATAGAAATAATTTTTACTGCGCCGGTTGGAATCAAGTATCCATATTGCTAAGTTGCCAGCTGAGATCAGCCGGAATCAGGCGCTGTAAAACAGGTTGAAGCTGGTCAGCATTCTGCCCACTCACAACCAGTCTAATTTTCAAGTTTTGCTGATCACCATGCTCAAATAGTAACCCATTTTTAATCAAAATACGGGCGGTTTGTCTCGCTACTGCCAATCCTGAGTCAATTAGTGTCAGCTTATGACCAAAAATATACTGAATTGAGGGTTTTAGGAAGGGGTAATGTGTACATCCTAAGACTAAATAATCGGCGCCTTGATCGACAACAGGCTGTAAAATCTGTTTTAAAGTTTCCAGACAGGCCGCACTTCGCTGCTCTCCTGCTTCTACAAAAGGAACCAGCTTCAGACTGGTTACTGGCAGGACGCGAACCTGCGCAGGCTCGGCAAACCGGGTTATAACTTCTTTAATCAGTTGACCGCGAAATGTGGCAGGCGTGGCCAGAACAGCAACTGTTTTGGAGCGGGTATTGAGCACAGCAGGTTTCAAAGCAGGCACTAAACCGATTATCGGAAAGTTTTCCCCATAGTAATCACGTAAATAATCCAGACTGAAAGCAGATGCCGTATTACAGGCCACCACTACAACTTTACAGCCCTGACGATACAGCCAGTCCACAGCCTTGGCAGTCAGGTTGCGAATTTCCTGATCATCCCGTGCTCCATAAGGCACATGTGCAGTATCGGCATAATAAATAAAACGCTCATTCGGTAGATAACGGGCGATTTCTACAGCGACTGATAAGCCGCCAACACCCGAATCAAAAATACCAATCGGTGCATCTGCACTCGCTTCAGGCATGGGTTGAAGAACTGAAGAAACTGGTTGAATGGCGCTCATAAGGAATAATGGATTGATGTGTCAAAATACCTGAAGCAAAGCTTAAACCTCAGGTACTCAAATGCAAGTCTAAATCACCACTTTTTAAGCTTAAAACGGTTTCACCGGCAGCATTTTCATTGAGCTCTCCCATCTCCACCAGATGTAAAAAGGCAGCACGCTGGATCAGGGCATTGATTCCAAAACGGACATGCACATAAGGACGCAGTTCGCCCTGATATTCCCGCATGAATACCGGGTGCGCTTGATCCACAATTATCAGGTCCTGGGTCGTGGTGCTCAACTGCAGATAGGTTTTGCCTTCAATCTCGACCTGATCGACCTGATTGACAAATAAAGGCTCGTCCTCTACTTCAATTTCAATCATTTCCACCGGCGTTTTTAGATAGAATTTACCATTTTCTTTCCAGAGCACCGTTGCAAACAGGTCAATCATCGGCTGACGCTTGATCAATTGACCTTCGTGCCACCATTCGCCGTTGGCCAAAACCTTGAGATCCATTGCGCCACAATGCTTTGGCTGCCACTGCTCCAGAGGGGGGATTGACCTTTTGTGACTGCCCTGTGCATCTTTTAAGTATTGTGCGATGTCCATTAAGTTTTTATCATCACGATCAGTTAATTTTTTCGTCGGATTCGTGTTTGGCATTGGCTTATCCATAAAAGAAGACCTTAATGACGGAAAAATAATATGTTTCAGCCAATTGGCTAAAACTGGGTTTAAAACTATACTAGCCCAGATTATGAAAGACACTAGCATTTTTGTGTCTAGGAATTCAGAACACTCATGGCAGCACCCAATCAGCTGATTATGGTTGCCACCGAATAGACATATGAGGAGTCCTACATGGAACACATCGAACGTGAATCGATGGAGTTTGACGTAGTCATCGTAGGTGCAGGCCCTGCGGGTCTTTCTGCGGCAATTAAAATCCGTCAACTTGCAATTGAAAACAACCTGAACGATCTGTCCGTTTGTGTCGTAGAGAAAGGCTCCGAAGTCGGTGCCCACATCCTGTCCGGTGCAATTATCGAACCTCGTGCCATCAATGAACTCTTCCCTGACTGGAAAGAACAGGGAGCGCCTCTTAATGTGCCGGTCACTGAAGACAAAACGTTCTTCCTGCTGTCTGAAACCACCTCCAAACAGGCTCCGCACTGGATGGTGCCAAAAACCATGCATAATGATGGCAACTATGTCATTTCCCTCGGCAACGTGGTGCGCTGGTTAGGCCAGAAAGCCGAAGAGCTGGAAGTCTCCATTTTCCCGGGCTTTGCTGCTGCTGAAATTCTCTACCATGAAGATGGCACGGTCAAAGGTATTCAAACCGGTGATATGGGCATTGGCAAAGATGGCGAACCGACGCATAACTTTACCCCGGGCTATGAGCTGCATGCCAAATACACCATCTTTGCTGAAGGTTGCCGTGGCCATTTAGGTAAACGCCTGATCCAAAAATTTAATCTGGATAAAGATGCTGATCCACAGCACTACGGGATCGGCATTAAAGAACTTTGGGAAATTGATCCGGCCAAACATAAGCCAGGTCTGGTGATGCACGGGGCCGGCTGGCCTTTAAATGAAACCGGTTCTTCAGGCGGCTGGTGGTTATACCATGCTGAAAACAATCAGGTGACTTTGGGCATGATCGTGGATCTGTCCTATACCAATCCGCACATGTATCCATTTATGGAAATGCAGCGCTGGAAAACCCATCCTTTAATCAAACAGTATCTGGAAGGTGGCAAGCGGATTTCGTATGGCGCACGAGCTGTGACCAAGGGTGGTTTTAACTCGCTGCCTAAACTCACTTTCCCGGGTGGCTCTTTAATCGGTGATGATGCAGGCTTCCTGAATTTTGCCAAGATCAAAGGCTCACATACGGCAATGAAATCTGGCATGCTTTGCGGTGAAGCGGTATTTGAAGCAATCCAGGCCGGTGTAGAAAAAGGTGGTGATCTGGCGATTGCCCGTGTAAGCGAAGGTGAAGATTTCTTCATCAAAGAGCTGACTGCCTATACCGAGAAGTTCAACAACAGCTGGCTGAAAGAAGAACTCTACAATGCGCGTAACTTTGGCCCGGCAATGCACAAGTTCGGTCAATGGATGGGGGGTGCCTTTAACTTTATTGACCAGAACGTGTTTAAAGTACCATTCACTTTACATGACCTGGTGCCAGACTTTAAGACGCTGAAAACTGTTGATGCAGTGAACTTCAAGCCAAACTATCCAAAACCGGATGGCAAGCTGACGTTTGACCGTCTGTCTTCGGTATTTGTCTCCAACACGGTCCATGAAGAAAACCAGCCTGCGCATTTAAAGCTGACCGATGCTTCAATTCCGGTAGAAGTGAACCTGCCGAAATGGGATGAGCCAGCTCAACGCTACTGCCCGGCGGGCGTGTATGAAATCATGGAAAATGAGGATGGTTCAAAACGCTTCCAGATTAATGCATCCAACTGTGTGCACTGCAAGACCTGTGACATCAAAGATCCATCCCAGAATATCACCTGGGTAACACCGGAAGGTGGCGGTGGTCCGAATTATCCGAATATGTAATCTCTGCTGAGATCAAAATAAACCCGCTTCAAAGCGGGTTTATTTTTTTATCTTTTATTTAAAAATTGTTTAATAAATAAGCTAGACTTTGTGTAACAATCCATAAAAATCCGAAAATAAATATTAAATATTGTATATAAAAAAGATACGGATATTTATCCATTAACTGGACTAACTGCCGTTTTTCAATTTTAAAATAAAACCCCTTTCTATAAAGTTTCTTAAATTTAATTTCCATTTTTATATTTAGAGTCTCCCTCCAAAAAACTAATGGCAAAACACTTAAAAAGTAAAAATTAAAAATTTCCAAAGGTTTTTTATATGTATTTTCATCATCAAATATAGTTTTACAAATTCCTTTTAAATTCATATTTATGTAAATATATTGGAGAATAAAGAAGAGTAAAAATAAAACAAAAAAAACAACACTTGTAAATATTAATGGTATGGTTTTTATTAAATATAAAATAGTGTCCATTATTTAATATTCTCCCCTCTAGACTCAACTGCATCATATATTTCTTCAGATATCCATCCGGCACCCTCACTTGCTAACATTCCACCTATTGCTGATACTCCGGCGACAACACCTAATACAATTAAGGAACTCCCCCCTGAAGCGATAGTTAATACAATAAATCCTCCGATAGCTGCCCCTCCTAAACTGCCAGCAATTTTAGAGGTTTCAATGACAGATTTTTTGACTTTTTCTTCAGATTTCGCTTCATTTACAGCTTCTATAGCATTATAAACATCTAATGCTAAAAATAAGTATCCTCCCCCTTTTATAGTTTTGCTTACTTTCCCTAACTCACTCATGTTTTTAACATAATCTTTCATTCCACCTTTATAAGTATTTCCTCTAGCCAAAGCTGAATGATTGATTAAGCGTCTCATATTATTTGTTTTAATAGATTAGATCTCTTGCGAAAGTAAAAACCGCCTCAATATAAATTTCATGAGATATCAAAAATTAAATCGTTTTTCAGATTCTGACTTCAAACGCTTGGTTGGCGTACCTCGACAAGTTTTTACTGAAATGG
>NZ_VLSR01000027.1:0-17016 GCF_007558235.1 Acinetobacter sp. RF15B | reverse complement strand
ACGGATGCCTATATTGCAGAAATTACTCAACGCTTGAATCATCGTCCAAGAAAAAGACTCGGCTTTAAAAGTCCGAGTCAGGTATTATGGCAACAACATGGTGTTGCACTTCAAATGCTAATCTAAGGACTATAAAAATGTTTAAAAAAAGCGCCAGATCTGGCGCTTTTAAATGAAATGCTAGGACTTAGTCACGTACGAAATTAACCGTACCATTGGTCAGCGACTTTACACGTGCCAATGATTCAACACGATAGCCTTTTTCAAGTAACAGTTCACGGCCTGGCTGGAAGGATTTTTCAATCACAATACCAATACCGACAACTTCAGCCTTCGCTTGATGAATCAGGTCAGCCAGACCTAGCGCAGCCTGACCATTTGCCAGAAAGTCATCAATGACCAGAACTTTATCGGTTGAGCTGATGTGCTTGTTAGAAATGGCAATCGTACTTTCAGTCTGCTTGGTAAACGAGAATACCTTAGAACGATATAAATCCTCTTTTAGCGTTAAAGACTGATATTTACGTGCAAAAATCACGGGAACACCCAGTTCCAAACCTGCCATTACAGCAGGGGCAATACCCGAGGCTTCAATAGTAATAATTTTGGTAATACCGCTATCTTTAAACAGACGCGCAAATTCTTGACCAATTTGCTGCATCATTACAGGATCGATTTGGTGATTTAAGAAAGAATCAACTTTCAGAACTTCTTCAGACAGAACGATACCTTCAGCCAAGATTTTCTGTTCTAGTGCATGCACGGGGAGAATCCTCAAAAGCAGGTGCTTTTTCAAGCAAAAGCGTATTGTAAAAAGCACCCGGAAAAAATCAAGCTAAATTCAACAAAAACCTTAGTTGCTTGCCCCTTTATAGTCGGTGAGGAGTAAACCATAGGAGGTTTTCTTGTCAACGTGCGTCACTTTGACTGGAAGATAGTCAAGTTTAGGGGCAAGCCAGAAAATAGTTTCACGACCTGCCTTGCTGTGTTTCATCACCACCTTGACAGTATTAAAAGTGCCGTATTTAGTCGTAATATTTTCTGTACCCTGTTTGACAAATTTGCGAGGCTCGATTTCTTTAGCATCCGCAATATAATAGTTGGATTTTAAACCTGATCCTTTCAAATCCTCACGAATCTGCAACTCGGCATTCAGTTCATCCAGTACATCTGCTTTCCAGGCAAAAGAGCGCTTTTCATCGTCTTTCTGAGTCTGAACTGTTTTACTGGAAGGGTTGAAATTCATAGTCAAGGTGTTGTTATGTACTAGAATTTTACTGTTACGCTTGAAACTGCTTGAACCAATCTTGCCATTATTAAAGGAAAAACGGCTGGTTTCTGTAGCAGACGCAATTCCTCCGGCTTTGGCGGCAAAGACATAAGTCCAGTTGTTGCCAGATTTGCTGAGGGTGCGAGTCGCAGAACCCAGATTTTTGCCATTATAATTAAATTGATAACTGGCCTGAAAGGGCGCAATAGCAAAAGCCTGGTTCATTCCAGTGAATAACAGTACAGTGCTTAAACCTGCAGTTATTCCTAAAGTCTTGAATACCGTTTTTGCCATACCTAAGTTTCCTGTGTTATTTAAACAGCGCATCTATTGTTAAGTTTACGCTTTATTATTTGGGTGAAATATGGAAATTGAAGGGAGATGCGCCTCAAAACTGTATATTTCATGTAGTCTTTTTCGATTTTGGATAAAAAAATAACATGCTTTTTATTTTAAGCAGGATCTTTTTGTCTGATGGGCGTCACTTTATCGTCATCCACCTCGTCATTATCCATGTCATTACTTCTTGCTTGAGAAAGCTTGCTGAACAGGGCAGTGAGGTTAACGTTGCCAATGACCACCAGTTCCGCTTCACGTAATACGGCATGATTGACATGAACTTTGGCCAGGGTGTCAATTACAGAGCGGTTCTTGCCTAGCCAGCGATTCAGATCTAAATACAATAAGTCATCGATTACTTTAATTACGCCTAATTTTTCCAGAATCATGCCGAGCGGATCTTTGTTTAAAACACGCTGATAGAAAAACAGTGCAAAGCGAACCCCAAATTTATAGAAAATATTTGGATATTTGGCATCAATCAGTTGGGTATCACTGATCTGTTCAAATACAATCAGTTGTGTTGTTTTATTTAGCTCCATCTGCACCAGTTTCAGGTCTACTGATAAAGTCACTACTAGTCCCTTGTAGTCCAGTGTGGCATACAGGCGTAACCAGTCATCATGCAAATCGGCATGCAGATCTTTAAGAGCAGCAACGTTGTCGGTGACAAAGCGCTGGAAGGTGGCATTCAGGAAAACTTGTGATAATGGAAATTCACGCTCATCCTCAATAAATCCCTCGGCCTTTTGATAGGCTTGACGGAGTCGTTGAGAAATATTGGAAATAAGCGTTTGCATACTGAAGCATCCTGGCGGTTATATTTTTTGATTCGGAAGTTATCTTGTCGAATTATATAAAAAATACAAGAGTTCACGCTTGAAGTTTAGCAAAATAAATTGCACCATTTTTAGGGTTTTGGTTATGTAGCGTTAATGGTTTGATGCAATTGGCATTTTTAAAAATAAAATGTGATGTCATTTTGCTTAAATGGCGCTGTGAATATTTTTTTTGGGGAATGAACTCGGCTTGAGTTCGGCAAATGTGATGAATCATGATATTAATGCCTCTGGTTAAAGTCTGGTGGAAAGATCCGGTTTTTAGCAGTGCCGTGCTGGCAGCAGTGGTCTTGCATCTGGTGGTGCTGACTCTGGAATTTGCAATGCCGCAGGATGAGAAAACCTCGACCAAGGAAATTGCCGTGAGCCTGCGTCAAAGTGAAAATAAAGTTGAGCAGGCAGATTTTCTGGGGCAGACAGATCAGCAGGGTTCAGGCAAGTTTCGCGAAGTACATCGTATGTCGAGCGATCAGCCATCGCCTTTTGCGGAACAAAAGGCCGGGGAAGAGCAGCAGGACAGCCCGGATATGCTGCAACAGCAGCGTGAGCTGAGTTTTGAAGAAAAAGTCCTGATGACTACTTTAAGCTGGCAAAAACAGGCGGAAGAAAATCAGCGGAAGAAAATGCAGGAACAGCTCAATAGCCAGTTCCAAGCCAAAGCCGCCATGGTCGCAAGTCTGGAAGCGCAATATTTACAGCGACAGCAAAACTTTAGTCGTCAGCAAAAGATTAAAACGGTGGATGGTATTCAGGCCAAGCAGGATGTGTCAGCGGCTTATCTGGAAAAATTCCGTCAAAAAGTGGAGTTTTATGGTAACCGCTATTATCCGGATGCGGCCCGACAGCAAAATCTGGCTGGTGAAGTGCGCCTGATGGTCATTTTAAACCAGAACGGTGGAATTCGGGCAATTCGCCTGATTGACAGTTCGGGACATCATTTGCTGGATGAAGCAGCCAAAGCCTCAGTGCGTAAGGCTGCACCTTTTGGGGCTTTTGACAGCAAGATGAAAGATATTTCTGAACTGCGCATTATCCGAACCTGGCGCTTTGATCCGGCAGAGGCAGAATTTGAAGTACGTTAATCCGGCGTTGTTTCATAATGGCATAGTGCCTTGCAGACATCCATGCTGAAATAGCGATACCAGTTATCTTTACCGAAGTGTTGCACGGCCTGGTGTTCAGCGTCCTGATGCCAGGCATGAATATCCTGCAGGCTGCTCCAGTAGGAAAGTGCAATCTCAGTTATTCCTTCAGTTAAACTTTCAAAATGCTGAAATTATTCTTCCACACGATGATAATAACCGTGTTCTCCAGAACTGTTCCAAATCACATTTAAAAATTTGCCTTCAATTTTCAGATGCTTTGGAAAAATCCTCAGATGCTTTTTTTATTTACGCTCAGGTTTTAAACCGATGCAGTTGCCATTTTTCCACCATCTACCTTCAGCATATTGCTCTAGGGCTCCATAAGCCAGATACCATTTAAATTTCCTTCAGGCAATAACAGCATTTCAGAGCCTGTCTCCATGACGCCATTTAAATAATAATGACCTGTCCAGACTTCATCTGCCTTTTGAAATTGGGTTTCTTTACATACCGTCTTTGAACTTGCATAAAGCGTTGAAGATAGAAGGGAAGTGCCCACGAGTAGCAATAGCAAAAGAATCTTTTTCATTTTTATCCTGAACTTTAGCTAAGCATCTTTATGGTTATGAGCTGTATTTTATAGCTTTGGTTGAATTAAGTAGCATTGATTTGATTGCTATTTACAGACATAAAAAAGCGAGCCTAAGCCCGCTTTCTTAATAGTGAAATCTTAATTTTGTTCCAGATAAGGATTGTCAATACCAAGTTTAGCCAGAATGTCGATTTCAATACCTTCCATTTCTTCGGCATCTTCATCTGAAGTTTCGTGATCATAACCCATTAAATGTAATATGCCATGCACCAGCATATGGGTGAAATGCGTCAGAGGGGCTTTGTCTTGCTCAGTAGCTTCCTGTAAGACCACTGGAATACAAATTACCAGATCGCCAATCGGAAAGGCATCCAGAAATTGTGCCATTTCATCTGGAATATCACTGGGAAAGGACAAGACATTGGTCGGTTTATCTTTGCCACGATATTCCAGGTTGAGCTTATGACTTTCATCATGATCGACACAGGCAATCCCCATTTCGCAATCACTTTGGGTGCCGATATGGCGTAACACAGTTTCTGCGACTTTTTTAATATAGGCACGTTTCAGCACCAGCTCAGGTGACTGAAAGTTTTGCTGCAAGGAAAGATTGAGTTTCAAAATGAATCCTTAAATGATTTAGTCTTGATGCTGCTCATCCGCTTTTGCATCATTGTCCGCAACTAAAGCTTCTTGACGGGCTTTGCGTTCCGCACGCTGTTCTGCCGTTAGACGTTGCTGTTCGCTATCCCAGCCTTCATAGGCTTCAACAATTTTCTGCACCAATTGATGACGTACCACGTCGCGTGAGTGGAAGCGAGTAATATGAATTTCTTTGATCTTGTCAATGACACGTAAGGCATGCGCCAACCCAGATTGTTGACCACGCGGTAAATCCACCTGCGTGATGTCACCGGTGATAACCGCACGCGAACCAAAACCCAAACGGGTCAGGAACATTTTCATCTGTTCTGGTGTGGTGTTTTGTGCTTCATCTAAAATGACAAAGGAGTGGTTTAAAGTCCGACCACGCATATAAGCCAGCGGTGCCACTTCGATAATTTGACGTTCAATCAGCTTGGCCACTTTTTCAAAGCCCAGCATTTCATACAGGGCATCGTAAAGAGGACGCAGGTAGGGATCAATTTTTTGGCTCAAGTCACCTGGCAAAAAGCCGAGTTTTTCACCGGCTTCAACCGCGGGACGCACCAGTAGAATACGCTGGATTTCATTACGTTCCAGCATGTCGACAGCAGCTGCTACTGCAAGATAGGTTTTACCCGTACCGGCAGGGCCAATACCAAACGAAATATCACTTTGCAAAATGCGCTGAACATAGCGCTTCTGGTTGGCACCACGCGGATTAATGCGTCCTTTACGGGTTTGTAACCAAACGGCATCCAGACCAGTATGTTCCTGATCTTCAATATCTTCCTGAAGCTCGCGGTCAGTCTGACTGCCTTGAATCATCATATGCAGGGTGTCGGCACTGATTTGCTGGCTATGTTCAGATTCTTCGTGCAGGCGCTGTAAGAGCGTTTCCGCTCTTTCCACAGCATCGATTCCACCATCGATAAAGAAACTTTCACCTCGATGGGAAATTTTGACATCTAAACGTTGTTCAATTTGCTTCAAATGACCGTTATAAGTGCCCAAAACGGCTTGTAAACGGTCAATTGAAATTCCAGGGAAAGCTACTGTACGTCGAATCGTTGCAGTCAAGAGTGTTCCTTATACAAGTGTCGGTATATACCCTACATTACGCCACGTCAGGCTCAAGATTCAAGAGTTCACCGTAAACAAAATTTAAAGTTTTAATTTCGGTAATTTCAATTTCGGCAAAACGTCCAACCCAAGCTGGATCGCCAATAAATGAGACCAAACGGGTATTATCAGCCGTGCCTATAAGCAGGTTTGGATCTTTATCGGATACTTTCTCAATCAGCACACGCTGAATGCTGCCGAGCATGGCATCAGTTTTCTCAATACTTGAATGTTTAATCCATTGCTGAACTTTAGCCAGGCGTTCTTTTTTTACAGCTTCAGGTGTGGTGTCTTCAAGCTCTGCCGCCGGTGTACCAGGGCGTTTTGAATAAATAAAGCTATAAGAGTGATCAAAGTCCAGGTCTTGGATAAACTGATAGGTTTCTGCAAAGTTTTCATCAGTTTCACCCGGGAAGCCAATGATAAAGTCTGACGACAGGTGCATATCGGGACGGACTTTACGCAGCTTGGCAATCTTTTCGATATAGACATCAATGGTGTGGTTGCGCTTCATCGCTTGCAGAACATCATTGGAGCCGCTTTGGACCGGCAAATGCAGGTGTGACACCATCTGTGGCAGATCGCGATAGCACTGGATCAGATCATCATTGAATTCCAGTGGATGCGAAGTGGTATAACGGATGCGGCCAATACCCGGAATTTCTGCAACTAAACGTAACAAGTCGGCAAAGGTACAGATGTTGCCGTCAAAAGTTTCCCCACGGTAGCCATTGACGTTTTGACCGAGCAGAGAAATCTCACGTACGCCTTTTTCAGCCAGACCTGCAATTTCTGCTAGCACATCATCCAGCGGGCGAGAAACTTCTTCACCACGCGTATAAGGTACGACACAGAATGAGCAATATTTTGAACAGCCTTCCATAATCGACACAAAGGCCTTATAGCCTTCCACACGCGGTTCAGGCAGGAAGTCGAATTTTTCAATATCGGGAAAGGAAATGTCCACCAGTTTGATTTTTTCTTTTTTAGGTTTTTCGACCTGTTCAAAATGCTGATCGAGCATTTGCGGTAAACGGTGCAGGGTTTGTGGACCAAAAATCATATCCACATAATTGGCACGTTTTTGAATATTGTCGCCTTCCTGAGAGGCCACGCAACCACCAACCCCGATAATCAGATCAGGATTCTGTTCTTTGAGCTTGCGCCAGCGGCCCAGTTCAGAAAAGACTTTTTCCTGTGCCTTTTCACGGATTGAGCAGGTGTTCATAAGCAGTACATCGGCTTCTTTGGGATTGCTGGTCAGGACATAACCATGTGAGTCGCCCAGCAGGTCTGCCATACGATGACTGTCATACTCATTCATCTGACACCCTTGCGTTTCGATATACAGCTTTTTGACTGAAGGATCGCTGGCTAGGGTGTGCGCTGGCTGGGTAACAGTGTTTTCTGAGGCAGCTGGGGCACTATTCGGAATGAAGGTTTGAACCGTCATGAAGGCTCCTACAAAATAATAGCTCGAATGTGAATGAACTGGCAGTTGATGAACACGCAGCTCAAGAAGGATTCAGTTCACAGATTGAAATCTTTAAATGGCGCGTATTTTAGCAGGAAAGTGGCTTAAACTTATAGCCTAAATTAGGGGTGGAAAAATATTCATTTACAGACAAAAATAATCTGAAGATTAAAACTGCTGAATTATTAGGTTACATAACTGAACAATACAATTGGTTATAATCTGCTAGCAAGCTCTTATGATAAGCAGCATATGCTTGGCACAAAATTGATGATAGAAGGCAGCTGGATGTTAAAAGGTACTCAAAACATACGCAAATACTATAAGTTAATGACCTTAAGTTTCGCCTGTATCTATGCGGCAAATACCCATGCTGCCGAAGCACAGTTTAATGATGCCTTACGTGCTGCAAATGCAGGAAATACTCAGCTATTACAACAATATCGACTTGCTATGCAAAATGACGTGCTGGGCTACTATCCGGAATACTGGATTCTGAACCAGAATCTTGCCTTGCAGCCGGCCAACCAGATCATCAACTTTGTACAGCGCTATCCACACTCCGCCATGGCTGAAAAGCTGGCAGCCGATTATGTCGAAGAAAAAGTTAAAATGGCTGACTTTGCTGCAGCCCAACCGGTTTTACAATATGTGACCAATGCTGACCGGGCTGAAGCCTGTGCAATCGCACAAGTGCGTGCCAAAAGTGGTGATCCCTTGGTCTATGCCGAATTTAAGGATGTTTGGCTGACAACAAATTCCCAGCCAGATTCATGCAATGGCTTGGGTCGCATGATGTTATCCAGTCCACTTATGACTACGGAAGACCGTCAGCAGCGTCTATGGGTGCAGTTGCGTGCCGGTCAGTCTAGACAAGCCATCGCGACGGCGCAAAATTTAGGTCTGAATCTGTCTCTGGCCCAGCTAAATAGCATTCAGGCCAATCCAACCGCTTATTTATGGTCGGCACCAAAAAGTACGACTGTTGACCATGCTTATCTGGTATATGCCTTAGGTCGCTTGGCAGATACTGATCTGAATTCGGCCTTATCAATAGTTAAGCGGACTGCTGAAGGAACTCCAGCAGAAGTACAAAAAGCCCTGTTTCGGACAGTAGGTTATATCGGCGGCACGACTGTCATGAAAAATAACTATAACCGTGAAGTGCTGAATGCGCTGGATGCCAGTTATGGGTTGCCATTTAGCTCCGAAGAAGCTGAAATCTATGCCCGTCAGTCGATTCGTTTTGGCGCTTGGGAGAGTCTGATTCGTGCGATTGATGCCATGAACGTGAACCAGAAACAGGAAGACCGCTGGCAATACTGGCTGGCGCGTGCCAGCGAGCAGCGTTCAGACCGCGCATCGAAAAAGACAGCAGAAAATATTTACCGGAAACTGGCCAATGGTGAGGACTATCATAATTTGCTGGCACGGGATCGTTTGGGGCAAGTCGTAGCAGGCGCGCCAAACGCTACCCAACCGTCGAATCAGGCCATGCAGCGCTTAAATCAGGATGTGCATTTCCGTCGTGCTTTTGCCTTGCGCGATATTGATGCACCAGCAAATTATATTAACCGTGAATGGAACTGGGCAGTGCGCCAGGCTTATCTCAAGCATGATGATGACCTGCTTTTGGCCGCAGCAAAACGTGCGCATGACATGGGGTGGCATGATCGTGCCATTTATGCTGCTGATCGTACTGTCAAGAAGCATAATTATACCTATCGCTATCCAATGCCGTACCAGAACTATGTGGTGAGCCATAGTCGTACAGTGAGTCTGGATCCAGCCTGGGCTTATGGCCTGATGCGTCAGGAAAGTCGTTTCAATACAGTTGCACGCTCCCATGTCGGGGCAGGCGGCTTAATGCAGATCATGCCGGATACGGCCAAGCTGGTCGCGCGCCAAATGGGAGAAGCGTATAATCCGGCTGCGTTAACCGATATGAATACCAATATCCGTTATGGAACCTTCTATTTATCAACAATTCAGCGTCAATTAAGCCAAAGTCCAGTGCTGGCAACCGCAGGCTATAATGCCGGTCCAAACCGCGCACGCCGCTGGCAGCCGGAATTTCAGAGTATTGCAGCAGACCAATATACGGAGTCTATTCCTTTGCTTGAAACACGAGATTATGTGAAACATGTTATGACGAATGCGACGTATTACGGCATTTTATTAGGGCAGGGTGCACAGTCGATCGGAAAAAGAATGCATGCGATACCTTTACGAAGTACTCAATAATTCAAAATATCTGAAGGGATAAAGTAATTGTGTTCAAAAAAGGAAAAATGGATGCCCGAATTTGTGGTGGAGGGGTGGTACTACTCGGCTTAGCCACGAGTCCCCTTGCCCTTGCAGAGCCCACCGGCTATATCATGGAAGTGCAAATGGTACCGGCGATGTGTTATTTGTATCCGGAGTATTCGAAAAAAAGAAAATGCCTAGAAGGCTATTCGTTGAATATTTCGGGTCTTTATCCGCAAACCACCAGTACCTCGTGTAATACCAACAGTTCTGCCACACTTTCGCCCTTACAGGCCAAGGTGGTAGCACGAATTATGCCTGATGAAAGTACCCGGGCTGGCTTGTGGCGCAGTATTGGGGGCTGCGTACCGATGAATGCCAGTCAGTACTTTCGGACCATCATTAATTATGCTGACCGTCTGAAAGTACCTGAGGAGCTGACTGAGCAGGAAAGCCAGACAATCGCCCTGGATGCGCTGCGCAGAAAGTTTCTGAGAATCAATCCACAATTGCCGTCGACGGCTATCCGGTTTCACTGTGTTTCTACGCGCCCTAACAGTATGCTGACTTCACTTAAAGTCTGTTATAACAGCAGGGGCAGTTATAAGGCTTGTCCGGCCAATCTGTTGAATACATGCCCAGCTGTGGTGACAATTAAAGGTATATACTGAGCTTTTCTGCCGATTTAATTTATATTTCCTATCAGACTTTTGTTGAAATCCATTCCCTTTTACATGCATCTGGACAAGGATTGGAGTACAATCTTTGCCGTTTATGATTATTAAGATTAGATAGAACAGCTATTTAATCGCATTAACTATCCTCTCAACTGGAGATAATTACATGAAGCAACCTGTTCGCGTTGCCGTTACTGGCGCTGCTGGTCAAATTGGTTACAGCCTTTTATTCCGTATCGCTAGCGGTGAAATGTTGGGTAAAGACCAACCAGTTATTCTTCAATTATTAGAAATTCCTGTTGAGAAAGCTCAACAAGCGCTGAAAGGCGTAATGATGGAACTTGATGACTGTGCTTTCCCATTATTGGCAGGCATGATCGGTACTGATGATCCTAAAGTTGCGTTCAAAGATGCTGACTATGCATTGTTGGTAGGTTCTCGTCCACGTGGTCCTGGTATGGAACGTGCTGACTTGCTTAAAGTCAACGGCGAAATCTTCATTGGTCAAGGTCAAGCACTAAACGAAGTTGCAAGCCGTGACGTTAAAGTTCTGGTTGTAGGTAACCCTGCGAATACGAATGCTTACATCGCTATGAAATCTGCTCCAGACCTTCCAGCGAAAAACTTCACAGCAATGTTACGTCTTGACCACAACCGTGCCTTGACTCAACTTGCTCAAAAAGCGAGTGTTGCAGTTTCTGACATCGAAAACATGACGGTTTGGGGTAACCACTCTCCAACAATGTATGCTGACTACCGTTTTGCAAATGTAAACGGTGAAAGCTTAAAAGACAAAATCAACGATGCTGAGTGGAACAAAGACGTATTCCTTCCAACTGTTGGTAAACGTGGTGCTGCGATCATCGAAGCACGTGGTCTGTCTTCTGCTGCTTCTGCTGCAAATGCTGCAATCGACCATATGCGTGACTGGGCGCTTGGCACTAACGGCAAATGGGTAACTATGGGTATCCCTTCTGACGGTTCTTACGGTATCCCTGAAGGTGTAATGTTCGGTTTCCCTGTAACCACTGAAAACGGTGAATACAAAATCGTTCAAGGTCTTGAAATCGACGAGTTCAGCCGTGAGCGTATCAACGTTACACTGAACGAGCTTGAAGAAGAGCGCGCAGCAGTGGCTGACATGCTTAAATAATGTAATTTTTTAATTAAATTAAAAGAAAGGCACTCTGTTTAGGGTGCCTTTTTTATTGAACAAAAAATAACATCCTGTGAAGGAGAGACAACTGAGTTTGTTGTATAGGCAGGCTAAGGTAGATACAAGATCATAATTCAAAAGGGGGAGGTCATACAGATGTTAGAACAACGCTCAACCTTCGAACTTTTTTTTGAGCAATTGGGACTGGATTCCAGTCCTGAAGCGATAGATGAATTTATTAATACCCATCAAATTGGCATGGATGTACCGCTACACAAAGCACCATTTTGGAGTAAGTCACAACATGACTTTTTAATCAGTCACTGGAAGAAAGATGATGACTGGGCCATATGGGTAGATGTGCTAAATGAGCAGTTACATACTGAAGCCGTGGGCTCAGGCTCCTGTAGCTTGCCCAGTAGTAAATCAAACTAAAGTTTTTAATATTAACACCCTGATCATCTAACTTACTGATAAGTTGAATAATGGAGTTTGTTTATGCTTATGGAACAACAGGTTACTCTGGAACTACTTTTTGAACAACTTGGTTTACCGTCAGATGAAGCTTCAATTGAGCAATTTGCTAAAGATCATCAGTTAGATGCTAAAGTGGCTTTGCCAGATGCCGAATTCTGGAGCGAAGGACAGAGTGCCTTTTTACGTGAACACTGGCATCAGGATGATGAATGGATTGTCATTATTGACAAGTTAAATCAGTTGCTTCATGTGGAAAGTGACAAAGCAGCAGAATAAGCCCCATAACGTACAAAAAGACACAACAAACCTAGTCAATTGACTAGGTTTTTTTTCGATTGTCTTATAAGTTAGATCTATAATTAATGACAGTTTCTCTGATAAATATAAGGAGGACGAGATGCTCGGAAGGACCCCATCTTTAGAGTTGTTGTTTTCACAACTCGGCCTGGCCAATAGTCCGGCTGCTATCGAATTGTATATACGTACGGATCAACTGCCTGCACATATTTCTCTGCATGATGCGCCGTTTTGGAATAAATCACAGCGTTCTTTATTAATTAGTCATCTGGTGCAGGATGATGACTGGGCGATTTGGGTGGATGAACTCAACCAGCAGTTGCACATGGATGCTTATCGCCGTCAACTTGCCTGATACAGGCTTTAAAATTATTTCGGATTCAATGAAAAAGCGCCTGAGATCAGGCGCTTTTTTCCATAAGACAGGTTAAAGCGAGTTTAGTGCATTTTACTTTTGAGCAATTTCCCGAACCATTCTAGGGATCGGTACGCTTCAAAGGCGGGATGCTGCTGTAATAATTCCAGATCAAATTCGGAGCTCGTGCTGTATTTTTTTAACCAGTGCCGGGTTAATGCTGGCTCATTTTTACTGACAGAGGCATAAGCCAGGAAGAAATAAATCTCACCATGCTCATAATGGGTCATGGGTTTTAGGATTTGCTGGGTAATCAGGGCATAACGGGGCTCTTTGGTGAGTTCAAAGAAAATCATATACGCCTTGGCCAAATGCAAAGAGAGATTGATATACAGGCGTAGCGGCATCTCCTCAAATTCAACTCGTCCTTGTTCGAGCAGTACAACCGCTTCTTGCAGAAAATGAACCTGTTCCTGATAGAACTGGCTTAAGCTCACCAGTTGCAAGCGAAGATCGGCACGTTCAAGCGCTAATTCTGGCGTATTGCCTTGTAAATACAACTGGTCAGTTTCACCTAGACGTTCAATAATCTGCTGGCTGTTTAATCGCATGCATGCCATCCTTAATTCTCAATAATGCTGATATGAGGCCAGAACTTAAAATTTAAAGCACGGCCGCATCACTACGTAGCCAGGCTGTAATGGACAGACGCTGATGTTTGGCCTCTAAAACCTCATGCAAAATATCACTCTGAAACAGGGCAAGACGATTTGGTTCAGGACGAATGGTATGCCATACCTCGTGTTTATCCTGCAAGCGTAATTCTCCGCCCCAATCCTCTTGCCATTGATCATGCAAATAATACACTGCGGAAATCATTCTGCCATTTTTGCCTTTTGGATTATCGCGATGTAAGGCATAAAACTCTCCTGCTTCATAACAGGAAAAATGTGCTTCCACTTCCTTGATTCCCAAATAAAAGACCCGGTTGAAAATCTGGCCCAAAGCCAGCAGGTTTTGTACATGCTGGTGAGAAATGCTGAGATTTTCATTCAGCCATAAAATCCGGTCACTACGAATGTTGCTGACCACCCCATTTTGAATGGCAGCATCACGGAAATAAGCCAGATTGCTACGACACTCAGCCATCAACTGTTTAATATAGCTTGCATCATAAGCATGATCGATCAGACTAAAACCCTGTTGATTCAAATCATCAAGAATTTGGTCAATAGACCAGGACTTTGGGAAATGAGCAGCATCCATAAAATAAACCTGTGAAAAGGGGAAAAAATGTTCAGTTATTCTAGGGGAAGAATCCGATCTGAACGAAACTATTTTTCATGTTAAAATGGTTGTTGATATGAGGAAATAATGAAACATGAATTACCGTCACCATTACCACGCGGGTAACTTTGCCGATGTCATGAAGCACGTACTACTGCTTCAGCTGTTGGCTCGACTGAATGCAAAAGATAAACCATATCGCTATGTAGATACACATGGTGGTGCGGGTAAGTATGATTTATCGACCTCTGAGGCACAAAAATCAGGTGAGTTCTTAAACGGTATTCATCGTCTGGTCAAGCTGGACGATTCAATCAAGCGTAATGCACCGCAAGGGGTTCAGCAATATTTAAAAGTTGTTGAAAAAATGCGTGAAAACTTTGGCAAAGGAGCGTATCCGGGTTCGCCGTGGTTTGCTCTGGAAGGCATGCGCGAAATTGATAAAGCCACTATTTTTGAAATGCAGCGTGATGTATTTCAGCAGCTTCGTCAGAATATTTTTGACAAACGCGCAGGCTTGCATGAGCGGGATGCCTATGAAGGATTACTTGCGGTCATTCCCCCTAAGGAAAAACGCGGTCTGGTCATGATTGACCCGCCTTATGAACAAGAGCGTAAAGATTTCCCGCAATTGGTTGAACTGATTGCAGCGGCTTATAAAAAATGGCCGACAGGTGTGTTAGCGGTTTGGTATCCAATTAAAGACCGTGCCATGATCGAACGTTTTGAAAAGAAAATGTTTAAGACCGGTATTCGCCGTCAGTTAATTTGCGAACTCTGTGTCTGGCCAGACGATACTCCAGTTGGCCTGAATGGTTGTGGTCTCTTGGTCATTAACCCGCCTTGGAAATTCTCTGAAGATGCAGATGAAGCATTACAGTGGTTATTTCCGCATTTACGTATGCAGGAAAATGGCGGCCATGCTGCGGTACGCTGGTTGGTCGGTGAATAATTTTTTCAGAAAATGGTCATAGTTAGGATCGACAAATATGACAAATACAAGCAAACCGGAAAGCGATTCTTCATTAGACTTGCCTTTTGATGGGATTACCTTCGAGGTGGAAGAAGAAGAGCATACCCAGGAAGGGCAGAAAGTTAAACGTCGAGGGATCTATCTGTGGCCAAATCTGATAACAACCGCTGCGTTGTTATCAGGCTTTTATTCCATTATTGCCAGTATGAATGGCGAGTTTCAGCAAGCCATTTATGCCATTTTTCTGGCCGCTTTGTTTGATGGTCTGGATGGGCGTGTTGCACGTGCAATCGGCGCGCAAAGTCCGTTTGGTGAACAGTTTGACTCACTGTCAGATATGCTGGCCTTTGGGGTGGCACCAGCCATTTTAATGTATAGCTGGGGACTGAGTGATCTTGGTCGCATCGGTCTGGCAGCCTGTTTTGTTTATACGGCTTGTGCGGCTTTTCGTTTAGCGCGTTTTAATGTGCAGATTGGTGTGGTCGATAAACGTTACTTTATTGGTGTGGCCAGTCCTTTGGCAGCGATCATGATTGTTTCAATGGTTTGGGTCGGGCTGGATTTTCCTGAAATCTTCGATACCCGAGAGCTATCCATACAAATATTAAATGCAATAGTGATTATTGGTAGCGGTTTATTGATGATTTCCAATATCAAATACTATTCATTTAAGACTGTAGAGCGTAAACGTGTCCCGTTCTTTGTGTTACCAATCGCCGTCTTTATCTTTGCTGCGATGACTTATAATATTCCGGTCGGCATTTTAGTGATTTCTATCATTTATGCCTTATCTGGCTTTGTTACCACTTTCATGGCAAAAAGACAGCACGTATTATAAAAAGATTAAGGAGTCTGATATGCAGTTTCTTCAAGATTTTTTAGATCGTTCGAAACAGCTGAATCAGACTCCGACTGTTTCGTCGAAGCATCTGGCTTATCATGGCCCAACCTCAAGATACAAAATCATTCATCAGGGATTGATAATTCCTGGTCTACCCGCCCCCCTGCATTATCTCAGTTTTCTCAGCATTATCGGACAGCCCAATGCACCGATGCTGGCGAATCCCAGTGCGATCCAGACCACTGCGCTAGATACTGCGACAGTCATTTGCAGTTCAAGTCCTCACATGGTGGGACAGTTACAGAGCTATTCAATTCAACAGGACTGTAAATTTTCATCGGGCATGTTTCAATTTTTGGATCGGGAAAAGTTGACCGGATACTTTCCACACTTTCAACTCCAACGCTCTGATGCCGAACTGAGTTTTGATCTCAGCATTCATACCACTGATCTGGTGTCCCACTTTACCCAGATGCGATTTTCACTGGCAGATCATTGGTCATTAGTGTGTCATTGTCAGGGTACTGTGACCTATAAAGATCAGAAATATACAATTGAAAGTCTCGGAAGTTTTGAATACGCCCGCAGTTTTAATTTTCCTTATCTTCCTCTGGCTTTTTTTAGCTATCAGATGATTAATCTAAGTAATAATCGGCAGCTATTGCTGGCTCAGATCCGTAATAGCCTGAATCAGATTGTACAGTCGAGAATCTATCTACGTGATTTGAATCGTATGCAAACCTGGCTGTTTGACCAAAAGGTTTATTTTAAAGTGCATCGTGTCTACCCGAGTGTCAAAACGCCAAATGGACAAAAGATGTATTTGCCACGAGAGTTTGAGTGGTGCTATGCAGATGATCGGGGAAACCAGATCTGGGTGCAGGGTCAAAGTCGCGGTGATTTTAAATTTGGCATGGCAGCGGGCTATGTGGGCAGTTTTCATTATCAGGTAAAAATAAATGAGCAGACTGAAAAAGGCGATAGCGGCTATATAGAGTATGTGGATTGCCGACCTTTACGCTTTCAGGAAAAAGATAAGGCAGAAAAACTATTAGCTAACCTGGCTAATCCTGTGCCTTTTTTAATCAAGAAATAGAGAAAATGGGGTTTTTGTGGAATAAATAACCAGTTGAGATGTTATTTTGAGAAAAATTCAAAATAGGTGTTGCAAGCCTTCTGAAATGCTGTAGAATGCACATCCATCGGTAGTGATGAAGATTAAAACTTGTTAGGAAACAAGGATTTAGCACAAGGTGTTGAGTTTAGGTGTCTTGAATGAGTTTAAAAATAATCGGATTTACTGGTTGACTTTCTACAAAGAAAGCGTAACATAGCCGACCTAG
>NZ_VLSR01000026.1:0-25084 GCF_007558235.1 Acinetobacter sp. RF15B | reverse complement strand
CGGTCGCAAGGGCGGACGAAAATTCGCGCTCACCAAAGCTCAGGTGCGTCTCGCGCAAGCCGCCATGGCCCAGCGCGATACTTCAGTTTCCGATCTCTGCAAGGAACTCGGCATCGAGCGCGTCACTCTCTACCGATATGTCGGTCCCAAAGGCGAGCTCAGAGACCATGGAAAGCATGTTCTCGGACTTACGTAGCAACTCGTTTCTTTTCGCAGGTTGAGCCACAGAGGTGGATCAGGAAATTTGAACAACACTTATAAGTGATATTTTGCTCCCCAAATGATGTTATAAACATCAATATATGGAGTATTTTATGACACGTAGACCAAGAAGAAATCATTCAAATGACTTTAAAGCTAAGGTAGCACTTGCTGCGATTAAAGCAGAAAAAACACTTGCTGAATTGAGTGCTGAATTTGATGTTCATCAAAACCAAATTATTGACTGGAAAAATCAACTGATTTCAGCTTCCTCGCAAGCTTTCGATCAATCAAAAGCTCCAACAGAACCACCCATCGATCTAAAAAAACTACATGCAAAAATCGGTGAGCAGGCATTAGAAATTGATTTTTTAGAAGGTGTGTTGAAGAAACTGGGTCGCTTCAACCACAAAAGTTAATCGATGACTCACTTCAGATTTCAGTATCTAAGCAAGCTAAGCTGCTGAAAGTCTCCCGTGGTTGTTATTACTATCGCCCAAAACCTGTGAGTGAATCAGATCTGAAGCTGATGCGCTGTATGGATGAGTTACATATGCAATACCCTTTTGCAGGTAGCCGTATGATGCGTGATTTATTGAATCGTCAAGGACATCATATAGGACGACGTCATACACGTACTTTAATGAAGAAAATGGGCATTAATGCGTTATATCGTAAACCAAATCTAAGTCAGGCCAATCAAGCTCACCGTAAATATCCATATCTGCTCAAAGGATTGGCTATTCAGCGCAGTAATCAAGTGTGGTCTACGGATATAACGTATATCCCTATGGCAAAAGGCTTTGTTTATTTATGTGCTGTGATTGATTGGCATAGCCGCAAGGTACTTGCGCATAGAGTATCGATTAGTATGGAGGTTACATTTTGCATAGAAACATTAAATGAAGCTATTGAAAAATATGGCCGACCTGAAGTCTTTAATACAGACCAAGGCAGTCAGTTTACCAGTGATGCATTTATTGATGTATTGAAATCAAATGGCATTCAAATCAGTATGGATGGTAAAGGTCGATGGGTTGATAATGTGATGGTTGAACGATTATGGCGGAGCGTTAAATATGAAGAGGTGTATCTCAAAGCCTACAGCAATGTTTTGGATGCGAAGAAGCAATTAAACGCATATTTTGAATTTTATAATTTGAAACGACCTCATTCGAGTCTGGACAAAATGACTCCAGATGAGTTTTACTATGACCAGCTACCACAACAAAATAAGGTAGCTTAACTAGAGCAGAGTATCACTTATAAATAAGCTTTTAGTTGTTCAAACAAGTGGGACCACCTCTCACCTCCGCGCTTCATCAGAAAACTGAAGGAACCTCCATTGAATCGAACTAATATTTTTTTTGGTGAATCGCATTCTGACTGGTTGCCTGTCAGAGGCGGAGAATCTGGTGATTTTGTTTTTCGACGTGGTGACGGGCATGCCTTCGCGAAAATCGCACCTGCTTCCCGCCGCGGTGAGCTCGCTGGAGAGCGTGACCGCCTCATTTGGCTCAAAGGTCGAGGTGTGGCTTGCCCCGAGGTGATCAACTGGCAGGAGGAACAGGAGGGTGCATGCTTGGTGATAACGGCAATTCCGGGAGTACCGGCGGCTGATCTGTCTGGAGCGGATTTGCTCAAAGCGTGGCCGTCAATGGGGCAGCAACTTGGCGCTGTTCACAGCCTATCGGTTGATCAATGTCCGTTTGAGCGCAGGCTGTCGCGAATGTTCGGACGCGCCGTTGATGTGGTGTCCCGCAATGCCGTCAATCCCGACTTCTTACCGGACGAGGACAAGAGTACGCCGCAGCTCGATCTTTTGGCTCGTGTCGAACGAGAGCTACCGGTGCGGCTCGACCAAGAGCGCACCGATATGGTTGTTTGCCATGGTGATCCCTGCATGCCGAACTTCATGGTGGACCCTAAAACTCTTCAATGCACGGGTCTGATCGACCTTGGGCGGCTCGGAACAGCAGATCGCTATGCCGATTTGGCACTCATGATTGCTAACGCCGAAGAGAACTGGGCAGCGCCAGATGAAGCAGAGCGCGCCTTCGCTGTCCTATTCAATGTATTGGGGATCGAAGCCCCCGACCGCGAACGCCTTGCCTTCTATCTGCGATTGGACCCTCTGACTTGGGGTTGATGTTCATGCCGCCTGTTTTTCCTGCTCATTGGCACGTTTCGCAACCTGTTCTCATTGCGGACACCTTTTCCAGCCTCGTTTGGAAAGTTTCATTGCCAGACGGGACTCCTGCAATCGTCAAGGGATTGAAACCTATAGAAGACATTGCTGATGAACTGCGCGGGGCCGACTATCTGGTATGGCGCAATGGGAGGGGAGCAGTCCGGTTGCTCGGTCGTGAGAACAATCTGATGTTGCTCGAATATGCCGGGGAGCGAATGCTCTCTCACATCGTTGCCGAGCACGGCGACTACCAGGCGACCGAAATTGCAGCGGAACTAATGGCGAAGCTGTATGCCGCATCTGAGGAACCCCTGCCTTCTGCCCTTCTCCCGATCCGGGATCGCTTTGCAGCTTTGTTTCAGCGGGCGCGCGATGATCAAAACGCAGGTTGTCAAACTGACTACGTCCACGCGGCGATTATAGCCGATCAAATGATGAGCAATGCCTCGGAACTGCGTGGGCTACATGGCGATCTGCATCATGAAAACATCATGTTCTCCAGTCGCGGCTGGCTGGTGATAGATCCCGTCGGTCTGGTCGGTGAAGTGGGCTTTGGCGCCGCCAATATGTTCTACGATCCGGCTGACAGAGACGACCTTTGTCTCGATCCTAGACGCATTGCACAGATGGCGGACGCATTCTCTCGTGCGCTGGACGTCGATCCGCGTCGCCTGCTCGACCAGGCGTACGCTTATGGGTGCCTTTCCGCAGCTTGGAACGCGGATGGAGAAGAGGAGCAACGCGATCTAGCTATCGCGGCCGCGATCAAGCAGGTGCGACAGACGTCATACTAGATATCAAGCGACTTCTCCTATCCCCTGGGAACACATCAATCTTACCGGAGAATATCGTTGGCCAAAGCCTTAGCGTAGGATTTCGCCCTCTCCCGCAAACGACCCCGAAATCATTAGCAAAGCTAGAATGGCTGGTCCGAAGTTGATACCTGTCTTAGGCACCGTGAATTAAATTGTGCAGTGTGTGGGCGGACAAAATAGTTGGGAACTGGGAGGGGTGGAAATGGAGTTTTTAAGGATTATTTAGGGAAGAGTGACAAAATAGATGGGAACTGGGTGTAGCGTCGTAAGCTAATACGAAAATTAAAAATGACAAAATAGTTTGGAACTAGATTTCACTTATCTGGTTAACTAATCTAGCTAACCTGCCGCTCAGCTTAGTACGATCCTATATCCAACTGATCATAATCCTTTCATCAGTATCCCAAATTAAATCCCCCTCCTAGACTGCCTCACCAACACTTTACAGTGATCCCGTATTTCCGGACAGGTGATTGATTTTTTTCGCTTGTACAGGTGTTAAGCCACAGTTATCTTGATGTGGACATTATGCATTGTAATAGCCCATTAACATGCGCTAAGAGCATAAATTAATATACAGTAACAAGCATTACGAGGTGCTAATGTTTGGAAAGCAGCCTCTTCCAACTACAATAATAAGTTAACTATCCTCCACCCACAAATAATTACAAATGACCCCTTTCCGCTATAACTCCGATCTCACCAGCGGCTCGCTACAAACCCGAGAGTGTCGCATTATTACTGGCTTGTTACTCCAAGAGCTTGATGAAGCTGCCTGGGATAAAGCCATGTATAAGGAAAATGTGCTTCAGAAACGCACGCAATCTACGGTAAGACGTATTTCTTCAGCGCTTAGAAAACGCCTAGAACACCTAAGCTCTGACTTTTGGGCTTTTGCGTTTTTATGTTAGGCATTGTCTGGCAACTGGAGGAAGTGTAATGACCATGAATGGTCACTGTGATTGACAGTATCTTGCTTAAACTTATCTGAACAATGGTAGAACTGGCTCATATTTATCCCCTCTATGATTGTTTATCTTTTTCACCATAAAAAGTATCAGGGGCTACTCAGGGCTACATAAAGATATTTATCTACTTTTACTGATTGATAAGTAGCATCAGTCCATCCGCAGGACTGGTGGTGCCGGCAAAATGCTGACCCAACACATGCGTATAGATTTGCGTGGTCTTAACATCGTTATGCCCTAAGAGTTCTTGCACAGTGCGAATATCACGCCCCGCTTGTAATAGATGCGTAGCAAACGAGTGACGAAATGTATGACAAGTGACACGCTTGCTAACGATGCCTGCTTTTTGTACGGCTGCCTTCAATGCCTTTCGCGCAACGGAGTCATGCAGATGATGGCGGCATAATTTGCCGTTATACGGGTGGTTGCAGAGCGTGCTGGAGGGAAAGACAAACATCCACGCCGCTTGTCGATAAGCAGAAGGGTATTTGTGATCTAAAGCAAAAGGCAGCGATGGCCCTACGCCTTGTAAGTTGTCGTCTTGCTGAATAAGCCGCGCTTGCTCAATGAGTTATTTTATTGCTGGGATTAGGCGCGTGGGCAGTAGGCTGTTTCTGCTTTTCCCACCCTTACCGTCATGCACAGTGATGCAGCCATTATCAAAATCAAAATCTTTAACCCGCAAACGCAAGCATTCATTAATGCGCAAACCTGCACCATACAGCAGCGTAAAAATAACTTGGTTGCGAGTATCCATAACCTGCAAAATGCGTTGCACTTCATTTGCAGAGATAACAGAGGGTAGCCGTCTAGGCTTGCTTGCAGGGATATAATCAATATCGCCCAACGGCTGTTGTAAAAACCTGTTGTACAAAAAAGCTAGGGCATTTAAAGCGATTTTCTGCGTGTTTATGGCTACATGTCTGCTGTTTGCTAAGCTGGATAAAAACAGCCTGACCTCTTCACTGCCCATGGTCTGAGGATGACGTTTTTTGTGAAACAGAATAAAACGCTTAATCCAGTGCAGGTAAGTTTTTTCAGTTTTCAGCGCATAACCTTTTTGTCGCATATCCGTGCGTATAGAATTTAAAAATGGACTGTTAGACATAAAACGCTCCTTGTCTTGCAACTGTCTGCCTATACAGCCTATTCTAGCTGGGATTTAAAAAAGTGCCTGTTTTTTACGCCTAGAGATGCTTGTTTACCGGTAGAGTTTTAATTTAATGCTAAATAAATTAAAATGTTATGAGTTCTTTGGGTGAGATAATGTGCATCGTGCAAGCAGGATAGACGGCATGCACGATTTGTAATAACAGAGTGTCTTGTATTTTTAAAGAAAGTCTATTTAATACAAGTGATTATATTAATTAACGGTAAGCATCAGCGGGTGACAAAACGAGCATGCTTACTAATAAAATGTTAACCTCTGAGGAAGAATTGTGAAACTATCACTAATGGTAGCTATATCGAAGAATGGAGTTATCGGGAATGGCCCTGATATTCCATGGAGTGCCAAAGGTGAACAGCTCCTGTTTAAAGCTATTACCTATAACCAATGGCTGTTGGTTGGACGCAAGACTTTTGAATCAATGGGAGCATTACCCAACCGAAAGTATGCGGTCGTAACACGTTCAAGTTTTACATCTGACAATGAGAACGTATTGATCTTTCCATCAATTAAAGATGCTTTAACCAACCTAAAGAAAATAACGGATCATGTCATTGTTTCAGGTGGTGGGGAGATATACAAAAGCCTGATCGATCAAGTAGATACACTACATATATCTACAATAGACATCGAGCCGGAAGGTGATGTTTACTTTCCTGAAATCCCCAGCAATTTTAGGCCAGTTTTTACCCAAGACTTCGCCTCTAACATAAATTATAGTTACCAAATCTGGCAAAAGGGTTAACAAGTGGCAGCAACGGATTCGCAAACCTGTCACGCCTTTTGTACCAAAAGCCGCGCCAGGTTTGCGATCCGCTGTGCCAGGCGTTAGGCGTCATATGAAGATTTCGGTGATCCCTGAGCAGGTGGCGGAAACATTGGATGCTGAGAACCATTTCATTGTTCGTGAAGTGTTCGATGTGCACCTATCCGACCAAGGCTTTGAACTATCTACCAGAAGTGTGAGCCCCTACCGGAAGGATTACATCTCGGATGATGACTCTGATGAAGACTCTGCTTGCTATGGCGCATTCATCGACCAAGAGCTTGTCGGGAAGATTGAACTCAACTCAACATGGAACGATCTAGCCTCTATCGAACACATTGTTGTGTCGCACACGCACCGAGGCAAAGGAGTCGCGCACAGTCTCATCGAATTTGCGAAAAAGTGGGCACTAAGCAGACAGCTCCTTGGCATACGATTAGAGACACAAACGAACAATGTACCTGCCTGCAATTTGTACGCAAAATGTGGCTTTACTCTCGGCGGCATTGACCTGTTCACGTATAAAACTAGACCTCAAGTCTCGAACGAAACAGCGATGTACTGGTACTGGTTCTCGGGAGCACAGGATGACGCCTAACAATTCATTCAAGCCGACACCGCTTCGCGGCGCGGCTTAATTCAGGAGTTAAACATCATGAGGGAAGCGGTGATCGCCGAAGTATCGACTCAACTATCAGAGGTAGTTGGCGTCATCGAGCGCCATCTCGAACCGACGTTGCTGGCCGTACATTTGTACGGCTCCGCAGTGGATGGCGGCCTGAAGCCACACAGTGATATTGATTTGCTGGTTACGGTGACCGTAAGGCTTGATGAAACAACGCGGCGAGCTTTGATCAACGACCTTTTGGAAACTTCGGCTTCCCCTGGAGAGAGCGAGATTCTCCGCGCTGTAGAAGTCACCATTGTTGTGCACGACGACATCATTCCGTGGCGTTATCCAGCTAAGCGCGAACTGCAATTTGGAGAATGGCAGCGCAATGACATTCTTGCAGGTATCTTCGAGCCAGCCACGATCGACATTGATCTGGCTATCTTGCTGACAAAAGCAAGAGAACATAGCGTTGCCTTGGTAGGTCCAGCGGCGGAGGAACTCTTTGATCCGGTTCCTGAACAGGATCTATTTGAGGCGCTAAATGAAACCTTAACGCTATGGAACTCGCCGCCCGACTGGGCTGGCGATGAGCGAAATGTAGTGCTTACGTTGTCCCGCATTTGGTACAGCGCAGTAACCGGCAAAATCGCGCCGAAGGATGTCGCTGCCGACTGGGCAATGGAGCGCCTGCCGGCCCAGTATCAGCCCGTCATACTTGAAGCTAGGCAGGCTTATCTTGGACAAGAAGATCGCTTGGCCTCGCGCGCAGATCAGTTGGAAGAATTTGTTCACTACGTGAAAGGCGAGATCACCAAGGTAGTCGGCAAATAATGTCTAACAATTCGTTCAAGCCGACGCCGCTTCGCGGCGCGGCTTAACTCAAGCGTTAGAGAGCTGGGGAAGACTATGCGCGATCTGTTGAAGGTGGTTCTAAGCCTCGTACTTGCGATGGCATCGGGGCAGGCACTTGCTGACCTGCCAATTGTTTTAGTGGATGAAGCTCGTCTTCCCTATGACTACTCCCCATCCAACTACGACATTTCTCCAAGCAACTACGACAACTCCATAAGCAATTACGACAATAGTCCATCAAATTACGACAACTCTGAGAGCAACTACGATAATAGTTCATCCAATTACGACAATAGTCGCAACGGAAATCGTAGGCTTATATATAGCGCAAATGGGTCTCGCACTTTCGCCGGCTACTACGTCATTGCCAACAATGGGACAACGAACTTCTTTTCCACATCTGGCAAAAGGATGTTCTACACCCCAAAAGGGGGGCGCGGCGTCTATGGCGGCAAAGATGGGAGCTTCTGCGGGGCATTGGTCGTCATAAATGGCCAATTTTCGCTTGCCCTGACAGATAACGGCCTGAAGATCATGTATCTAAGCAACTAGCCTGCTCTCTAATAAAATGTTAGGCCTCAACATCTAGTCGCAAGCTGAGGGGAACCACTAGTGTCATACGAACCTCCAAGAGACGGTTACACAAACGGGTACATTGTTGATGTCATGTATGACAATCGCCCAAGTAAGTATCCAGCTGTGTTCAGAACGTACGTCCGAATTCCAGACTATGTCGAACTAGATAACGCGGAGGAGCTGGCCGACGCAATCATTCGAGAGGTTGAGTTAAAGGAGGCATGGCTCACAAGGGTCTTGGGGAACTCAGCCGATCCTGACGCTTCTGTGGGCAAGTGGGACCGGCGCCTAGCGCAGTGCGGTGGTATTGATGAGATGTCAAGTGGGGTGCAGGCAACATACTTCAGTCCAAACGGTCAGCTGGTCGGCTTAGTGGCATACATTGATGCCGAATGGATGGATGAATAGCTCTGACGTTACGATTCAGGTGAGACAACCAGATGGGCATTGCGTACAAGCTCAGTTGCCACCGATGTGGCTACGAGTCTGATCTTCTTTACCTAGGCCAAGGTATGGCGATGCTTCCTGAGCAAATAGTCGGAACGTGCACATGCTGCGACAATCTAACGACGATTTCTATAAATGAAAGCTACGGAGTATGCTCACTTTGTGGGGCTAAGGATCGTGTGATATTTACAAGCTATCAGCATGAGGCAAGGCCAAGAAATCCCTGCTATCTAGAGAGAAGTTTCAAATATCAATGCCCAAGATGCCATGCCTTCAGTATGGAGCCTCCGGATCTACCGGAGATGCTTTGGGACTAATGCTCCGCTTTGCCTCGGGTATCCGTTCGACCTATGTTTAAGAGGAAACGCACGTGTCTGCCGCCAAAGCTCTTGCCTATGCACTTTGTGACAAGTTGGAAAGCAAAAAAGTTGATGAAGTCGTACGAAATCTTGTTTCTAGCGGCTGGAATATTAGGGAAGTGGCCTGGGAAGCTTCGTCCTTTGATCATGAAATGCCCTACTTTGACACGGGGCGGGACTTCGATATTGGATTTCCTGACACGCTGTCATCCAAGATTGAGTTTTTGACCGCGAATGGATCAATCGTCCAAGCACGTGCTCGCCTGCACTTCAAGCAGGCTCTAATTTTTGCCAAGGCGTCCAAACATGTCGCCGCGCTCAAGAACTCATTGGATTACTACTATGGATCGTCTGTAATCCCCCCTCAAAACCACGGAGGCTATTTGTAGAAAATTCCATTAATATGAACTCAAGGTGTTCCCTACGGACGAATCAGCGATGAAGGTGGTGTACCTGGCTATCCAGGCGGCGACCAAGAAATGGACGATGCCGATCCGCAACTGGAAGCCGGCCATGAACCGTTTTATGATCGAATTTGGTGACCGTTTAAATGGCCACCTTTAACTGACCGGCAAAAGCACTTACACAAAAGGGTTTACAGGCTCTTTCAGTCATTCCTTTAATGCGTAAATTGCTCTCTAACCACTCTCTCAGCCCACCCTTCCATATCCTCTCTCGATACTTGCAGCTCCCCCAACCCCTTTGGATGATTCACCCCTCTATGCCCGTCTTGTCCATATAATTGATCAAACAAACTATTTGGCCAATTCAATGAGCTCTTCACCACTCCACGCCGTATCTTTTCAAAATCATTCCGCCATGTTTCGCTATCAACGCCACTCAACACTTTGGTAGAAAGCATTTTCACCCCATCCGATGCATCCACCTCTAGCAATACAAATTCACTGCCATTACGTTGCACCCCAACGGCTTTAATCACTCTTGGTGAGCCATCTTTACACAGATGTAATCGGCTACGCCCAACTTTTGGCAAAACCAAGGTTTCTTCAAAAAGCACCCGACATGCAAATTTAGTTTTTAGAATTGAAAGTAGCTCATCAAAAGCAGCAAATCGATTAGCAAAAATAGAGTTGTAATTGGTTGCATCCTGCTTCCCACCCACATCTGCCGCTGCTAGGACACCACCTAAGTGTGGCTCATCAGTACTAACCAAATTACTATTTTCACTTGTTGTTGCTTCTTCTTTTTCTAAAATAGTTTGGCTACTTTTTCTTGCCCTGCGAGATTTTTCAATTCGACTAGGTCTACTAAAACTTATCCATGTCGGCTCAGCCTCTATGACTCGTGTGTCTGTGTCTATATTGGCTGTTTCCTCATCGTCCAACTGTAGATGCTCATCATCAACAACTGACTCTGTTGAAACCGCTATGTGCTGCGTACTACCATCACCTGCCTCCTTTTCCTGAAAAGAGGCATGGCTAATAGCTGTTGTGCTAGGAAGCATAGCGTTGATTTCTAAACCTACTATTTCCTCAACTAAATAATCCTTATCCTCGTTAGAAGAACGTCCTTTTACATGTAATTTCCAACCCTGCATGGGCGGAGGGTCAAAGCTAAAGCACCAGCTTTCAACGCCGTTCTTAATTTCTCTATTTTGTTGATAGTGCCTAAAAATACTTTCATACGAATCCATAACATCTTGATCCGAAAACAACCAAACCAAAAGCTGCACTACGGCCGACTGCTCTAACGCCCCTTTAGGAAACGATGAACTGGGTAAGATCCTTATCTCTAAATGATCTCGCTCAACCTCATACTGAACGTCGAACTCTTGCTGTAAAGCGGTACTGCTCAAACAGCTTCGACAGAAATAGGAGTTAATTAAAAATAATGACCGAGCTAGCTCTAACTGTGGGATGTGATAACGAGTCTTGCTATATGGTGTTTCAGCTTCGTAAATAAATGAACTCTGCGCTCCATCCTTGTTGCGTACGGAAGCAAAGGACGAGAGATTAGGAAAATCGATTATTTTGGCTCGTTGAAGATCCGATGCTTCAAACTCAATCACACGATCCGCCTTATTTATTTGCTTTGTTGTACTGTTAACCACCTTAGCTCGACTTAATAAAGGCAAATGAGTAAATCGAGTCCATTTCCGTTCTTGCATTGGATTAAACCAAACAAAAATACGCCACTCCTTATGACCCGAGTTACGGAATAAATGACCAATATGTACAACCTGCACATTGTCATTAAATGTAGCTAGCCTAACCACTCACTCTTCCCCATAAACCATTTCCAAGAATCTTTGTGCTTCCTCAGTTATCCGCTCTTTAGATAACGTTGCACTTCTTAATAATCGCCAGCGCCTAAGCTCAACATCTTCCTGTTTAAGCTTAATAAAAGCTTGGCTAATCCGTCTAATTTGATAATCTTCCACACTCTCTGAGTAACGCTTTAAGCAAAGCGCTACCAAAGGCGGTTTCTGTAGATTTTTTGCAAGAGAGGTTCCGTTAGGAGTTTGCTTTAACAGCCAGCTCGATGTCGCTCTTGGGTGATCAAGGCTACTATCTAGACGCTTTATGATTCTTAATAGTTGTCGTACAGCAATTCGATCTCTTTGGTTCCAATCAACTCTAGGGGCGGGTGCCAGACGCTCTTGTTGATGCTGTTGATTCCAGTGAACTAGCCAATCCCTGTCATGTCGGTAAAGCCAAGCGTATAGCACCCCACCCTCTAAAGACTGTCTTGCCGCCTTAATTCCTTGGTATTTATGCACTAGTTGCTGCCAGTCTTTATGCTTAACAGATAAATCTTCAGAGTTAGGTTGCACAGACTGGCTAACAGGTCTTGTCGTTATAGAGTGCTCAGTAAGAGCACTTGCCTGCTGTAGCGCTTCTATAACCGTTAGTTTTGGCAATAAGGCTTGCCACACAATACTATGCTGTAAATAACTAAAGGCTTTTCTATGCTTACGGAATATACTTTTCAGCCAACACGTGTCCTTGTTCTCTGCCAACTTTAAATCCAGTTTCTCTAGTGCCTCATCACTAAAAGTCTGCCTCACTCTCTCCGCCACCAAGTCATGACGAATGTGCTTGCTTTTGGTTAGCCCTAGATCCTGCGCTAAGCGCTGATAAAACAGCGTCCACTGCTCAAGGCTTGGGGAAAGCTCTTGCGCTCGTGGAGCATCTAACAGAGGGGCTATATAAGCAGCTAGTGCTGTTAATTGAGATAGGGAGTCTTTGGGGTAGTCTGAAAGCAGCTCAGTATGACCCAAAGCCCAAAATTGATGTCGGTGATCATCTACAGCTCTATCAAAGAAGACTAAAGCACCGTGTTTTGGACAATATGGCAAAGCGGGCAAATACCAATCTCGTTGCCAAAAGGCTTCCCCATACCTATTTAGCTGAAGAGCAACGCAATCAGGGCAGTATCTAAAGCGGTTATCGCTCTTAACTCTAGAAGCAGCGACTCCTAGCATTAAATGCACCGCACCTTGCGCTTGGTACTCCATTAACCGAATAGCTTCGTCTCGGCGCTCCTTGCCTACAAACGGAGCATATAAAGGGAATAAGGTATGCTCATAAATAAGCTGCTGAACAGCGTAACGTCCTGTTTGATGTAGATGTCTTGCTATCACACCTAAATGCGAGGGCAGACCTAAGGTAGCGACCACCTTGCGGTTGCCATACACCTCATCCAACAGCTGCTTAGGACTAACAATCCCTTGATAAACGCCTGCCCGTGCAATAGTGCTATAAATCAGCTCATTCGAGTACGGAACAGGAAAGTTTCTCATGGCTAACCTGCTTGTTTAAATAAGCTCGCCATATCCACTATTACCCCTTTCCCTTTTAACCGTTCATGCATGGTTTTTTCAGGTTGGCGTTGTGAATAGATATAACGTAAATCCGTATCAGGCAAGCTATCCCAGTCGCTGGGCTTGACTACCTTTATAGCCGAAACCTTTTTACTCTTGGAGGGCTTTTCTAGTTCTGACACTACCGTTTCGCCTTCCATCAACCACTGCAAAACAAGAGGCAGTAACTTTTGTCTTGTCATCGTTGGATTCTGGCTAAACGCTTTTTTAATAGTGGGAATTAACAGGCTTGAATCGTAATCCTCTTTCAGCATCAGATATAAATGACGCTGATCTTCGGTATCTAACTCTTGAAGGGCTTTTTCTTCTGGTGTTTGTTCTTGTATCGCTGCGATATCTAGCTGAAGTTGGATTAACCGTTTATCAATCTCGGGAACGACTAGATCAGAATAACGAGCAATGCGTTCTGGGATACCCGAGCGTAATGCCTCTAGCATGGGGTGCACAGGCTTTAACTCATCTTGATACACTTGCCGCAATAAACCAGCGGTAATACGCTCATTGCCTAAAGCTAGCGCACGGAGCTGAGCGAGTACAAAAAGTTTTACTACAATGTCCATCACTCCTTGGCTTAGCTCATACCACACATCACGGACCTCATCCGATAACAGCGCATCTTTGCGTTGTAAAAGCTGTAATTGCCAAAGATTATCCGTAAAAGCGATCCACTCTTGATTGGGCTTTCCACGTTGCGTTTGTTGTATAGGATCCCAGAATATAGCTCCAAACCCTGCCCCTCTACGTGCAGACCGCAAATCAGCCTCAAAAATCTCTCGTGCTTTAGGGGTACCAATCAACATCACTGGTACGCCAATAATATTCACCATCGTCACAAAAAAGTTCAGCATCTCTTGAGATCCACCCGAACGAGAGCGGCTTAAATGCTGAATTTCATCAATAACCAACAACCCTAAAGCATGTGCATTGGCTATTTGCGACATCAAAGCCAACATGGTTTCTATACCATGACGTTTTAAGCCATAACGACGCTCATAGTTCGAGCCCAAGGCTCGATCCAACGCTCTGAAAAAATTCAAGCAGATTTCTTTTAGCGAACCATTATGCGAGCAGTCTATTTTCAAATACACCACCTGCTCTACATTGAGTTCACGATGGTAAATCACCTGAGGATACGTGGCTAGAATACGATGAAGAGAGGTCGTCTTCCCACTACCAGAACAACCAATTAACAATAAGCTTTGTGCCGTAGATCGTGCCTCCTCAAAGCGAAATGTCTCCAACTCTCCCGTTTGAACACGCTCATAACCATTTTGTAAATGCTTTTGTAAATCTCCTGTTTTAGGATTTCTGCCTACGTAGCCACCTCGAATCATGACCGAAATACGCTCACTTAGTAGCAAATGCGTACCTAATGGCTGAAAATAGTCATCTGGAATACGACAAATGGTATGAGCTCTGATAACACGGGACTTTTGCAAGTCAGAGGAAGTAAGCTGTAAAGAGGATTTCAGTGATGCAGCACTATTCACTGACTCTTGTAATGGTGGTAAGGCCTCGATAAAAGGATTATCACGATAAGCCTCTACCCCCGTATCACGATAAACTGCTTGAATCCGGGTAGCACTCATGACTCATCCTTTTCTGGTGGATCCTGAAATAATTCAGGCACGTATGTGGGTAGGCTGTAATCTTCTTGATCATCCGCTTCCACTGCGTTGAAAGGAATAACTTTAGCCTCATCACCTGAAGAGCTTGGCTTCAAATGCTCCGCACGTTTTTTACGCTCCGAGGTCACGGCTTCTTTTTTATTAGTTTTAATCTGCTTAATGCGTGTTGATTTGGGCTCAGTAGTACTGGGCGTTAACTTATTCGCTTTCTGAATGGTTTGCTGAATAAACGCCTCAAGCTCCCTGCGTTTAGTTAACTCATCCTGCTTCGCATTGGCTTTATTGTGTTTTTCTTGTGCTTGTATATCCCAAACCTCCCAAAATGAGAGACCTTTAAACTGCCGACTACGTTCCGTCAGATTACAGCGCCAAAATACACGGCTGCCAACTTGCGGAAACAAATAAATCGTATCAACCAGCACTGGGTCATAAGCCGCTTCTAAATGTTGAGGTCTAGCTATATCAGTGCTCCGCTGCAACCAACCCTCACGCAGAATCTCTGACCCCGAGTAATACAAACCCCACAAATTAACGCCAAATGAAGAAATAGAGACCTTTCGGCGAGGCAGTAACGCTACTCGCAACTGCTCTTGCTCCACAGCCCTTAAACTACCTGTACGATGCTGCATACCCCATTGCCATAGCTGGACAGGAATAGACGGTAAATCTGTAGGAAAATCAGCATCTCGATCGTATTTATCCATCACCAGATGGTTATTTCTGAATAAGATCGTACGCAAAATAATTTGTGTGAACTCAAATACCGACAGAGATGCATCTAACCTATAGTCTGTTTCACCATGGCTTTTGATCCGACTGCCCTCTACAATGCCAGGTGCAAAGGACTTAAACTCGGCTTGTAGTGTTCTAAAAGTGCTTTCCACTATGCCTTTAGCATCGCCACGTCTAGGTGGAGCACTTTCCACTCGCACATTAAAACTAGAAACTAAGGCTTCGACCTGATGACTCATTAATTCGCCACGGTCCGCTAGCAACACATCTGGCAAACCTACACACGGCCAGTCTGAGCTACTAATCTCAATATCATGCTGGGCACAAATGGCCGTTTTGTCAGAGCAAGCATTTACAAAAGCCTGCATCGCCACCACATAAGACGGATTTTCAAAGCCGATATAAAAGCCCGTGATCATCCGACTAAACACATCAATCACAATGTAAAGCGTTGGTCTTCCTATGATTTTTTGGCGATCATGATGATCCACTAAATAAATATCAGCAATCGTGGCATCAATCTCATAACGACTCCCAGGGCCTAACGCCTGAGAAGTGGCTGTACTACTTAAGGGTCGTACGTCTTTTTTATATACCCCTGCTTTAACTCTAGACTTTAAGCGCTGAGCTTTAGGGTATTCTCGATCATAAAAATAACGAAACTGACGTAGTGTTGGGTAATCCTCTTGGGGAATGCGAGGAAAATACTGAGCAAACAAGTCCACAAATCGTCTATAGGCAACGGTGGTCTTTGTACCTTTTTGATTTAACAGGTGCTTTTCTATGGTCAACCTAAAAAGGCGTTCAATCTCGGGCGTTACCTTGGTTCCTTCACCCTTACCATATTCTCTGGCTCGGCCAATCTTTGCTGTTCCTGTCGCTGAACGTCTTTCCCCTGGTGCACCGCTGTTTTTGTAGTCAGGAATTAATGCATTAGGCGTTTGACCACGCTGCCAGTAACGGCGTAACAACTTATAAACTGTAGCCTTAGTAACCTTATGTTCTTGGACCACATGCTCAACGAGTTCGCTTCTGACTTTAGGGTCGAAACGATCCTTACTATTAATAATAGGAAGAATTTTTCGATAATCCTCCTCGCGCTTCTGGAAGCTGACAGAATCTACAGACGGCTCTTCTAAATCAAGATGTACATAAGGGTCATCAGTTCTAACTAAGCGGCCTTCATCTAAATACTGCATTAGCAACAACTCAGCCCTAGCTTGTGGAACTCCTTTATCAGCGCTTATTTGCATCCAGACAACTTGGCCATCCTCTATAGCCAAAATGCGATACGGATCATTATCAAATAGCACAACCTCATTAATTTGCCACATAGCGCAACTCCTCCATATTCACTACTTGGCTAATACAGAGATCTGCACACTTATTTGCCCTGAAAGACTTATAAATATTGAACTTAATAAAACCATTTGCGGTTAAGGCTCGTATCTCACTCAATGTTTTGCCTAACTCCAAATCATAAGCAATATCAACCTGCTTACAGACATTGATAATGTTTTCATCTCCTTTTTCTTGCAGGATATGGGCCAATGGGGATAGTTGTGCTAAAAGCTCCGCAGAAACTTCTTCTGTTTTCACTGAATAAAGCCATTCAATATTTTCTTTTACTACGGGATTTATTTCTTTATCAGTAAAAATGAACCAAGGAATTTGCTTTTGCTGCCAATAGCGACGCTCTAGTTCTAGTTTTTCTAAGGTACGCTCGTCTTGTAAGGCTGCTGCAGGTTTGACTTGAATAGCAAACTGCTCAAAAGGACCATCTTTGCAGTCCACTAAAAAATCAGTAGACATAACCTGATCTACACCACGAATAACAGGATGCTTAATACCACTATCTATTGCAATCTGCCTGGTATCACTAGGTAATAAGGGGAACTGCTCGCGTATATCTAGCACGCTGCTCTCCCACTCAAGACTGAGAAAAACAGCAAGCTCTAAGTCAGATAGCAAATGATGGACTCGTCCCGTCTTATGAGAATAAATACGGTGGGAACGACCTGAAGAAGGAACTTCTTGTACTGTTAGCCATGGAATATAGTCTTTACCATGCCCTTGGCCACGCCCCTCTTTAATACGACGGGCAATTTGCACTTCAGAAAATGAAGAGTTTGCTTTAGCCATAACAAAAGTCCAGTATGCTTTTTCACAGCATAACTGGACTGATTTCAGTTTACAACTATTCTGTCTAGTTTAAGACTTTATTGTCATAGTTTAGATCTATTTTGTTCAGTTTAAGACTTTATTGTCCGCCCACACAGTGTTCGCACGCCACTTGAAACATAACTTGATTGGAAATGAATTTGGGCTGAGAAAAATTCAGTTCAAATTTAACCTGACGGGCACACTAAAAAATGGGTAATTGTCAGATCGAGTTTGGACTACAACACTTTAGCTCATCGATTTACCAAAGTGCTAATCTTTACACTATTGTCTAAAATCCAGTGACCAAATTGTGATGCTAAAGCTTTTAAATTCCCTTTATTATGAATCAAAGTTAGTATGATGCTTTTCATAAAGACAGTTTACTTATAACCAGAGAGATTTTTAAACAATTCCCCCTTTTCAGTTTGCTTAGGCTATTTGATCCAGAGTTCATCTTTTTGCATCATTTTTAACATTAAATTAAATATAACCAGCGGAGTAACATTTTTTTTGTTAGAGCCGACAACTCTTTGAAAACTAAATTTAACGGTTCGCTCAGGAGCATCCAAATTAACTGGGTAGTTTTGTTTTTCTAAATACAGATGATCTCCTAACATTGGCTCTATACCAGTAATAAAATTAACAATTTGTTGCTCATCACCTTTCATTCGGCATTGAAAATGTAGAAAATTCTTACGCAGTTTTCCAAATAATAATAATATTTTAAGCGCCTTAACCATGTTCTTTTCTTTCAGTGCATCTTGCTGCCTATCATCTTTATAATGAAAATCAAGGAGAGGAATTATTTCATCTGGACGAGTCAGTTTTTTAGCCTTTTCGTAAAGTTCATCAAACCAACTCTCTTCTAAATTCTTACTATAAACATAATTCGTTTTTAAATTAAATTTTTGGCGATCCATCCATTTAGTGCTCATCCATTGACATCGTTGCATCCATTCTTGAGCTTGGGTATCTTCGCTTAAACGACCTTCTCTAAAACTTATCAAACGTTGAAAAGGTGTCAGAGTACTCTTCTCTATACTAAACTTCTTTTCTTGTCGGCCAGCCATCGTAACTGGCTGTGTTTGCTGATAAGAATTAAACCATTTCTGCTGCTGAGTATAACGATTTAGGTTTATGTAGTCTGTACTTGACTTCACTGGACTAAAACACTGTTCTAATACTTTTTTTGAAATGATACACGGCGAATTATAAATTCGATCGACTGCTAATAAATCCAAAACATGAAGGTAATTTGAAGCCGTTTGCTCAATACTGCTATGCCCCATCCAAGAGGCGAGCACCTGCCATTTATGTTGAATAATCTCTTCTTGAGCACGTGCTTTCATACCAAACAATAAATCCCTCATCTTTTTTGCTTTTACCCAAGGACAATCTGTGTAGGTCTTGATCATTTCTTTTGAACCGAGCAAAGTTATTGCTAGATAGTTAGCAGCACTGTGGCGTAATGTATGAAAACTAAAGCCATGATGCATACCTAATATTTGACTAAACAAATCTACTGTAATTTTGCTGATACATTGATCAGTTAATACACGATGATTCACACTAAAAAGTAGATCATCCTGCTGATTAACCAAATATTGCTCATAACGATGTTGTATGTAACGTTGTACTACTAAAAACTCATGTTCTGACAATGCAATTTTCAATGGTATTTGACGATTCGCACTTCGCGTTTTCAGACGGCGATATGAATTGTCTTGGATATGAAGCGTGATATTATTAAAAACTGTATTTTCTTTTTCTTTATAAAGTAGCTCTGGGCAAATAATATCTTGTATTTTAAGACAACGAACTTCATTTAATCGAAGTCCAGTTCTATAACTTAGTAAATACATCAGCTTTAAACAACTCAGATGATCGACCCACTCTGATGCCGTTGGCTCTTGACTTAAATTTTCTAGTTTTTCCAATAATTTGCCAAATAGCAAAGGACTCACTAGCCGTGCATTGCAAATTTGTAAATGCTTAAAACTTGAATTCTGTAACACCAATACCCCTGGAGCATCATAATTCTCTATACAGAATTGATGAAAATCTTTTAGGCGACCAAAACGGTATTCTGCGCTTTGGTGCATCTTACGAGAGGTTTTTCCTTTCACCGAATCTCGTTGAACTGCTTTTTCATCACGTTCACTGCTGTATTTCAATAGCTGCCGATATAAATCCTCATAGTCATCTATGGATTGTTGCTTTAAATCTAATTTATTGAGCCAAATCTCAAATATAAATTCTTTGCCAAACGATCCTAAGTAGCTTTCAATAGTTGATAATTGAAGCCCTCGTTTTTTTAAATGCATTAACCAGTGAATTAAGCGTAGTTGAGCATCAATTAAAGACTTTTCCTCCGTATTAGCATCAACTATCTTCTCCTCTAACACCCTTCTAGTTTCTTGCCAAAAACGTAGCGTGCGTTCTTCTTTATTCCTCTTTTTATCTAAACGCTCAACTTTTTGACCTTTACGTTTCTTTTGACCAAACAACATCAACTCATACGGAATCGTTTGTAATTTGCTTTGAACAGTCGGAACTTCAGGAAGTAACTGCTCTTGTTCAAAATGAATAGGGCGATTATCTGCTTCTGTGACTTGATTGTAATCATTATTCCACAGCAATCTAAATTCGGATGGCCTTAAAGCAACAGTATTAATCTCTTGCTGAAGCACATTACTCAAAAATATATCTATGCTGAGGTTTGGATTAAATTCGAGTACCATTTGCACATCATTAAATGCACGAAATCCACGGCGTTTAATTTGATATTGCAGATCCCCAAGACTTTTTTTCCTGCCTATCTTACTCAAGCTTTCTAAAATACAATCTTCAACTGAATGTTGCAGACAAAATTCTTTCTGAGTAGCTTTCAACTTTTTTAAATATTGCAAAATGAACTGCGCATATGGGTTAAAAAAAACATGTTTCCATTGGTACAACTTTCCCTGTTCTACATCGTTGCCATATTGAGAGTTTTCAACACGATAATGTAGTAACAATGGATTAGTGATTTTTTTGTAGTCCGAATGGTATAACCGAAAACAATTCAGATCTGTACCAAGCTCAATGGCCTCCTGCAATTGCTTCTGAATAGCAATCAAATGCTGTTCATCTGCACAGCCTGAAATATATATAAAACTTAAGCATAAATTTCCCCATAAGTACTTTGGTTCATTCCAATATTCAAATGAATCTTGCCAATACTGCCTTAATTCCTTAAGTACATGGATATGTAGATGCCCCTGTTCTAACCGTGACTCTGTACTCTCAATTTTTCTAGGCAGTACGATCCGTTTAGTATGTGGATTTAGCTTAATTCTGTATGATTTTTTATCTACATTCTGGTTGAATTGCTTCCTTCTTTTATTAAATTCATCTTCAGTAAATTGCATCAGTTTTGATTGTTCGTCTCGGCTCAACTTTTGACTCAAACAATCAACACTATCTTTAATGTCATGCCATTTTTCAGCGATCAGCTGATCAAGTTTTTGCTGCATTTCTTTCGTCAATACTTCAGGTGGAGAAGGCTGTCTATCTAGCGACTTTTTCACCATTTTATGAATATCAACAAATAGATCATCTAGTTGTGGTTTTATTAGTTCTTTGATTTTTTGCATACAACTATTTTCGCTCTAAGTGTTTAATCGATAAAGATTTGACATTATCTTGCAATTGCTGGCGGGCTTGCTGTACATAGACATTCGGGATAAGTGAAGAATGCGGATGAAAAGCCTCTCGGTCACGTTGGTCATGACCATACAGGGCCTGAATTAAGTGAAAAGCTAATGCTGGTTTACCCTCTTGCTGCTCATGCATCAAAAAGTTCATGTCAAAATGACGTAACCAATTCGAATACATATTCTTTGGAAAGACTCCTTGCATATATGAATTCACCCATTTTCTCGATAAAGGGATTAACTTAATTTTCCTGCTCTGCCATTCTTTGACAGTTATCGGCAAGATATCTTTACTAAAAATGACCTTACCAAAAAGATCATTTACAGTTATCTTCTTCTTTGCAAAGACTTGTCTAAAAAATGAACCGTACGCTTCAATAATTTGTTCTAAAAAGGCAGTGTAATTTTGCAGTGTTTTTATGAAAAAATCAGATAAAGGGATAAAACGACCATCTTTTCTTGCTTTACTATTTTTTTTATCATTCACATATAAAAGCTTGAGCTCAACACAATAATCATCCAAATTCCCCAACAGGTTTTTTTTAGGCCGACTTGCCAAACTCAACAAACTGATATGCCACATCCAACACGCATATGCATTAAGTTGATTAATAATGTGCTTATCTTCTTGGATGTTTTCGTGACAATGTCTATGTAAAATATGGAATTGCTCTTTCACAAAATTGGGTTCAAGTGCCAGTTGGCTCCCTATCCTTCCTATAGATAATGCAGATTGCACTTTGAATTGTTGTTGCAATATTTTTAGTTCAGCCGTGTCTTCAGTAAAATGTGTGGAATGTGGTGTAAGTGCTTTTTCTAAAAAGGCTAGATATGTGCTACTGAGTTGAGTTTTCGGTAGCCCGCCATAATAGATACCAGGCATGTGATGCTGACTATCCCGCCCAGCAATTACATGAGCAAGATATTCATTATATGTTTCATAATATATATGAAAATATAATTGAGCCTGCAGTTTTTCTACAGTGATCGAACCTACAAACCGATTATCAAGCCAATTCTTAAGTTTCGTATTAATGTGTGTTGATGAAATTAGTGGATTCGATGCTTGTTCTATATAGTCAAACCAAGCAGAAGGTAAATGTAGTTGATGTGTCATCACTTCATTCCACCGCACATGATTTAAGCTCTTAATCTTCTGCTCTGTAATTTTAAGATTTAATTTGAGTAAATATTCGCGACGTCTACTTGAACCATTCTGGATCAAAATTCCATCTTGAATAAGCTCGTTAAAATCCATCAGTGCGACGGGTGATAATCCCGTCAAAAGTGACAATAAACATGCTGCAGCGATTGCAGCATCCCTCCAGTGCCCGGATAACTCGGTTCTCAACACATAAACAATTTGCTTCAGTATATCTGGCGCCAAATAATGTGGATTTGTAACAAAAGGAGCATGACGGCGCTGGCGATGCCGCATTAGATGCGTCGCATTATCGCTGAGTATATAATTTAAATTTTTAGACTTTTCATCTTCTGAATAAAACTCCATTTCAGGATCTAATAGATCAACTTCACCCTCTTCATCTTTGTGAAGAGCGGCATCATAAATACTGATCTTTGCGTTATGTCCAATATCTACTTGCTTACCCGTTTTAATTTCACGAAATTTTTTGAGTTCATTTTTCGTCGGCCATTGCAAAACTTTACTTTTTTTTGACTTACGCTGACGATGAACAACACGACGATCATCAAGTCTTTTAAAAATTATTAATAGAGCCGATAAATACTCTATGGCTTGTACTTGTTTGAAATCTTTAATATTAAAAAGTTGATTACGATCCTCCTTTTTCAAGTTACGTTCGTACATGACATAGCGATTTAGTAGCTCACTGCATTCTTGAAATAATTCAGCATGATTAGAATCCAGAACATATCGTGATACATAGCGAAAGAGATCACAAACATGTTTTTGCTTATTCTCAGCTTTATCAATTTTTGCAAATTCTTGATACTGCCGATATGTTAAAAAACTCGCTTGTAGAATCAAATAACGTTCAGACGACAGCTCTTGAGTATTACTAGTAGTCGGGCATGCAAAATAACTTAAAGAAGCTAGATAATAATATTTACCTAATTGTCTAGAACTAGATATATAGCCATATATCTGTTGTGCTTCCTTATATAGAGCATGGGCTTTTTCACGTAAATCATCTGATAGATCGACAAATTGTGTATTCACAACATGATTGCGTAATAAACAATAATCTTTTTGGAATTTTTCTGCTAAATCTAAGAATTGCTCTTCTGTTTCAATCTTTGGCATATTCGCTTTCGCTTAATTTTTTATCAAATTGCATTGGTTAAATTCATTACGATCTGAACAATTTGGTAAAAGTTGATCTTTTATTGAACTCTTTGTCAGCTTAAAAAATCTAGCAAAAAATTTAGCATCCAGCTCTTTCTGAGCTTTTCTCTCAAAGCACAAGTGTTGCTGTGATTTTTCGATAAAATCATCAAGATTATGTATCAACTGTAAGATTGCAACATAATTAGAATGTACACGTAAGCATGGCTCCGTTTGCATTAATAGCAATATTTTTTGCCAAATTTTCACATAGATTATTTTGAACTTTGCTTGTACTACTACTTTCTGGCTCTGTTTAATCTTTTTGATTTTCAGTAGTTCTGAGTTAATTTTTACTATCTTAAATTGAACATTTTGTCGCTCAAAGCAAAAGGGCATGATAAATTGCCCCATAAATATCTCTATATTTTTTACTAAATAGTCAAATTTTAACATTTTTATCGATATAAAAAATGAGCATATCTTTGTATATTAAAATTCATTTAATTTATCAACTAAATTTTCTCAAAATTACAATTATCAACAAATACATATGGTTTACTTATCATGGGTGGTCTAAATTTTAAAAATTCTTCCACTTTTTTTTAGTTTTCTGTTATTACATGAAACAATACCGTTGTATTACATTTTGAAATGCTGTGTATGCAGCATTGATCAAAAAGATTCTCTGCTATACTTACTTCACGTGTAGCATCAATGGAGTTTCGAAATGCTCAGAACCACTGAACAGAAAAAAAAATATATTCAAGCGACACGTGCGCAAAACTATCAAGCCAGCCTAAAGCTTGAAGGCATTACAACGACAGCTCAAACAAATCAACAAAGTAAAGCTGAAATCTTGCAAAAATATAAGAAGTATTCGCAACCCGAAACTTAGTCAGGTGCATGTATGGATAAATATGGGGAAATGGGTGACAGCCTGTATTGTTACCCTGGCACAAATATCCTAAAGAACAAACTCAATATTCATGATGAACAAATTTTAGAACAAGCTGAACTAGAACTGTCTGGATTGGCAAGTAACTTAATTGAATATGCTGAACCACCTTACGACTTACAATACTTAAAATCAATTCATGCGCAGCTCTTTGGCGACTTATACGACTGGGCAGGAAAGTTAAGACAAATCGATATTTCCAAAGGTGACACCCGTTTTTGTAATTTTTCCCGTATTGAAATTGAAACCAATAAACTACTCAAACCGCTTCAAGAAAAAAAATACTTTCAAGGCTTAGCACCACAACAACTGATTCCTCAACTTGCCGACTTGTATTGTGAGCTTAATGTCATACACCCATTCCGTGAAGGTAATGGACGTACACAACGGATTTTCTTTGAGCATCTGATTGCTCATTGTGGTTATGGTATTGATTGGTCTCGCATTGACTCTCAACAACAATGGATTCAAGCCAATATTGAAGGTTTTTATGGTAATTTAAATCCATTAATTAAGATTTTTGAAATATGCTTTATTCAAAATACCTAAAATTTAAGTAGTCGAAGCCCACAATCCTTAATGAGCCATCATCTTTGCTTCAATCCACTGATTAATTTCCCAAATAAACCAACAATCACGATTCTTAGAAATCTTAATACTCTTCGGGTAATTTAGGGTAAGCGTCCGCTGAACACACCTTATGAATTCATCCTATAAGCCTTAATTTAGTCCCCACTTAAAAACAAGTGGGGACTAAAATTTATGACTACAAATCACCAGACATCCATCGCATCTCTTGCGAA